>NZ_JBSPUD010000009.1:5000-88469 GCF_056861525.1 Stenotrophomonas sp. 82F1
CATCGGCCTGTCACTGCGCTACCGCGTCCCGGTGGTCACCGCATGGTCGACGCCGGGTGCGGCGATGCTGGTCGTCGGTGCCGGTGGCGCGTCTCTGTCTGAAGCTACCGGTGCGTTCCTGCTGGCGGCGGTGCTGGGCATGCTCGTTGGCTTCTCCGGGGTGTTCGCCCGGTTGATGAAGCGCGTGCCCATGGCCTTGGCCGCGGGCATGCTGGCCGGTGTGCTGCTGCGCTTCGGCCTGGAGGTATTCGTGGCAATGAACACCCAGCGCTTACTGGCGTTGGCCATGTTCGCTACCTGGCTGCTGGGCCGCCGCCTGTTCCCTCGTTATGCGGTGATCGCCACCCTGCTGGTCGGCATCGCCATCGCCGCCAGCCAGGGTCTGCTGCATGCACAACAGGTGCACCTGCAGCTGGCCGTACCGCAATGGGTCACTCCTTCGCTGTCGTGGACGGCGATGGTCGGTATCGCCCTGCCCCTGTTCGTGGTCACCATGGCCTCGCAGAACATCCCCGGTGTGGCGGTGATGCGCGCCTCCGGCTACGACGCGCCGGTGTCGCCGGTGATCGGCTGGATCGGCGTGGTCAACACGCTGCTGGCACCCTTCGGCGCCTATGCACTGAACCTGGCGGCCATCACTGCGGCGATCTGCATGGGCCGTGATGCCCACGAGGATCCGGCACGGCGCTACACGGCGGCGATGGCGGCCGGCGCCTTCTATATCGTCATCGGCCTGTTCGGGGCCACCGTAGCGGCCCTGTTCGCTGCCTTCCCCAAGGAACTGGTGGCCTGCGTGGCCGGTATCGCCCTGTTCGGCACCATCGGCAACAGCCTGGCCAGTGCATTGGCGGTGGAGCGCGACCGCGAGGCCGCGCTGGTCACCTTCCTGGTGACCGCCTCGGGGATGACACTGGCCGGTATCGGTTCTGCGTTCTGGGGCCTGGTCGCCGGGACGCTCTGCCTGTGGGTGCTGCGGCCGCGGCAGGCCAGCTGAAGGAATCAGCCGGCCAACACGGCCCCGACGATGCCCAGGGTGACGGACACGGCGATGGCGATCACAGCACCAATCACGCTGGTATCGCCACGTGCTGCCAGCGTGCTGCGCACCGCAGCCTCGTTGTCCGTACTGAGCGACTGGGCGCGTGCGATCTCCCGCTGGCAATGCTGCAGGTACCAGCTGTTGGCAAAGACACCCACGGTAACGCTCAGGCCCAGGTTGATCACCAGCGACAGGGCATCCGGCACTTCGATGAAGGCCTCGATCGCGCTGGATGCCACCAGCACGCCGACCCAGATGGCGGCCATGCGGTACATCTTCCGGTACATCATCCAGATCACGCCAAACAGGAACCCCGGCCAGTGCCAGGTGCCCGCCGCGTTCGCGGTGCCTTGGTCCAGGCGCCAACGCTTGCGATAGATCGGGAAGTTGCCGCCGACAATGGCTGCATACAGACCCAACTGGCCGGTCAGTCCGGCGCCCAGTGGAATGACATCGGGCGTTGCCGCTGCGGTCGGTGCGCGGTATGGGTCATGGCTGGACGCTGCGGCGACGGCGGTCTCACTGGCAGGCGGTGCTGCCGGGCCGTCGGCGACGCCGTCGGCACCCGACGCTGGCGCTGCAGTCGACTGCAGCGACTGCAGCGGCTGCCAGCCAGCCATGCCCTCGCACCAGAGCAGGGTGTGGCCGGTGATGACGCCGTCCTGCTGCAGCCTCTGCAGGCCAGCCAGGTCCACTGGGCCTTCACTCTTGCCGTGGCGGGCGTAGTACCACTGTGCTTCCTGCATTGAAGATCTTCCTGTGTGGGTGTTGCGCGGTTTACAGGGATGCGCTGGACAGCGTCTGCACCAGCGTGTGGCGATCGCCGGGGGCGATGGTGATCACATCCGGCCCGGCGTTGGCGGCTTCCAGGCAGACGTAGTCGCGCCAACCGTCACCGACATCGGCCATCTTCGCGGCAGCGTCGGCGCCAGGGTTCCATGCCACCAGCGAGCGGCTGCCTTCGGTGCGGATGTCGATGCGGCGCTTGAGCACCGGGTCGCGCAGCACATAGTGCCCGCCGGCCTGGGTGTAGATGCGGTCGCTGCGGCCCGGATCACGCGGATCACGCAGCGACCAGGGGCCCTGCTGGCGGCGTGACTGGGCGTAGTTCTCGAACTTGTCGAGGTAGTCCAGGCCATCGACGCCGTCGACGTCGACCTTGCTGGCGTCACCAACACGGAAGTAGTTATGCAGCGCCTGGGTGATGGCGGCCGGGGCCTTGCCGGTGTTCTCGGTAACCAGCTGCTGGCGCAGTTCACGGCCGATACGGACGGTCATGGTCAGGCGCAGGCCGAGGTTGTCCAACGCGGGTGGGGCCAGGGTCAGTTCGACGCTGCCATCGTCGAGACGGCGCGCCTGCTGCAGTTCCCAGGGCAAGGTGCGCACGAAGCCATGGGCCGGCACGTCATCGCCCTGCCCCTGGCGGCCGAAGTACGGCCAGCACACCGGGCTGCCACCGCGGATGGGCGTAGGCAGTGCCGCGCGCTTGGGCGAGAGCCACATCACATCGGGTTGGCCCTTGGGCACGAACGAGAGCAGTTGGCCGCCGAACACACTGATGGCGGCGGTAGCCTGCGGGGTTTCCACCAGCCAGGCATCGAGTCCCTGGAACTGGCCGCTGCTGACGCCCTTTATCTGTTGCACGCTGGATCGACTCCGGATGGCCGGCGACTGCACGGCACTGTAGTTGGTGGGAAGGCTGAAGCGGGTGGGTGTGGCCGGAACCTTCGCCTGCGGTCCGCTCTGCAGCGCGCGCAGGATGCGCTGGCCGGCGCGACCATCGGCGTCGGCCCAACCGAGCCGGCGCTGCTCGACCTGGATGGCGCGACGGCTGGCGGTACCGATCATGCCATCGGCGGCGCCGATGTCGTGGCCGCGCGCCAGCAGCAGGGTCTGCAGCTGGCGGCGCTCGTCGCGGCCAAGACCGGGATCATCGGTGGGCCAGGCCGTCACCAGTCCATTACCCCCGCGCAGGCGATCGGCCAGGGTGGCGATGGCCAAGGCATAGCTCTCGGCCGCGTTGTAGCTGTAGATCGCGTCGTAGTTGCGGAACACCAGCAGCGCCGGGCCCTTGTTGCCGGCCGGCAGCAGCAGCGCGGCGCGTGCATCGGCGGGCAGGCCGGCCGGCGCCAGCGCGCTGCCGTCCAGGCCGGTCACGCCCAATGCGCGCCAGTCGGCCAGTGCGCGGCGCTGGGTGCGGCCGGCCTGGCTGGCGTTGAAGCCGGTGGGGACGCGGACTTCCATGCCCCAGGGTTCGCCGGTTCGCCAGCCGGCACGCTTCAGATAGTTGGCGGTGGAAGCCAATGCATCGGGAATGCTGCCGACCAGATCGCGGCGGCCATCGCCATCACCATCAACGGCAATGCGTGCGTAGGTGCTGGGCATGAACTGGGTGTGGCCGAAGGCGCCGGCCCAGGAACCGGTCAGACCCTGCGCCTGCAGGTCACCCTTGTCGATGAGCTTGACCAGCGCCAGCAGTTCGCCGCGGAAGAAAGGTTGCCGTCGGCCGGCACAGGACAGCGTGGCCAGCGACTGCAGCAGCGGACGCTTGCCGAACACACGGCCGTAGTCGCTCTCCACACCCCATACGGCGACGATGGTGACTGGATCGACGCCGTACTGCGCCGATACGCGCTGAAGTAGATCGCGGTGCTGCTGCAGCATGGCGCGGCCGTCGTCCACGCGCTGGCGATCGACCAGCGCGGCCAGGTAGTCCCAGATCGGTGTGGTGAACTCCGGCTGCGCGTCGAGCAGCGGCAGCACGGTGGGATCGGGCTGCAGTCCGGCGGTGATGGCCGTGAAACGGTCAGCGGCAATGCCCTGGGTGGCGGCAGTCGTCTGCAGGCCCGCCATGCAGCGGGCGAACGCGGGATCAGCGGTTGCCGCGGCTGTCGGCGGGGCCGCCGCTGGCACGGCAAGCGCGGCGGCGAGGCCGAGCGTGGTCAGAATGGGCATGGCGTACTCCGTGTTGCCGGTGCTGGAGCCATGGTAACGCGGAGGGGCGGCCAGGTTGGTCGTTGCTGCCGGCCAGCGGCCGGCACTACCGGTGGCTACGGTGCGGGGCGCAGCAGGCGCAGGCCGTACGCAGGATGGTCAGCGTTCCAGTGCGCCACCACCTCCAGCCCTGCCTGCTGCAGCAGATGGCCGAAGCTGGCGTCGGTGTACTTGTGGCTGTACTCCACGCGGATCGGTTCGCCCGCGCTGAAGTGGAAGGTGCGGCCGTCGAGATGGACGTCCTGCTCGCGCTGGCTGACCAGGTCGGTTTCGATGCGCAGGCGCGCAGTGCTGTAACGGGCCTGGTGACGGAAGCCGTCGAGATCGAAATCGCTGCCGACCTCGCGGTTGAGGCGCGCCAGCAGGTTCAGGGTGAAGGCGGCGGTGATGCCGTCGGCATCGTTGTAGGCGGCCTCGATCAGTGCCGGGTCCTTGTGCAGGTCGATACCGACCAGCGCCAGGCCGTCCTTGCCCATCGTCTGCCGCATTGCGCGCAGCAGCGCGATCGCGTCCTCATCAGCGAAGTTGCCCAGCGTGGAGCCCGGGAAGAACAGCAGCCGGCGCGCGGCAGGCCGGTCCGGCACGGGAACCTGCACCGGCCGGGTGAAGTCGGCACACACCGGCAGCATTTCCACCTCCGGCAGCGCCGGGGCCAGGTGGTCGATGCTGGACAACAGCGCCGCGCGCGAGATCTCGATGGGGGTATAGGCCACCGGATCCTGCAGAGCGGCCAGCAGGCGGGCGGTCTTGCGGCCGCTGCCACTACCCAGTTCCACCACATGTACGCGCGGCCCCACCGCCTGCGCGATCTGCGGCAGTACCCGATCCAGCAGGGCCAGCTCGGTGCGTGTGGGGTAGTACTCGCGGGTGTGGGTGATCTGCTCGAACAAGCGCGAGCCGCGCGCGTCGTAGAAGTACTTGGAAGGCAACTGGCGTGAGGCGTGCGACAACCCCGCCACGGCGTCGGCAAGGATCTGCTGGCGGCCGGGGGTGAGGTCGGTCAGCGCCTGCAGCGCATCCTGGACGGTACTCATGAAAGATCCCTTGCCAGGCGCAGGCCTGAGAACTGCCACCGCGCGGGTGGCATGAAGAAGTTGCGGTAGCTGGCGCGTACATGGCCGCGCGGGGTGGCACAGCTGCCACCGCGCAGTACCCACTGGCCACACATGAATTTGCCGTTGTACTCGCCGAGGTTGCCGGCGAAGGGACGGAAACCGGGGTAAGCGCCATAGGCGCTGCTGGTCCATTCCCACACGTCGCCGAACAGCTGGCGCAGTCCGTCGCCCTGCCCTGCCATCGGGTGCAGATGATCGTCATCGGCGAAGTGGCCTGCGACCGGCTGCGTGGCGGCGGCTGCTTCCCATTCGAATTCGGTGGGCAGGCGGGCGCCGGCCCAGCGTGCGCAGGCATCGGCTTCGTAGTAGCTGAGATGACAGACCGGTGCGTGCGGATCGAGCTCGCGCCAGCCACCCAGGGTGAACTCGCGCAGCAGGTCGTCATCCCAGTACAGCGGATGCTGCCACTGCTCAGCCTCGCGCAGTGCCCAGCCTTCGCTCAGCCACCAGCGCGGATCACGGTAGCCGCCCGCGTCGATGAAGGCGCGGTACTCGGCGTTGCTGAGGGGGCGTTCAGCGATGGCATGCGCAGGAAGCAGCACGCGATGCACGGGCGATTCATTGTCATAGGCGAAGGCCGCGCGCTGCGGCCAAGCGGACGCACCGATGCTGACGATGCGTTCGCCCTGTTCGACCCAGCCCTGCGCGCTGCCGGCGCTGACGGCGACGGGCAGGTCATCGCGATACGGTGGCTGCAGCGGATTGCACCAGAAGGCGTGCTTGATGTCGGTGAGCAGCAGCTCCTGGTGCTGCTGTTCGTGGTGCAGCCCCAGCTGCAGGTGCTGCAGGGCATCGCTGCCGAGATCGCCGTCGCGCAGTTGTGCCAGCACCTGCGCATCCACGTGTCGGCGGTAGGCGTGCACCTGCTGCAGCGAGGGTCGCGACAGCAGACCGCGCTGTGGCCGTGCGTGGGCGGGGCCGAGACTCTTGTAGTAACTGTTGAACAGATAGTCCCAGGCCGGATCCCAGGGTGTGTAGCCGGGCCGGCTGGCGAGCACGAAGCGTTCGAAGAACCAAGTGGTGTGGGCCAGGTGCCACTTGGCCGGGCTGGCATCGGCCATGCTCTGCAGCAGGGCGTCTTCGGGGCTGAGCGGTGCGGCCAGCTGCACGCTGCGCCCCCGCACGTGGGTGAAGTGGCGGGCGAGGTCATGCTGCGGGGCAGCGACGGCGGCGGGTACGCTGTCCATGCGACCAGCTTCGGCCGCGGCCGGTGAGCGCGATGTCATGGCCCGGTGCCATGCTGTTCACATCGGCGCCCGCGCATTCAATAAGGGCACCGTTCAAGAAGGGCACCGTTGCGCCGCTAACGGCAGTGCTGCGGCCGCGTCGTGACCGCGCTGGAATTCCGTGTGGCCCATCATCCGCTCCGACAGCCTGTGCACTACCTGTTCGTGCTGCCCGCCGTGCTGGTCGCGCTGGTGCTGTGGGCGAGCCTGGAAAACGATGATGTCGGCCGCGCCGGGCAGCGCATCCTGCCCTGGCTGCTGGCCTGCCTGGGTGCAGGGCTTGCGCTGCTGTACAACCAGGTGCGCACGTTGTGCCTGTTGCTGCTGGTGGCGCTGGCCTTCGCAGTGCTGCACCAGGACCTGGGGCACTACCTGCGCGATGGCCGGGTAACGGCGCTGACGCCACTGCGCTTCCACGCGATCTCGACCTGGCTGCCGTTGTTGTTCGCCGCCCATGCGCTGTGGCCCGAGCGCGGGCGCCGCCGCCAGGACCTGCTGCTGAGGGCCACGATCAGCGGTGTTGCCGTGGCGATCTTCATCCTGCTTGCTGCACAGCAGCCGCAGGGCATGCACGACCTGCTGTCGAACCGGCACTTCCCATGGCTACCGAGCGACTGGAACGCGCTGGCGCAGCTGCCCGCCGTGTTGTTCCTGCTGGCCACCGCTGCGCTGGGATGGCAGGCATGGCGCCAGCCACGGCCGCTGCATACGGCCATGCTGCTGGCCCTGCTGTGCCTGTGGTGGATGCTGCCGCGGATCTTCCTGCAGCCGGTACTGCTGCCGGCGCTGAGCGTGGCGGCGCTGCTGCTGATGTTGGCGGCGACCCTGCAGGAGTCCTTCCACATGGCCTTCGGCGACGAGCTGACCGGCCTGCCCGGCCGCCGAGCATTCAACGAAACCCTCAAGCGCGCCACCGGCACCTACAGCATTGCGATGATCGACGTCGATCATTTCAAGAAGTTCAACGACACCCACGGTCACGACACCGGCGATGACGTGCTGAAACTGGTGGCGTCACGGTTGTCGCGGGTGGGCGACGGCGGCCGCGCGTTCCGATATGGCGGCGAGGAATTCGCGGTGGTTTTCCTCGATCGCCCGGCATCGGCCTGCGTGGATGCGGTGGAGGCGCTGCGGCAGGGCATCGAGCAGAGCCGGATGCAGCTGCGCGACCGCAGCACCCGCAGCCGTGACGATACGCTCGGCCAGCAGCAGCGTGGGCGCGGCGGTGGCGGTGCGGTGGTGCAGGTGACCGTCAGCATCGGCCTGGCCGACAGCCGGGTCGATCCGCGCCCTGCCGGGGTGGTCAAAGCGGCCGACCAGGCGCTGTATGCGGCCAAGGAGGAAGGCCGCAACCGCGTGTGTGCGCATGGCGGCCAGCGCGTGCTGGCCGTGCGCGGCAGCCACGCTCAGACGGCGTCGAGGTAGTACCAGCGACCCTCGACCCGCAGGAAGCGGCTGTGCTCGGTCATTTTCACTGCGCTGCCGCCGCCGACGCGGTAGCGGGCGGTGAAGCGGACCTCGGCGCTGTCGGTGCCGGTCACCTGGTGATCCTGCACGGTCAGGCCCAGCCACTGGGTGCGCTGGCCGGGGGCATCATCGAGCGTCAGTTCTGCGGGACGGGTATGCGGATGCCAGGTGGCACGCAGGTAGTCCGGCAGATGGCGCACATAGGCGCTGTAACGCGAGCGCATCAGACGCTCGGCATCGGGCGCGGCGTCGCCGGCATGGAAGCGACCGCAGCAGGCGGCGTAGTCGGCGGCCAGGCCACAGGGACAGGGATCGGGGGCGGTTCGGCTCATGCGGGTATTGTCGCGTGGGCGAGGGCAATGTGACAGGCGTATGCTGTCGCGCCCTCACTTCGATCGAGCGCCGTGCTGGAACTGATTCCTCCTGAGTTGTGGTGGCTGGTGGTGATCGCCTTCGTTGCCGGCCTGGTCGATGCGGCCGTGGGTGGCGGCGGACTGGTGCAGTTGCCGGGCCTGTTCACGGTGCTGCCGCAGCAGACGCCGGCGATGCTGTTCGGCACCAACAAGTTCAGCTCGATGTTCGGCACCGGCGCGGCGGCATGGCGCTATGCGCGCAACGTGCGCTTCCCGTGGAAGCCGGTGCTGTTCGCCGCCGGTACGGCCTTCGTGTTCTCTTTCCTTGGCGCTACGGCGGTCAGCCTGCTGCCCAAGGACGCGGTGCGGCCACTGGTGCTGGTGCTGCTGGTGGCGATGCTGGCCTACACGCTGTGGAAGAAGGACTTCGGCGCGCTGCACCGGCCGCAGGAGATCGGCCGCCGCGAGCTGGTGATCGCGCTGGCGATCGGTGCGGCGATCGGTTTCTACGATGGCTTCTTCGGGCCCGGCACCGGCAGCTTCCTGATCTTCCTGTTCGTGCGCTTCTTCGGGCTGGACTTCCTGCGTGCGTCGGCAGCCTCGAAGGTGGTGAACCTGGCGACGAACGTGGCGGCGATCTCGTTCTTCGTGCCGACCGGCAACATCCTGTGGCTGTTCGCGCTGCCGATGGCAGCGGCCAACATCATCGGTTCGGTGGTGGGCACGCGGTTGGCGCTGAAGGGCGGCACGCCGTTCATCCGCAAGCTGTTCGTGGGCTTGGTGGTGGTGCTGATCGCGCGGATGGCGTGGGATACGTTCCGTAGTTCGTGAATGAGCGTCGCGACCTGGTAGGTGCCAACCTGGGTTGGCACGCGGTTTCCGGTCGCGGAGAGCAGCCGAGCATGGCTTGGCTCTACAGGTTCACATGATGATTCCGGCCGCAAGCGCCGCCGGGCATGGCCCGGCGCTACCACAGGCCGAGACGGTCAGGCCTCGGCTTCTTCCGGTTCGTCGGCCTGCTGGCGGCTGCGCTCCGGCAGCTTCAGGCGCTTGCCTTCTTCGTCGTACTCGATGAGCAGCACGCCGGAATCGTGGCGGCCGCTGATCTCGACGAAGCAGGCGCCACCGATGAACGGCTCCAGCGTCATCACCGATTTCAGCGGGGTGGCGACCACCATCTGGAAACCGAAGTTGTCGAAGATGTTCATCGCCAGCGCGGTGAACTCGTTGTCGGCCTTGTCGAAGGCTTCGTCGAGCACGACCGCGGCATAGCTGGGCAACTGGCTGTCGGCACCGCCGAGCTGGTAGCGCAACGCCGCCGCCAGGCAGGTGGTGGCCAGCTTCTGCCGCTGGCCACCGGACTTGCCGGCGCCACTGCGGTAGATCTCGACCTGCTGGCGCGTTTCCACGTCCAGCTCCACGCCGATGAACTCCACGTGCAGGCGCACGTCCAGCACAATCTCACGCCAACGCTTGTCCTCGCCTTCCTGCGAGCCCAGCCGGTTGACCAGCTGGCGCAGGACGGTGAACTGCGTTTCGGCGACGTCGCGCTGCTCGGTCTGCTGCTGCGACAGCACCTCGCGCAGCTGTTGGTGGAACTCCTGCACTTCCGGCAGGCGCCGGTCGTTCAGCTCGATGGTCAGCAGGGTGCCACGGTTGAAGGGCACCTGCTCCAGGCTGGCGTTGACTTCGTCCAGGCGCTGGCCGATCGACTTGCGGGCCTCGGCACTGTGCCGCTGCAGCGCCAGCAGGTTGTTCTTGCTCTGGTTCTGCAGCAGGTCGAAGAAGCGTTCTTCGTGCTGCGGCAGGCCATCGCGTTCAAGGCGCTCGAGGCGAGCGAGGAAATCCTCGGCCGAGGCCACCGACACGGTGAAGTCGCCCGATTCTTCCGGCCACTGCTGGATGAAGCGACGGAAGCAGCCCAGCAGCAGGTTCTCGACGCGGTTGACGTCCTGCTGCGAAGACGACAGCTGTTCGTTCAGCGCGTTGCTGACCTGGCGCATGTGCGCCTCCAGCGTTTCCAGGCTGAGCGGGCCCTGCTCCTGCAGGCGCTCGGCCAGGCCGGCTTCCTGGTCTTCGGCCAGTGCCGGCAATACCAGTGCACGGCTCTGCTGGCGGGCCCGGTCCAGGCGGTCGCGTTCGCGCACCAGCTGGCCGCGCTCGACGCGGGTGTCTTCGTAAGTGCGGCGGGCCTGCTCGATATCGGCGCGGGTGGCGTCGATCTGCTGGGCGATCCTGGCCAGGTCGGCATTGCCTTCGCGCAGGGCGTGCAGGCTGGCCTCGATGTCGGCCAGGCGCTGTTGCGGCGCGGCGACGTCGATTTCGTTCCAACTGATGCCGACCAGCTGGTGGCAGGCCAGGCGACGTTCGTTGTCGCGGTCACGCTGGCTGCGCAGGCGCGCGATGTCGGTATCGCAGCTGGCGATACGGGCGGCCAGTTCCTGCGCCTCCTTCTCGAAAACAGCGAGCTTGTCGCGGTTGCTGAAGCCCAGCAGCCAGCGGCGGCGATCGTTCACCGCACTGCGGTCATCCTTCTCGAAGCGGTCGCCCGGATGCTTGACCTGGCCTTCGCGGGTGATGCCGCGGTCGACGTTGCGCAGCTGCTTGGCGTCCACGCATTCGTAGTCGAAGCGCTTGCCCAGCTCGCGGCGCAGCCAGCCTTCGAACACGTGGTCGCGCAGTTCCAGCTTGTGCAGCAGCGACTTGGCGGACGGTTCGCGGGCGAACGCCTCATCATTGCGACGCACGCGGTAGTAGGTGAAACGCATGCCCAGGTGGGTACGGTTCACCCACTCGGCCACCTCGTTGTAATGCTTGTCATCGACCAGCAGCGACTGCGCGAAGCCACCGAGCACGCGCTCGATCGCGCCCTGCCAGCTCTGCTCTTCCGAGCGGACTTGGATCAGTTCGCCGACGAACGGCAGGGCCGCTTCGGAGATACCCGTTTCTTCGGCCAGGCGCGCACGCAGCTTCTGCATCGGTGCAGGAATGCTGGAGGGCGTGCGCTGCATCGCCTCCAGTTCGCCACGCACTTCGGAGAAGCGGCGCTCGTCGTCGCGCTTGCCGCCCAGCCGTTCGCTGATGGCATCGTCCAGAGCGCTCGACGCGCGCTGACGGTCTTCCAGTTCGGACTGCGCCTGCTCAAGCAGCTCGGCGAAGCCATGTGCATCCTCGGGCAGCGCGGCCTGCAGCTTCTGTGCGGCGTCACGCGCCTGTGCCTGCTTGGCCAGGCGGCGATCACGTTCGGCTTCGGCGCGGCCCTGCTCGCGTTCCAGCTCCTCGATGCGCTCACCACCCTGCTGGCGGCGCTGCAGTTCCAGCTCGGCCAGGCGTTCGGTGTGGTTGTCCAGCGCCGCACGACGCTGCGCCTCTTCACCCAGCAGGCCGCGATCACGCGTGTCCATCTCGCGCAGGCGCGCTTCGATCAGCAACTGGCGGCGGCTTTCGCGGAAGCTGTCGATACCGAGCTTGAGCGCTTCGTCGTCGCCGCGACGGCGGCTCATCGCCTGCAGGTCGCCGTAATGTTCGCGCGCCGGCTGCAGGGTTTCGACCTGGCGCCGCGCGGTGACCACGGCCTGGTGCGCGCCATCGAGTTCGGCGAAATCGCTGACCAGTCGTTCGGCGGCGTCGAAGGTCTTCGGCGTGTCGAGCATGAAGTCGCGCAGGAAGACGTTCAGGTCACCCAGGTTCTTCGCCGACTGCGTCTTGTGCAGCAAGCGCAGCGCCATCTCGTTGTCGATGCCGAGCAGGTGGCGGAAGCGTTCGGCGTAGCCGGAGAACGTATCGAAGTGATGGACGTCGGCCAGCTTCTGCTTGAGCTTGCGCAGGTCCAGGTCGAAACCGCCCAGATCCTTGGCGATGTCGAACGGACGCTCGGCGATCATGTAGTGCTTGCGCACGTCACCGGCGGAGGTGCTGCTGCCGGCAATCCACAGCAGGCGTACCAGGCTGACCACGCGGCCATCACCGGCGCGGTACTCCAGCACCAGCGCGGTCCAGGTGGCGCCCTTGCGCAGGTACTGGGTGGCGATTTCGCCGGTGCCACTGTCCTGCTGGTCGGCCCACGCGCCGCGCACGTAGGACACCAGGTTGCGGTCGCGGCCGCTGCGTTCGGCTTCTCGCGCAGCGGCGTTGAAGTCGACGATGGCCGGTGGCGTCAGCAGTGCGGACATGGCATCGAGCAGGGTCGACTTGCCCGAGCCGGAGCGGCCGACGAACAGGAAGCCGCGCTCGGCGATCGGCACTTCGGTCAGGCCGTTGAAGGTGCCCCAGTTGTGCACCTGCAGGCGGCGCATGCGGAACTGCTGCAGGCGCGGGTCCGGCAGGCCGTCGTTGAACAGGGCGGGAGTGTGCTTGGAAATGGCCATGCGGTGCTCGGGTCTCTCAGGCTTCAGCGGCCGGGGTTTCGCGCAGCTGGCGGTAAACCGCCGACAGCTGGGATACGTCTTCGGCGGAGAACAGCAGCTTCAACGCCGGCGAGACTTCGTGGCGGTCTTCCTGGCCGCCGAGGCGGGTCAGGATGTGGTTGTCCTTCATCTTCTGCACCGCCGAGGCGACGCGGCGGTTGAAGCCGGCGCGATCGGTGGACAGGTTCTTCTCGTAGATGGCCAGCGCTTCGGCCATTTCGGCGTCGGCGACCACGGCGCGGTTGCCGCGTGCATCGGCTTCGCCCAGCTGCTGGCGCAGGTACAGCAGCAGCACCGAATCGATGAAGGTCAACGGCGAGGTGCGCAGCAGTACCGGTGCATCGACGTCCTCGGTGTCGGCCTGGCGGGTGAACGCCACGCCACTGTCACGGTCGAGCACCAGTTCCAGGAACAGGTCCGACAGCGCCGAACGGATGCCGGCTTCGCTGCGGATCAGTGCCGGCCACAGCTTGGCGTGGCGCAGCTGGTCGATGCTGGGGCCGATCAGCAGCTGGCACAGCGCGCGGCGCGCATCCAGCGGCAGGCGGCCGGTATCGCCCATGTAGTAGACGTCGTTGCCGCGCCGCGGCTGGGCCACGGTCGCCACCGGCTCGGCCTGGTAAGCGTCTTCGGCCAGGTCGGCATGCGGTGCGTCGATGGGGTCTTCATGCCAGCTCATGGCGTCTCTCCTGGGTAAACCAAACCAGCGGTATGCGGGCGCGACGGATCTGGCCGTCGCCACCACGCCATTCGGCAAGCTCCTGCTCGCCGGCGATCACGCTGCCAAAGCGCGTGCCCAGCGAGAGGTAACCGATGACACTGCCCAGCCCCTGCGGCGCTTCGCGTTGCGACAGGGCCTGGGCGATGCTGAGTTTCGGCTGCGCATCGAGCAGGTCGTGCAGGTCGCGGCGCAGGGTACGGAAATCGATTTCCGACGACGCCACCAGGTCGCCCACGCTTTCCAGGCTGATGCTGGCCGCATCGTTGTACTCGACGTTGCCATCGACTTGGGCGCTGCGCGGGTCATGCAGCTTCCACTGCGACCACGAGCGCAGGCGGCTGGTGGTCAGCTGCAGGTCGCGCCCGATGGCGCGCTGCGCCGGGAAGTCATCGCGCAACGCCAGTGCTTCGGACTGCGCCTGCTTCAACAGCTGGTTGAGGCGGCGCTGCTCCAGGTAACCACGGCTCTGCACGAAACCGCGCAGGCTGCGCGCGAAGTTCTGCAGCACGTCGTGCACCTGGCCACCACGCTCGAGCATGGTGCTGGTGAAGCCACGCAGGAAGTTGCGCTCGTTGCGGTCCAGCCGACGGGCGAAGCCGCGGGCCAGCAGGGTCTCCAGCGCGGCATCAAGCTGGGCGCTCTGTTCGGCGTCGTTGAGCAGGCGCCAGAAGGCCTGGAAACTACGGCCCGCGTCGCTCTCGCCGATCACGTCCACGCCCTCGAAGAGCTTGGACAGCACGTCGCCGCGCTCGCCCTCGTCATCGATGATGCGTTCGCGGAAATCACGATTGAGCTGTTCGAAGTCGTCGCGCACGCGGCGGAAGTCTTCGGTCAGTTCGTCGGCCAGGCCGATGATCTGCCGCGTACGTTCCAGCGCACGCTTGCCGTCCAGGGCCGTCACACGACCAGCGCCGACACGGGCGATCTCGGCATCGATGCGGTCGCGCTCGTCGCGCAGTGCGGACAGGCGTGCGTCCGGATCGGCCTCGGTCTGCGCGGCCAGCTGCGACAGCTGTTCGATCACCAGTGCCAGACGGCTCTCGGTGGCGGCCACGCGGGCCTGCTCCATGCTGTCGGCGAAGCGGATCGCCTGCAGCGCCTGGGTCGAGAGCTCGTACTGCTCCTGGTCGGCGCCTTCGGGCAGCCGGCGTTCCAGCCAGCCCTGTGCCAACCAATGGGCGACGTAGGCCTGCGCGGTCCGCGGCAGCTCGCGCGACAGCTCGTCACCGTTGAGTTGGTCCAGCGCGCGCTGCAGGCGCTCGTTGAGGACCGATGCAGGCAACGTGCGATCGCCGTCCATCAGCAGGCCCTGCAGCAGGCCGATGATTTCCGGTGCGTGGTCGGCGGCGAGCAGCTTCCATTGCGGCTGTTCGCGCAGGTGGCGGTAACGGGTGATGCGTTCGCGGTGCTTCATGCAGCGAGATCGGTCGGATGGGCGCGGCGGCCAGCGCGCGCGCGCAGGCGCGGCGCAGGCACGGCGAAAGCGGCGGCCACGCGCGGCCGCCACCGGGAGGCGACGGCGCTCAGCGCTTGCCGCCCACTTCGATGAAGCGCAGGAACTCGGCGCGGGTGCGGGCATCCTCGCGGAAGCTGCCCAGCATCTTCGAGGTGACCATGCTGACGCCACGCTTGTGGATGCCGCGGGTGGTCATGCACTCATGGGCGCCTTCGACGACGACGCCGACACCGACCGGCTGCAGCACATCCTGGATGCACTGGGCGATCTGCGCGGTCATCTTTTCCTGCACCTGGAAGCGGCGGGCGTAGGCTTCGACCACGCGGGCCAGCTTGCTGATGCCCACCACCTTGCCGGCCGGCAGGTAGCCGACGTGCACGCGGCCGATGATCGGCGCCATGTGGTGCTCGCAGTGGCTTTCGTATTCGATGTCGCGCAGGACGATCAGTTCGTCGTAGCCGGCCACTTCCTCGAAGGTGCGTTCCATGTAGGCGCGCGGGTCGTCGCGGTAGCCGCTGAACCAGTCGCCATAGGCTTCAGCCACGCGGCGCGGGGTATCCAGCAGGCCTTCGCGGGTGGGGTCCTCACCGGCCCAGCGCAGCAGGGTGCGCACGGCATCCTCGGCCTGGATCTGGGTCACATCGCCCTGCGGGGCGGCCTTTTCGTTGTTCTTGCTCATTGCATACAGCGCCCGAACGGGGGGCGAGCATCGTACCCGACCGGGGGGGGGGTCGTCCTCTGGGGACGGTTCATCGGGGGTCGTGTTGGCGCGTCGTTGCTATCGGTTGGGAGGTTGAGAGGGGACTGCGCAGGACACGCCGTAAACCCGTCCTTGGGGGCTCGATGGCGCCATCCATGGCGCCAACGGTCCTGCGCAGCCCCCTCTCAACCTCCCTGACAGTTTCCTGCGGGCGCGGCCGGACCGCCCGAAAGCAGGGACAAGAGCTGGGGTTCATGGCTTCGGAAGCGGCGCGCCGCTGCCCTGGTGGGTGCGGACCGTTGGTCCGCACTGCTACTGCCCTTGCCTTTAAAGAGCCAACCCTCCGCGCTCGCGGGGTGATGGGTGGGTGGTGGAGGGCCGGGCGGGGCAGGACCGTGAGGCGCATGGATGCGCCGATCGAGCTTACAGGGACGTACTTGCAGCGTGTCCTGCCCCGCCCGGCCCTCCGCCGCCCGAGCCGACACCCAGCAAGCGCAACGCTTTCCTCACTACACCCCACCCATTCAGCAAAACCTATTGATAGGAATGAAATTAGTAGTATCCTATCTATTACTTATGGACCGACCCCTCGACGAGCGCACCGTGCTGCAGATGCAGCTCAGCTCCGGCCTGCTGTACGCAGGGCGGCAGTGGCAGCGCCTGGCCGACAGCCGGTTGGGCAGCTACGGCATCTCCACCGCCTGCACCATGCCCCTGCTGATGATCGGCCGCTCCGGCGGTGGCATCCGCCAGGTCGCGCTGGCCCAGCAGCTGGGCATGGAAGGTCCGTCGCTGGTGCGCCTGCTGGACAAGCTCTGCGCCAGTGGGCTGGTCCGCCGCGAATGCGATGCCAGCGACCGCCGCGCCAACCTGTTGTGGCTGACCGAGGAAGGCCAGGCGCTGGTGCGCGAACTGGAAGATCAGTTGATCGGCCTGCGCCAGGACGTGTTCGGCGAACTGTCCATGGATGAACTGCATGCCGTACTGAAGGCATGGCGCCTGCTGGCCGAGGCTGCCGACCGCATCACGTAAGCCCGCTGTCCGTGAACACCGCCGCTGCCGTGCATGCGCCAGCGGCTTTTGCCCGTTGCCGTTGTTTCGTTGTACCTCCCCCCTCCCCCTCCTCGCCCCCGCCCTTTCCGATGCCCGGTGAATTCAGTCTCCACGGAGTGTTCGTCCCGACCCTGCTCGGGTTGATGGTGTTGGCCTATCTGGTCAACAGCGGCCTGCACGCGCTGCTGCAGCGTGCCGGCGCCTATCGCCACGTATGGCACCCGGCGCTGTTCAACCTGGCCTTGTACGGGATCGTGCTGGGCCTGCTGTTCCACCTCCTGCGTTGGATGCAATCGTGAACAAGATCGTGAAGAAAACCCTGCCGGTGCTGCTCACCTGTGCAGCCGTGATCGTCGCCCTGCTGGTGCTGCGCCAGCTGTGGGTCTACTACATGGATGAGCCGTGGACCCGCGATGCGCACGTTGGCGCCGACGTGGTGCAGGTGGCGCCGGATGTGTCCGGCCTGGTCGAAACGGTGCAGGTGGCCGACAACCAGGCAGTGAAGAAGGGCGACCTGCTGTTCGTGATCGACCGCGCGCGCTACCGCATCGCGCTGGAGCAGAGCCGCGCCAGCCTGGCCGAGCGCCAAGCGTCGGTCGCGCAACTGCGCCGCGAGATCGGCCGCGACCGCAGCCTGCAGGATCTGGTGGCCGCCGAGGACGCCGAAGTGCGCCGGGCCAAGCTGCAGGCGGCTCAGGCCGCACTGGCCACCGCACAGGCCGCGGTGGACCTGGCCGAACTCAACCTGGCCCGCACCGAAGTGCGCGCGCCGGCCAATGGCCGGGTCAACGACCGCACCATGCGCGTGGGCGACTACGTGGTGGCAGGCAAGCCGGTGCTGGCGCTGCTGGATACCGGTTCGTTCCGCATCGATGGCTACTTCGAGGAAACCCGCCTGCGCGGCGTAGCCCCGGGCCAGCGCGTGGACATCCGCCTGATGGGCGAGGACACCCCTCTGCACGGCCATGTCGAAAGCATCGCCGCCGGCATCGAGGATCGCTACCGCAGCAACGGCAGCAGCCTGCTGCCGAACGTGACCCCGGCCTTCGACTGGGTGCGGCTGGCGCAGCGCATTCCGGTGCGTATCGCCATCGACGAAGTGCCTGCCGGGGTGGAACTGATCGCCGGGCGCACCGCCACGGTGACGGTGGACACCGGCCGCCACGTGCAGAACAAGAAGGCCGGCGCTGCGCCGACACAGGCGGGCCTGTGAACGCCGCCCTGCCCCGCCTCGGCCTGATCATCGCCCTGGCCAGCCTGGCCGCGTGCAGGACCGTCGGCCCGGATTACGCCCTGCCGGAAGGCTCGGCGTTCAAGCGCCCGCAGGCAAATGCAGCCTTCATCGACACCGATAACCCGCAGGTGGCCGCCAACCAGGCGCTGCCGGCACGCTGGTGGTCGCTGTACAACGACCCGGTGCTGGATGGGCTGATCACCCAGGCTCTGCGCGACAACGTCGAACTGAAGGCGGCCGACGCGCACCTGCGCCGCGCTGCGGCGGTGTACGAACAGGCGATGGACGCCGGTGGCTTCGAGTACGAGGCCGAGGCCGGGGTCAGCCGCGCACAGTTGTCGGCCGAGTCGTTCCTGCAGGAGCACGAGCTGCCGGTGATCAACCTGGCCGACGGCAAGTTCGCGGTCAGCTACCAGTTCGACCTGTTCGGCAAGCTCAAGCGCGGTGCCGAAGCGGCGCGCGCCGATGAACAGTCGGTAGCCGCCGCACGTGACCTGGCCCAGGTGAGCGTGGTGGCCGAGGTGGCCGACAGCTATCTGGAGATCTGCCACGCCAACCATGAGCTGCATGTGGCCGAGCACTCGCTGCAGCTGCAGCAGCGCAGCCGCTCGGTCACCCAGCGGTTGATCAGCGCAGGCCGCGGCACGCCGCCGGAGCTGGCCCGCGCCAATGCGCAGGTGGCCCTGTTGGAAGCCGCGCTGCCGCCGTTGCGCGCGCAGCGTTCGGCCGCGGCCTATTCGCTGGCCGCCCTGCTGGGCCAGACCCCCGGCCAGCTGCCGGCCGGGGTGATCGACTGCGCGCACGCACCGACCCTGGCCCAGCCGCTGCCGGTCGGTGATGGCCGCGCCCTGCTGCAGCGCCGTCCCGACATCCGCCAGGCCGAACGCAAGCTGGCCTCGGCCACCGCGCGGATTGGTGTCGCCACTGCCGAGCTGTACCCGGACATCCGCCTGGGCGCCTCGGTCGGCGCCGCCGGCCTGCTGGAAGACTTCGGCCAGCCGATGACCCAGCAGTGGTCGTTCGGCCCGCTGATCTCGTGGACGCTACCGTCCTCGGGCACGCATGCACGCATCCACGCCGCCGAGGCTGGCGCCGATGCCGCGTTGGCCGAGTTCGACCATGCCGTGCTGCAGGCGCTGCGCGAAACGCAGACCGCGCTGGACCGCTATGCGCAGGATCTGCGTCGCCTGCAGTCGTTGAAGGTGGCGCAGGAGCAGGCCGCGCTGGCCGCAGAGCAGAACCGCCGGCTGTACCAGGGCGGCCGCACGCCGTACCTGTCCAGCCTGGATGCCGACCGCAGCCTGGCCAGCAGCGATGCCACCCTGGCCGCGGCCGAGGCACAGGTCTCGCGCGACCAGATCCACCTGTTCCTGGTACTGGGCGGTGGCTGGCAGGACAGTGCCGCTGCCACGGCTGCGCCGACGGCGGCGAGGTAAGCGATGAACGGGCTGACCGACCGCCAGGCCTGGCTGTTCTCGATCAAGACCTACCTCGCGGCGATCGTCGCGCTGTACGTCGCCATGGCCGGCAACCTGTCGCGCCCGTACTGGGCGATGGGCACGGTGTACATCGTCAGCCAGCCGCTGCTGGGTCCAACCCGGGCCAAGGGCGTGTACCGCATCCTCGGCACCCTGGCCGCCGGCCTGGCCACCCTGCTGATGCTGCCCGCGCTGGTGGAAACGCCCCTGGTGCTGAGCGCGGCGATGTCGATCTGGCTGGCCGGCTGCCTGTTCCTGGCCCTGCTCAACCGCGGCCCGCGCGGCTATGCGTTCCTGCTGGCCGGCTACACCACCGCGTTCATCGGCTTCCCCGCGGTGACCTCGCCGGAGACCATCTTCGACACCGTGGTGGCGCGCAGCGAGGAGATCATCCTCGGTACGGTGGTGGCGGTGCTGTTTGCTTCGTTGCTGTTCCCGGCCTCGGTGCGGCCGATGCTGGGTGCGCGCATCGGCAAATGGATGGAGGACGCGGCGCAGTGGTGCCGGCAGATCCTCGAGCGCGGCCGTGCGCATGCCCCACGCAACCGGTTGGCCGCCGACCTAGTGCAGTTCGAGGCACTGATCGAGTTCCTGCGCCGCGATGACCCGCGCCACGCCGGTGCGGCGGTGTCGATGGAACGCCTGCGCGAACGGATGCTGTTGCTGCTGCCGGTGCTGTCATCGATCGCCGACCGCCTGAGTGCGCTGCGCAGCGACGGACAGACCCTGCCCGAGGGCCTGCCGACGCTGGTCGATGACATCCACGACTGGATCGATACGCCGTCCAGTGCCAGCGACTACGCACGCCTGCGCGCACGCATCAGTGCACTGAAGCCACAGGTGGACCGCGATCTGCAGCACCTGCAGCTGGCCAGCCTGCTGCTGCGCCTGGAAGAGCTGGTGGACCTGTGGCAGGACTGCCGCACCCTGCAGCACGCGATCGACCAGGGCACCGCGCCACTGGACCGCGCGCACTACCGCATCCGCACCGAACGCACCGCCACCGACAAGCACGTCGACTACGGCATGGCGCTGTTTTCCGCGCTCAGTGCCGGCGTGGCGCTGATGAGCTACTGCGTGCTGTGGATCGGCTTGGGCTGGGAGGGCGGTGGCAACGGCGCGATGATGGCCGCGGTGACCGCCGCGTTCTTCGCTGCCCAGGATGACCCGGCGCCGAGCATGGTCTCGTTCCTGGTGTGGGCAATGGTGGCGTCACTGGTGGCCGGCGTGTACCTGTTCGGCGTGTTCCCCGCCGTGCATGACTTCGGCCTGCTGGCGCTGGTGCTGGCGGTGGTGTTCCTGCCGTTGGGCCTGCTGCTGCACCACCCGAAGAGCGCGCTGTTCGCGCTGCCGCTGACGGTCAACCTGGCCGCGCTGCTGAGCCTGCAGAACACCTACAGTGCCAACGTGCAGACCTTCGCCAACTCGTCGATCGCGATGTTCATCGGCATCGGGTTTGCCGTGGTGATGACGCGGTTGTTCCGCTCGGTCGGTGCCGAATGGACCGCACGCCGGCTGGTACGGCAGGGCTGGATCACGTTGGCTGAAGCGGCCGAGGGCCGCGGCCAGCAGGATCGCCAGCGCTTCGCCGCACGCATGCTGGATCTGCTCGGCCTGCTGGCACCGCGCCTGGCAGCGACCCCGGAAGGCAGCGACATCGCCTCGGTGGACATGCTCAACGAAGCCCGCATCGGCCTGAACATCCTGCAATTGCGCCGCGCGCGGCTGGAGCTGCCCGAGCGCAGCCGCGAGGCGGTCGAGCACATCCTCGAAGAGATCGCCGCGCATTACCGCCGGCAGATCGCCGCGCGCAGGCCGATCGCCGCTGCCGAGGCGCTGCGCGAACGGCTGGACACGTCCTTGGGGCGGGTCGGCAGCGTGGCGGCGTGCAAGGCCCGCGATGAGGCGCTGATGGGCCTGGTCGGCCTGCGGTTTGCACTGTTCCCGGAGGCGAAGGCGTTGGCGCTGGGGTTGGCGGACGCCGCAGCGCCGTCCGTCTGATGCGATCCGCCGGGCATGGCCCGGCGCTACCCTGTCCGCCTGATACGAATCGCCGGGCATGCCCCGGCGCACCCCTTATCCTCCGGTAGCGCCGGGCCCTGCCCGGCGGCGTTTCACCCCGACAACCGGACGCGCCCAAGAGTTACGACATGATGGTGTTCGAGGCCAGCGTCGCCCCGCGTGAGGCGGCGGCGTTCATCGCCTGGTTCGAGAAGCAGACGCAGTGGAACGAACGCCACGAGTACGACGACCCGGCGGTCAGCAGCCCGGCGTTGCAGGCCTGGTTTGCGGAGATGGCGGTGCTCTTTCCGCCGCTGAACGGCCCGCTGAGCAACGACGATGATGATCGCGCCGAAGTGACCGAGTACAGCATCGGCCGCGATGTGATCTATGGCGCGTTCGCGTATTCGGTGGCCGAGCGCGCGCATGGGTTGGTGCAGGATCTGGCCGAGAAGCACGGCGTGGGGTTCTTCGATGTGAGTGCTGACGAAGCGGCGATCGTGTATCCGGATGGGCTGGTATTGATCGCGTAGATCCACGCCATGCGTGGATGAACTCCAAAACAATAGAAGTGCGCTTTTGTAGAGTCGAGCCACGCTCGGCTCCGTGACCTATAAGCCGAGCGTGGCTCGGCTCTACAGCAAGCGCATCGCACCCGATTCAGAACAACTGGCCCTGCACCGTGGGTTGTTCGATACGCGTTGGTTCGTCGGTCACTTCTTCCGCCCCCAGCCGCCACGCCAGTCCACCGAGGCGGCTGGCATGCCGCTTCAACGCGGCCTCCAGTACCTCGGCACTGCCGGCTACCTGCAGGCGCTGGCGGGCGCGGGTGAGGCCGGTGTAGACCAGTTCGCGCGACAGTACGCGGCTGTCCTGGCGTGGCAGCTGCAACCACACTTCATCGAACTCCGAGCCCTGCGCCTTGTGCACGGTCATGGCGAAGGCGCTCTCGTGTGCAGGCAATGCTGCCGGGTGGAAGGCGCGGGGCTGGTCGGCGGTCTCGCCGGGGAACCAGGCCACCATCGCGCCGCTGCCATCGCGCAGGCAGATGCCGATATCGCCGTTGAACAGGCGATGGCGGTAGCTGTTCTCGGTGATCAGCAGCAGCCGGCCCTGGAAGTAGCCCGGGGTGTTGCCGGCCAGCAGCTGTTCGATGCGGCTGTTGAGGCCGCGCGCGCCCTGCGGGCCTTCGCGCAGTGCGGTCAGCACGCGCAGGCGGCCGGCCTGCTGCAGTGCCTGCGCCGGATCCACGGCATCGGCCAGCGCGCGCCAATGATCGAGCAGATGCTCGCGCTGGCCGCGCAACGGATCGGCCTCGCCTTCATGGAAGCGGACGCCGGCCAGCTCACCACTGCGCAGCAGGCGCACGGCGGTGCCACTGTCGCCGCCGCGCACGGCCTGCGCCAGCGGCGCCAGATCCAGCGCATCACTCTGCCGGTAGCCACGCTGCAACTGCACGCGACGACCCGCGAACGCGCGCGGTGCTGCCTGCGGCTGCAGCGTGGCCGCTGCCAGCAGGCCATGCAGCGCCTGCGCGTCGTCGGCGAGGGTGCCGATGCCATCGCCGCTGGCGCGCAGGATCGCGCTGAGCACATCGCCGGCTTCCACCGACGGCAACTGGTCGGGATCGCCGAGCAGGATCAGGCGGGTGCCGCTGGCGATCGCGTCGACCAGCTTGGCCATCAACGGCAGGTCGATCATCGAGGCTTCGTCGACCACCACCACGTCCACCGGCAACGGGTTGTCGGCGTGATGGCGGAAGCGCGGTGAATCGGGAATCACCCCGAGCAGGCGATGCAGGGTGGTGCCGGTGCTGGGCAGCGCGGTGCACAGCGCCGGGTCCAGCCCCTGTTGCTGCAGCCGCTGTACGGCCAGGCGCAGGCTTTCGGCCATGCGCTCGGCAGCGCGGCCGGTAGGTGCAGCCAGCGCCACCTTCGGCACGGGCAGGCCCTGGTGCAGCGCCTGTGCGGCCAACAGCAGCAGCAGGCGGGCGATGGTGGTGGTCTTGCCGGTACCGGGGCCACCGGTGACCAGCGCCAATGGGTGGCGCAGGGTCACGCCGGCGGCGCGTGCCTGCTGGTCTTCGCCGGTGGCGGCCTGCGGGAACAGGCGCGCGAACAACGGCGCCACGGCAGCCATGTCCGGTGCGGGAAGCGGATGGCGGCCGATGCGCTGCAGGCCGACGGCCAGCTGCCGCTCGTACTCGCGGTAACGGCGCAGGTACAGCAGGCCGTTTTCCAGCACCAGCGGTGCTTCCTTTGCGGCGGCGCTGGCGTCCTGCGGCGTCGCCACCCAGGGCGAGGCCTGCAGTTGTGCCAGCCACTGCGCAGGCTCAGGCCATGCTGGTACGCCGTCGATCAGGCGCTGTGGCTGGCGCGGGTCGAAACCCGCGTGCCCCTGCGCCACGGCCAGCGAGGCCAGTGCGGCCGCCAGTGCCACGTCGTCCGGCGTGTCCTCGCGCAGGCGCTTGAGGCTGGTGGCCAGGGCGTGGTCCAGGGTGCGCAGCTGGCCACTGCGATGCAGATCACGCAGCAGGTTCATGCGGTTTCTCCGCGCGCGCGCGCTGCCATATCGGCCTGGGCCGCTTCACCGCCGGCAAACAAGGCATCCAGCGCATCCACCAGTTCCGGTGCGAAGCGCTGCACGTGCACACCGTGGCCGGCAACGTCCAGACCCCGGCAGAACAGGTAACGGATACCCCCCATGTCACGCGCGTAGTCGTACGCCGCGCCCAGGCGGAAACGCAGCCAGCGATGCAGGGCCACGGTGTAGATCAGCGCCTGCAGGTCGTACTCGCTGTGGCGCATGGCGATCTCCAGCAGGTCCGGGCTGTAACCCGGCAACCGGTTGGATTTGTAGTCCAGCACATACCAACGGCCATCACGCACGTAGGTCAGATCGATCTTGCCGGTCATCAGGCCTTCCAGCCTTCTGCGCAGCCCGAAGCCACGCCGCGCGCTGGCGATGCCGTGCTCGTGCAGCAGCTGCAGCAGCACCGGCACCGCGGTCGGCTCGATGGCGAAGTGGAACTCGATCTCGGCGCGGCGCTCATGCTCGGGCACGCTGCACAGCGCACCACCTTCGGGCAGCGGCACGGTGAGGGTGTGGCCCACCAGCGGCACCAGCACCGCCACGCCATCGTCCAGATCCTCGTCGGCATAGCCTTCGTCGTGCAGCGAGCGGCGCAGTACCTCGGCCTGTCCTTCCGGTGCCGGTTGCTCAGGCTGCCAGCCGCTCCACAGTGCGAAGTCGACGTTCTCCAGCGCATCGTGCAGGACGTTGCCGAAACGGCTGCCCATGAAGCGTGGATCCGGCGGCGCCATGTCTTCCGCAGCGGCTTCCGGCAGTGCCGGTTCCAGCGGCAGCTCGGCACCGGCGGGTTCGTCGGCGGCCGGTGCCGGCAGTTCGGTGGCCGCCGCTTCGATATCGTCGCTGTTGCCCGCGTCGGCATGCGCCAGCTGGGTGAAGCTGTAAACCCACCAGTCATGGGGCACACGCCGGGTCAACGCACGCACTGCGGGCAGCTCACCTTCGGTTTCGGCCAGCAGCTGCGGCAGACGGCCCGGCAGCGCGCTGTCATCCAGCTCCACGTCCGCATGCACACGCAGCGCCTGCAGATCGCCCAGCAACGGGGACAGGCGGGTTTTCGCATGGCCAGCCAGATCGCCGGTGGCGATCCATAGAGCATGCTCGGCGCGGGTCAATCCCACATACAACAGGCGCGCGTCTTCTGCACGCTGTTCACGCTCACGCTGGCTGCTGGCCGCTTCCCAGGCTTCATCCCTGTCCAGCTTCCAATGCAGCTGGCGCTCGCCCTGCAGGTGCACGGTGCAGTGGGTAGCGGTGTTAGGCGCGCCGCCATCGATCCCCACAAACGGCAGGAACACCAGCGGGTATTCCAGGCCTTTGCTCTTGTGCAGGGTGATGATCTGCACCCGCCGCGCGTCGGACTCCAAGCGCAGCAGCTGCTGCTCATCGTCCTGGTCGGCGTTGGCCATCTGCCCCTGCAGCCAGTCCAGCAGGCCGTGCATGCCCAGTGCCTGCGCCGAGGCTTCCTGCAGCAGTTCGCCCAGCTGCAGGTAATTGGTCAGGCGCCGCTCGCCATCGATCAGCGCCAGCAGGCGTTCGCCCTGCGCGGCGCAGACATCGGCAACCACCGCGAACGGTCCGCCACGCTGCCAGCGCTCGCGCCAGTGCAGCAGCTGCGCCTGGAACCCGCGCTGCAGGTCGCCCTCGCGCTCCATGCTGGCAATCGCACTTGCGCGTTGGCCCAGCAGCACGGTTGCCAACGCGGTACGCAGGCGCCCTTCGTCGGCCGGTTGCAGCAAGGCCAGCAGCAGCGCACGCAGGTCACGGGCCTCACTGGTGGCGAACAGGCTCTGCTTGCCGGCCGCTACTGCGGGAATGCCGACCGCAGCCAGCGCGCGCTGCACCAGCGTGGCTTCGCGATGCGAGCGCACCAGCACGGCGATATCGCCAGGCTGCAGCGGACGCCCGCGCAGCAGCGCGGTGCCGGCACGCGCTTCCAGCAGGATCTGGTGGATCGCGGCCACGCAGGCCTCGGTCGCCGCGTCGCGCGAGGCATCGGCGCTGAAGGCCTTTTCACCCTCGCTGCGCAGCAGGCGCAGGGTGAGCGCAGGTGCGGCCCGGCCATCACGCAGGTAATCCTCATCGGCTCGCACGCCACCCGGGCGCACCGGCTCGAACTGGATGTCGCGTTCGAGGAAGGCGTCTTCGCCCGCGTTGTCGTACAGCGCCTGCAGCGCGCGGAGCACGGCCGGGCGCGAGCGGAAGTTCTGGTCCAGCGCCGGCGCCTGCTCGGCCACCTGCTTGGCTTTCAGATAGGTATGGATGTCGCCGCCGCGGAAGCCATAAATGGCCTGCTTGGGGTCACCGATCAGGAACAGCGCCGGCTGCAGCCCCAATTCGTCCACCTCCGGCGAGGCGCCGAACACGGTATGGAAGATGCCCCACTGGCGGTCGTCGGTATCCTGGAATTCATCGACCAGGGCGATGCGGTACTGCGCACGCAGCTGCTTCACCAGGGTCAGCCGCTGCGGTCCTTCCAGCGCGCGAGCCACACCGTCGATCAGATCGTCGTAGGTCTGCACGCGGCGCAGGCGCTTCAGGGCCGACAGGCGCTGGGTGGCATCCTCGCGCAGTGCATGCAGGAAGTTCAGCGCACTCGCCCGCAACCACTGTTCGCGCTGGGCCAGCAGTGCCACGTAGCGCTGCAGCGGTGCCTGCAGCGGCGAGGACGGCGTGCGCTCGGCGAACTTCTTGTTGGTCTTGGCCACCAGCGCATCGGGCAGCAGTGCCGGCAGGCGGTCGCTGGACAGCAGTTCGGCGGCGTCGCCGCGCTCGGCCCAACCCAGCAGCTGGCGACCCAGCGGGTGCAGCCAGCCCAGCTTGTAGGAGACGCCGTTGATCCACTTGTTGTCGACCGCTTCGCACAGGTCCAGGAAGAAGCGCTCACCGTGCTCGCGCACGGCAGCAGCCAGTTCCACCGCGACCGCTTCCAGGGCCGGGCGCGGGTCGTCCACGGCCAGCGGTTGCGGCCGCGGATGCAGCGGTGGCGATGACAGCAGCGCGCGCAGGTCAGCCGCCAGCGCATCCGGGGTGGACCACAGCCAGGTCAGCGGTTCCAGCGTGGCCGGGTCGTTGGCATGCACGCGCCAGAGATCGGCGGCCAGTTCTTCCAGCAGCTCACGATCGCTGGCCAGCAGCTCCGGCGGGTCGAAGGTATGCCCGCTCTCCAGCGCATGTTCGCGCAGCACGCGGGTGCAGAAGCCGTGGATGGTGAAGATCGCCGCCAGATCGATTTCATCGGCAGCCACCTGCAGGCGCCGCTTCAACGCCTTGGCGCTTTCGGTGCCGTCCTGCAGATGGCGTTGCAGCACCTGCCGGGTCAGCACCGCGTCGGGCGTTTCATCATCGCCGGGCGGCAGATCGACCAGGCGTGCGGCCAGGGCCAGGCGCTCGCGGATGCGCTTGCGCAGCTCCTGGGTCGCCGCATCGGTGAACGTCACCGCCAGGATCTGGCCGATACGCAGGCCCTGCTCGACCACCAGACGGGTGAACAGTGTCGCCAGGGTGAAGGTCTTGCCGGTGCCAGCACTGGCTTCGATCAGTCGCGTGCCGTGCAGCGGCAACGCCAGGTAAGGGTCGGGCAAACGTGTGTCGATGGAAGGGTCCTCGGCAACGCGGCTCATGCGTGGCCTGCCTGTGGATCAGTGCCGAAGCTGCGGCCTTCGCGCACGGCGCTGAAGACCACCTGGCTGTTGCGCAGCAGGTCGGCATAACTGGCGTCGTCGGCGAACGGGTCGGCGCCACGCAGCAGCAGCTGCCACGCATCACTGTTGGCTTCACCCCAGCTGCGGTCGCTGCCATGCCATTGCTTCCAGCCTTCGCTGCGCTGCTTTTCCACCGGCGCGTTGAACAGCACCCAGCCGGTGTAGGGCGCGAAGCGAAGCGGCTCGCGCAGGCCGCGCTGGCGCAGCTGCAGCAGCGCGCGCAATGCCGCGCGGGCTGCAGGCACGGTCAGCGCAGGCAAGACATGCGGACCGGGGCCGGCATCACCACCGTCGTGGAACTGCACCAGCGGCAAGGCATCGCCGGCGGCGTTGGCCAACAGCCAGTCGAGCCCCTGGCGGATCACCGCGTTGCCGTTCAGGGCGCCGGCGCGCAGTCGCACCAGGCCCTCCGGATGGCGATCGCCGACCCGGCCATGCAGGCGCACACCGTCGATCTCCACTTCATAGCGGCGGCTCTCCAGCGACGTGCCCTGCAACCAGCCGAGCATGGCCGTGGCGTACGGGCGGGTCTTGAGTTGCTCCACTTCGAACTGGCGCTCGCCGAGGATGCCCGACGGCAGCAGTCCGCGTGCGCGCAACCGCGGGTACAGCGGCTCGCTGTCGCCGGCCAGGGTGGCCTGCACCACGGCCAACTGCACGCTGCGCTTCTCCGGCCCGCGCGAAGACAGCACCAGCGGCTCCAGGTCGTCGACGTCCTCAACGTCGTCAGCCAGGCGCAGGCCCAGCGACTGCGCGAGGAACTGGCCGGCCGGATCGCACAGGAAACGACGCAGGCTGTCCAGCGAGACCTCTTCTTCCACCGCGTCGTCCGCCGGTGGCGGCAGTGTGGTGTCGAACCACGGCAGCAGGCCGCCACGCTCCCCACCCAGTCGCCCGGCGGCCGGATGCCACTGCCGGCGGTAGCTGAAGCGGCGCGGGTCGCCATCGCCGAAGGCCGCCGGCGAGAACGGCTGCAGCGCGTGGCGCACGGTGAAGTCGCGCGTGGCGGTCGGCGGATCCAGGTGATAGGCCGCGGCGGCGTCGATCAGTTCACTGACCAGCACCGAGGGTTCGCGCACGCTGCCATCGCGCGGGTCGGCGCCAAGATAGCTGAGGTAGAACACATCCTGGGCGGCAGCGAACAGCTGCAGGAACAGGAAACGATCGTCTTCGCGGGTGGAGCGGTCGCCCGGGCGGCGGCGCGGCGTGTCCAGTTCAGCGGTGAGCTGGTTGAGGCCGGCGGCGGGATCACGACGCGGGAAATCACCATCGTTGAGGCCGAGCACGCAGATCACCCGGAACGGCAGCAGGCGCATCGGCACCATGCGGCCGAAGCTGATGCCACCGGTCAGCAGCGGCGCCCGCGTATCGGCCTCGGCCAGGGCACCGGCGAAGTGTGCACGCACCACTTCCGGCGGCACGCCGTCGGCGAACCCGGCCTTGTACGCATCCTCGGCGAACTGGTTGAGCAGCTTGCGCAGGCGCTCCAGCGCACGCTGGCTGTTGGGTGAGCTGGGCGGCGTCGGCAGCAGCGCATCGAGCAGCGACAACAGGCGCTGCCGCCACTGTGCGGGGGTCAACAGCTCACCGAGCCGGCGCTGGTAGACGGCCAGCACGCGCAGCAGGCGCAGCAGCCGGTCCAGCGCATCCAGCGCCCCGCCTTCCAGCTCGATCCACGGCGCCACCCCGGCCAGGTCCACCTCGCTGCCGGTGGCGTGGCCCAGCAGCAGGCGATCCAGCGCGAACTGCCAGGTGTAGGCGTCATCGCTGGGGGCCTGCAGCTGGTCGCGATGGTTGGCATCCAGGCCCCAGCGTGCGCCCGCCTGCTGCAGCCAGCCATGCAGGCGATCGAAGTCAACCGCTTCCAGGCCGGCGGCCTCGGCCAACGGGGCACTGGCCAGCAGGTCCAGCACCTCGTTCAGGCCGAAGCGCGAAATCGGCAGGCCGAGCAGGTGCACGAACACATCGGCCAGCGGCTCGCCGGCCAGCGGACTGCTGTCGGCCAGCGCGTAGGGAATGTGCTCGTCGTCGCCACCCCGTCCGCCGAACACCGCTTCCAGATAGGGCACATACGGATCGATGTCCGGCGCCAGCACGGCGATCTCACGCGCCTGCAACGGCGGGTCGAAGCGCGGGTCCTGCAGCAGGCTGCGCAGCTGGTCGTGCAGCACCTGCAGCTCGCGCAGGCGGGTGTGGCAGGCATGCACCTGCAGGCTCGGGTCGTCGCTGCGCAGGCCGTCGCGTGGTTCGCCCGACGGCAAGGCGCGACGGTGGAACAGGTCGCGCTGCAGGCGGTGCAGCAGGCTGTCGGACAGCCCGCCCTGGTCCATGGTCGGCCGCGAATCTTCCTCGGGGTCGGAATAGGCGGCGATCTCACCGGCCGGATGCACCACTTCGTAGCTGCCCAGCACCGCCATGAAATCGCGGCCGGCCGCACCCCACGCTTCCAGCAGGCGGTTCTCGCCGGCGGCCTCGCCAAACGGGTCCGGCGCGCCGCTGCGCAGGCGCTCTGCCAGGGTCTGCAGGTCGCCCCAGTAGGACTGCACCGGCGTGGGCAGGTAGAAATGCAGTTCGCCCACCCGCGACTGGGTGGCCATGACGCGCAGTACGTCGGGCGAGATGTTGAGGGTGGCAAACGCCGACATCCGCGCTGGCAGGCCCTTCGGCAGCGGCTGGCCGGCGCCCTCGAAGCGGTCCAGGTAGGCCTGGATGCGGCGCGCGCGGTAACCATGGCCGGTGGCGATGCTGCGCCACAGGATGGCCTGCGGATCGGCCGCATCGGCGCCGGCCTCCCAGCGCAGCAGCCAGTCGCGGCGCCAGGCCTGGTACTTCTCGAACACCGACGCCAGTTCGCCGGCCAGGGCCCAGGGTTTGAGCGCATCGCCACCGGCAAGATAGGACTGCAGCGCACGCATGGGCGGCTGCGCCAGCAGGTCCGGGTCGCGCAGGGCCTGGTACAGGCGCCAATGCAGGGCGGCCGCGTCCAGATCGTCGGCTTCGCCCTCGACATTGGCGTTCAATGCCCGGGCAACGAACTCACCGGGGGTGAGGAATTCCAGGTTGGCGGCCACGCCATACTCGGCGGCCAGGGTTGCCTGCAGCCAGCGCCGCATCGCCACCTGCGGGATCAGCACCACCTCCGGCGCCAGCAGCGGCTGTCCCGCCACCGGCACACGCACGTTGCGCGCCAGCAGCGCAGCCAGCACGTCCAGCGAATTGGAATGGTAGAGGCGGAAATCGCTGCCCGGGTCACTCATCGTGCACAGTGTGCAGCACACCCGGCCGTATTCAATGCCGGGGTACGGCGATCGCGACGGATTGTTCCGGTCGTTTCAGGAATTGTCCCGGTCTGGCGGAGGTCCGGCCGTGCAACAATACTGGACCGTCCAGTCTGCTTATGTTCAGCAGCCTGACCCGATGCTTCAATGTCGAAAAAACGTTAAGGGTGCCCATGTCGGCTTCCACTCCCAGTCTGGTGCAGTTATCCAACGTCCGCATCGACCGGAGCGGGCGCACGATTCTGCGCGACGTTTCGCTGCAGGTGCCCAAAGGCAGCATCACCGCCGTGCTGGGTCCGTCCGGCAGCGGCAAGTCGACCCTGCTGGCGGCGCTGACCGGCGAACTGCGTCCGGTCACGGGTGACATCACCCTGTTCGGCAAGCCGATCCCGCAGCGCACCGCTGAACTGCTGGAGATGCGCAAGAGCGTTGGCGTACTGCTGCAGGGCAATGGCCTGCTGACCGACCTGACCGTGGCCGAAAACGTTGCCCTGCCGTTGCGCACCCATACCCGCCTGCCGGCACCGGTACTGCGCCGGCTGGTGCAGATGAAGCTGCATTCGGTAGGCCTGCTGGCGGCCGCCGATGCCTGGCCGCGTGAACTGTCCGGCGGCATGGCCCGCCGCGTGGCCCTGGCCCGCGCATTGGCCCTGGACCCGCCGCTGATGATCTACGACGAGCCGCTGACCGGGCTGGACCCGATCGCTTCGGGGGTGATCATGAGCCTGATCCAGCGCCTCAACCACAGCCTGGGCCTGACCAGCATCATCGTCAGCCACCACGTGCACGAGACCCTGCCGATCTGCGACCAGGTGATCGCGATCGCCAACGGCGGCATCGTGTTCCAGGGCACGCCGGAGGCGCTGCAGTCCAGCCAGGACCCGCTGCTGCGGCAGTTCCTGCACGGCCAGCCCGACGGTCCCATCCCGTTTGATGCCGCACCGCGCGCGAGGGTTGCCTGATGCCGTTCGTGCAAGCCACCCGCTCGCTGGGCCGTGCCGGCCTGTTCTCGCTGACCGTGCTGCGCGGTTCGCTGCCGACCCGTGATTTCCTGGCCGAGCTGACCCGCGAGATCTACAAGATCGGTGCGCGTTCGCTGCCGATCATCGCCGTCGGCGGCGCCTTCGTCGGCCTGGTGCTGACCCTGCAGGGCTACCGCACGCTGACCACCTTCGGTGCGGCCGACGCGCTGTCGACCCTGCTCGGCCTGTCGCTGTACCGCGAACTGGCACCGGTGCTGACCGCGCTGCTGTTCATCGGCCGTGCCGGCAGCTCGATCGCCGCCGAACTGGGCCTGATGCGCGCCACCGACCAGATCAAGGCGCTGGAACTGATGGCGATCGACCCGGTGGCCAAAGCCGTGGCGCCGCGCTTCTGGGCGGCGGTACTGACCGTGCCGCTGCTGACCGGCATCTTCTGTTCGCTGGCGATCAGCGCCAGCTATTTCGAGGCCGTGCATGTACTGGGCCTGGACAACGGCGTGTTCTGGTCGGCGCTGCGTGGCAGCGTGGACTTCTGGGACGATTTCGGCGTGGCGATGCTGAAGTCGGCGATCTTCGGTGGCACCGCCGCACTGGTTGCCGCCTATGTCGGTTTCCACGCCGAACCGACCATCGAAGGCACCTCGGTGGCCACCACCCGTGCGGTGGTGAACGCCTCGCTGCTGGTGCTGATGTTCAACTTCGTGCTGTCGGCAATGTTGTTCACCTAACCCCTCCACCGGCGGTGCGCATCGGCGCGCGGCCACCACGACTGATCAGGTAATCCACATGGCCATCCGCGGTCCCAGACTCGAATTCTCCGTCGGCGCTTTCCTGCTGCTGGCCCTGGCCTCGCTGATGGTGCTGGCCGTCGCCTCGACCAACCAGCGCTGGAGCTGGGGTGGCGAAGGCTATGAACTCAAGGCCCGCTTCTCCCAGGTCGGCCAGCTGCGCAAGCAGGCGCCGGTGAAGATCGGTGGCGTCACCGTCGGCCAGGTCGCGGCGATCGACCTGGACCCGGTGAAGTTCGAATCGATCGTGACCCTGCGCATGGACAGCAAGGTCAAGGATCTGCCGGCCGATACCTCGGCGGGCATCTTCACCAGTGGTTTGCTCGGCGAGAGCTATATCGGTCTGCAACCCGGCGGCGATCCCGACGTGCTGAAGCCCGGCGAAGAGATCGTCTTCACCCAGCCGGCCGTGGACCTGATCCAGCTGGTCGGCAAGTACATGTTCAGTGGCGGCGCCGGTGGCGGCGCTGCTCCGAAGCCCAACGATGGCGCGCAGGCGCCTGCAACGGAACCGCAACCATGAAGATGAAACTGATCCCGGCCCTGCTCGCCTCGTCGCTGCTGCTGGCCACCCCGTTCCTGGCCCAGGCGCAGGCCGCCGCCCCCGCTGCTGCCGCCCCCCAGGGCCAGGCCGGCAAGGTGGTGATCGACGCCAGCACCCGCATCCTCACTACCCTGCAGCAGCGCCGTGCCGAATTCAGCGGCAACCCGGCCAGCCTGCGCAGCTACATCGACAGCGAGCTCAACCGCACCTTCGACCGCGACTATGCCGCGCGCCTGGTGCTGGGCACGCACGCCCGGGGCGCCGCCGACGCGGACATCAAGCTGTTCGCCAATGCGATGGCCGACAACCTGATGCAGCGCTATGGCTCGACCCTGCTCAACATCCAGGGCAAGCCGAGCTTCCGCCTGAAGGGCGAAAACCCGCTGCCGGGCAACCGCGGCGTGCGCGTGAGCACCGAGCTGGTGCGTGCCGGCAGCGAGCCGACGCCGGTCGAGTACTGGATGCGCAATGAAGGCGGCCAGTGGAAGATCTTCGACGTCAACATCGAAGGCATCTCCTACGTGCAGACCTTCCGCAACCAGTTCGATGCCCCGCTGCGCCAGAAGGGCATCAAGCAGGTGGCCAACGATCTGCGCAGCGGCAGCATGCAGGCCGGGCCGGCCGGCAATGGCAAATAAGGCGCTGGCGCTGCTGGAAGGTGACACCCTGCGCCTGCGCGGGGTGCTCGACCGTGCAGCGGTGATCGCACTGTGGCCGCAACTGCAGGCCCTGCCGGCGCAGCTGTCGCGGCTGGAACTGGCAGAGGTCGAGCGCGTGGACAGCGCCGGCCTGGCGTTGCTGGCCGAGCTGGCCGCGCGCGCGCGCCAGGGCGGTCATCCGCTGACGATCTCCGGCGCCCCCGCCGGCTACAACGAACTGAGCGCGGCCTACCGGCTGTCGCCCGACCTGGACTTCAACGCTACTTCTGCTGCGAGCTGACATGAACGTCGTGCGCGTTTTCCCCCTGATCCTCCTGGCCGCCGCGCTCAGCGCCTGTGCCGGCAAGCCGGCACGCAGCGATGCGCCGGTGGCCGACACCGTGGTGCCGGCGACGAGTACCGCCCCCGTCGACAATGCGGCTGGTGCCGATGCACCTGCTGCGAGCGTGGTTGCCGACGCCCCCGTACCTGCAGCGGCCACGCCGGCACCGGCGGTCGCTTCGCAGGGTGCAAGCGGCAATGATGCCGCTGCCACCGCTCCGGGCGGCGATGACGACTTCGACGCGTTGTACGGCGCCAACGGCAGCACCACCAGCACCACTGCGTACGACCCGTGGGAACCGTTCAACCGCAAGGTGCACGGGTTCAACAATGCGGTCGACCGCGGTATCGCCCGTCCGCTGGCAACCGCCTATACCCACGTGGTGCCGCGCTTTGCCCGTACCGGCGTAAGCAACTTCTTCAGCAACCTGCGTGCACCGCTGACCATCACCAACCAGCTGCTGCAGGGCCGCCCGGCCGATGCCTGGGACAGCCTGGGCCGGTTCCTGATGAACAGCACGCTGGGCGTTGGTGGCCTGTTCGATCCGGCCAGCAAGGCGATGGTGCCGCGTCGCAACGAGGACTTCGGGCAGACCCTGGGTGCCTGGGGCTGGCGTCGTTCGCGCTACGTGGAGCTGCCGTTCTTCGGCCCGCGCACCGTGCGTGATGTGTTCGGCCTGGCCGGTGACATCCCGCTGTCGCCGATCCGCCGCATCGAAAGCGACAAGTACCGCATCGGCCTGCAGGGCCTGCAGCTGGTCGACACCCGCGCGCAGCTGCTGGCGATCGACGACCTGCGCGATACCGCGGTGGACGAATACGCATTGGTCCGCGATGCCTGGATGCAGCGCCGCAACTACCAGATCGAGAACGACCTGCGCGGCAAGCGCGAGCGTGGCAGCGACGATGCGAACTCGCCGATCCCGGTCGATGCGATGCCGATGCCGCAGTGGACCAACTGATCCACGTTGGCCCCGCATGAACGAAAAACCCCGCCTCGGCGGGGTTTTTTTGGGCGCTGTGGGTCGGGTCGGAGCTCTTTCCCGTGGAAAGGGATCCGACCCTGGCCGATCAGGCTGCCAGTGCCGCCTCGACCGCTTCGCGCAGGCGCGCATCATCGGCGGCCACGTCCGGGGCGAAGCGGGCGATGACCTTGCCATCGCGGCCGACCAGGAACTTCTCGAAGTTCCACAGCACCGCCGGTGCCGGGTGGATCGGAATCTCCTTGCTGGCCAGGCGCTCGCGCAGCGGACCTTCGCCGATCGCCTGCGGCTGCGCGGCAGTCAGCTGCTGGTACAGCGGGTGGGTGTCTTCACCGGCCACGCTGATCTTGGCGAACATCGGGAAACTCACGTCGTAGGTCAGCTGGCAGAACTGCTGGATCTCCGCCTCGCTGCCCGGTTCCTGGCCGAGGAAGTTGTTGGCCGGGAAGCCCAGCACTTCCAGGCCCTGCGCGTGCTTTTCCGCGTACAGCGCCTGCAGGCCCTCGTACTGCGGGGTCAGGCCGCACTTGGACGCCACGTTGACCAGCAGCAGTACCTTGCCCTGGTAGTCGGCAAGCGAGGACGGCTGGCCGTCGATGGTGGTGAGGGAAACATCCTGGATCGAGGTGCTCACGCGGGGCTCCGGCTGCAGCGGGGAAAGGCCCACCAGCATACCGCCGCACGCGCTGTTGTAGAGCCGAGAGCCGAGCCCATGCTCGGCTGATGCCACGGTAGCCGAGCATGGGCTCGGCTCTACAGGACATCCTCAATCAACGCAGATGGTGCCTTGTGCCTTGCCACCGTCGATGCGCTGGCGGCAACCGAAGGTATCGAGGTGCTCACGCGGGGGCTCCGGCTGCAGCGGGGAAAGGCCCACCAGCATACCGCCGCACGCGCTGTTGTAGAGCCGAGCCCAGGCTCGGCTGATGCCACGGTAGCCGAGCTTGGGCTCGGCTCTACAGGACATCCTCAATCAACGCAGATGGTGCCTTGTGCCTTGCCACCGTCGATGCGCTGGCGGCAACCGAAGTTCTGGCTGACATCACGCTGGCAGGTGCCGGTCGCCACCGCGCCGGCAGCGACCTCGCCCGTCGCCAGGCACTGGCCGCTGCAGTCGCCCTTGCTGCTGCAGGTCTTGCCCGCATCGGCATAGGGAATCACGCACTGCACACGCTGCAGGCGGCCCAACGGCTGCAGCGTACCGCCCGCCGCACGGCAGTCCACATCGCGTGCTTCTTGCAGGGCTGCAGTGGCTTCAGGACTGTCGGTCGCCGTAGCTGCCGCGCCGGCATCTTCACTGGCCGGTGGAGTGCTGCTGCAGGCGGCAAGCAGCGCGCTCAGCGCAAGGCTGGCAAGGAATCGGAGGCGCATGGCAGTACCTGATCGGTGTGGACGTCGCCAGCATACGCATCCGACGATGCAGATGGCGTGTCAGCCGGCGTCAGGCGTCCTCACCCTCGCCTTCTGCCGCCTCTTCGTCGCTGGGTGCTTCGCTCAGATCGCCCAGCAGGCCCTGCGCCTGTTCGGTCGCCAGTGATTCCACACCACGCAGTCGGCGTTCGATGGTGCGGGTCTTGCGGCTGGCCTCGCCGATGCTGCGGCCCACGGTGGTGATCTGCTTCTCGGCCTTCTCGAGGATGCCGGCGAACTTGCCGAACTCGCTCTTCACTGCGCCCAGCAGCCCCCACACTTCGCTCGATCGCTGCTCGATCGCCAGGGTACGGAAGCCCATCTGCAGGCTGTTGAGCAACGCGGTGACGGTGGTTGGGCCAGCCACCACCACGCGGTGCTCGCGCTGCAGCAGGTCGACCAGGCCCGGGCGCCGGATCACCTCGGCATACAGCCCTTCGGTGGGCACGAACATCACCGCGAAATCGGTGGTGTGCGGCGGCACGATGTACTTTTCGCTGATCGACTTGGCCTGCACGCGGATCGCGCGTTCCAGCTGGATGCCCTGCAGGCGCACGCCCTCGGCATCACCCTGTTCCTGCGCATCGAGCAGGCGCTCATAGTCTTCGCGCGGGAACTTGGAATCGATCGGCAGCCAGACCGGCGTGTCGTCGTCGCGACGGCCCGGCAGGCGCACGGCGATGTCGACCATCTCGTTGCCATCCGGACGCACCTTGACCCCGCGCGCGTACTGTTCCTGGGTGAGGGTCTGCTCGAGGATGTTCTCCAGCTGCACTTCCCCCCAGCTGCCGCGGTTCTTGACGTTGGTAAGTACCCGCTTCAGGTCGCCCACGCCGGTCGCCAGCTGCTGCATTTCACCCAGCCCGCGCTGCACCTGTTCCAGGCGTTCGGACACCAGCTTGAACGAATTGCCCAGCCGCGTTTCCAGCGTGGACTGCAGCTTTTCGTCCACGGTGTGGCGCATCTGTTCGAGCTTCTGCGCGTTGTCGGCCTGCAGCGCGCGCAGCTGTTCTTCCAGGGTGGTGCGCATTTCCGAGATGCGCTGTTCGTTGCGCTGGGTCAGCTCCTGCAGGCGCAGGCCCAGGCTCTCGGTCAGGCGCTGCTGCGACTGCGCGCCTTCTTCGCGGCCCTTGCGGGCATCCTCCACCAGGGCCTGCCGCAGCGCACCGAACTGGGTATCGGTACGCGCGGTCAGTTCCTGCAGCTGCTTTCCGAACGCATGGATGCGCGCCTCCTGCTGCTGGCCGAACACATCCAGCTGCACGCGCAGTTCCTGCAGGCGTTCGCCCAGCGAGACGGCACTGCGTTGCTGACTGTCGGCCGCCTCGGCGCGGGCCTTGCGCGCATCTTCGCCCAGCGCTTCACGCAGCAGATCCAGGCGCTGATCGGTGCGGGTGGACAGATCGGTCAGCGCGCGCGCGAACCCATCGAGCTGCTCGCGCAGCTCGCTGCGGCCGACGCGCGCTTCATCACGCACGGCCTGTTCCAGGCGGTCGTGGGGCGGGCGGCGCAGCAGCGCCACCAGTTGCAGGACGAGCACGACCAGCAACAGGCCGGCGACGAGGAGGAATTCGGTTTGCATGTGGCAAGTGTAGGCTGGCCCAGTCTCAAGTGCTGAAACACGCCCATGCTTGTTCTCTACGGAAAGCCCACCTCGATCAACGTGCGCAAAGTGCTGTGGCTGTGCGCCGAACTCGATCTCGCGTTCACGCATGACCCGGCACCCGCGCCGGACCTGCTGGCCACGCTCAACCCGAACCGGCAGGTGCCGGTGCTGCGCGACGGCGACTTCGTGCTGTGGGAGTCCAACAGCATCTGCCGCTACCTGGCCGCACGCCAGGGCCGCGATGACCTGCTACCCACCGTGGCGCAGGACCGCGCCAGGGTCGAGCAGTGGATGGACTGGCAGGCCACCGACCTCAACAGCGCCTGGCGCCACGTGTTCATGGCCCGCGTCCGCCAGCACCCCGATTTCGCGGACGACGCACGCGCGGAGGCCAGCCTGGCGCACTGGAACCAGCTGATGGGCACGCTGGACGCGCAACTGGCGACCAGCAACGCCTACGTGGCGGGCACCACCTTCACGCTCGCCGACATCGTCCTGGGCCTGTCGGCGCAGCGCTGGCGCAGCACCCCCGGCAACAAGCCGGTGCTGCCGCATGTGGACGCCTGGTTCGAGCGCCTGCGACAGCAGCCGGGTTTCACCGCCTACGTGGACAACGGAGTGGCCTGAGGAGAGGTTCTCGCCGCTGTTGGCAGGTGTCGACCTTGGTCGACACGTCGGAAGGTACGTGTGTAGAGCCGAGCCTATGCTCGGCAGAACGGCATGCGCCAACAGCAGCCGAGCGTGGGCTCGGCTCTACATGAAGGGCGTGGCCTTACCAGCCTTCCAGCACGATCTTGCCCTTCGCCCGATGGCTTTCCAGCAGCGCGTGCGCACGGCGCAGGTTGGCCGCGTCGATGCGCCCGAAGTGCTCACCCAGCGTGGTCTGCAGCACACCGGCATCGACCAGTTCGGCGACCCGGTTCAGCAGGTCATGCTGGCGCTGCATGTCCGCCGTGCGGTACAGCGGCCGGGTGAACATCGATTCCCAGTGCAGCGACAGCGCCTTGCGCTTCAGCGCCATCACATCGATCTGGCCCGGGTCATCGATCAGTCCCAGCTGCCCCTGCGGCGCCAGCAGCTCGACGATCTGTGCGTAGTGCTGGTCGGTGTGGGTCAGGCTGGCCACGTGGTCCACCTCGGTGATGCCCAGCCGGGCCAGGCCCTCGGCCAGCGGCCGGGTGTGGTCGATCACATGGTGCGCGCCCATCGCCTGCACCCAGTCCTGGGTCTCCGGGCGCGAGGCGGTACCGATCACCGTCAGCTTGGTCAGCCGACGCGCCAACTGCACCAGGATCGAACCGACGCCGCCCGCTGCACCGATCACCAGCAGGGTCTGACCGTCGCCACCACCTTCGGCGATGCGCAGGCGGTCGAACAGCAGTTCCCATGCGGTGATCGCGGTCAGCGGCAGCGCCGCCGCAGCGGCATCGTCCAGGCTGGCCGGCTTGCGGCCAACGCTACGCTCGTCCACCAGCTGGTATTCGGCGTTGCTGCCCGGGCGATCGATCACACCGGCGTAGTACACCGCATCGCCGGGCCGGAACAGGGTCACTTCGCTGCCGACCGCATCGACGACACCAACCGCATCCCACCCCAGCACGCGCGGGCCGTCGGTGGCAGCGCCGCGTCGCACCTTGGTGTCGACCGGGTTCACCGCCACCGCTCGCACCGCCACCCGCAGGTCGCGTGGGCCCGGCTGCGGTAGCGGTAGGTCGAGGTCGATCAGGGCCTGCGGGTCGTTGATCGGCAGGCCGGCATGGGTGTAGGCAATGGCGCGCATGGGGGAGATCCAGTGAGGAGAGGCCACAGCGTGCGCCGTGCGCAGGGGGGCAGAAAGGCGCAGAATCGGTCAACACTTTCACTGCAGCAATGAAAATGGTCCGTTTCGACGATCTGCAGCTGTTCGTCCGCACCGCTGCGCTGGGCAGCTTCTCGCACGCCGCGCGCGAGGCCGACCTGCTGCCGGGCCAGGTGGCCGCGGCGGTGGCACGGCTGGAACGCGAACTGGACCTGCGCCTGTTCGTGCGTACCACCCGCAGCCTGCGGTTGACCGCCGAAGGCGCGCTGTACCTGCCGTACGCGCAGGACGTTCTGACCACCCTGCGCGAAGGCCAGGCGCGGGTGCAGGGCGAGGATGCGGAGCTGCACGGCACCCTGCAGTTGTCGGCGCCCTCGGACTTCGGCCGCAACCTGCTGCTGCCGTGGCTGACTGCGTTCCGTGCCGCGCATCCACGGCTGCGCCTGCACCTGCGCCTGTCCGACGAAGTGGCCGACGTGTTCCGCGACCCGGTCGACGTGGCCATCCGCATCGGGCACTTCGACGACGCCAGCTATGTCGCCCTGCCGTTGCTGGAGGGCAACCGGCGCGTGCTGGCCGCATCCCCCGAGTACCTGCGGCGGCGTGGTGTGCCCTCGCGGCTGGAGGATCTGCGCGAACACGATTGCCTTGTCTACCAGCTCGGCGGGCGCGCCTACGATCGCTGGTCGTTCGAGCTTGAGGGGCGCCGCGTGGTGATCCCGGTGCGCGGGCCACTGGTCTGCGACGACGCCGACGTGGTGCGGCGCTGGGCGGTCGCCGGCGAAGGCATCACCTACAAATCCTGGCTGGATGTGCGCGACGATGTGCTGGGTGGACGCCTGCAGGTGTTGCTGGATGGCATCGGCAGCCACATCCCCCTGCAGCTGGTGTGCCCGCACCGCAAGCAGTTCTCACCGGCCGTGCGGCACCTGCACGCGCAGCTGCGCCAGTACCTGCAACCGCTGCTGTCCGCGATGCCCGGCCATGGCGACGTGCCCCTGTCGCCTGCAACGTCACTGGCCGACAATGGCGCTCCCCCGTTGTAAGAGAATCGCGCCATGCCGTGGATGGGCATCCAGGACCTGTGGACATTTCTGGTCGCCGTGCTGGTGTTTCTGGCCCTGCCCGGGCCGGGCACCTTCACCCTGCTGACCGCCACCGGTCGTGGCGGTGTGCGCGGCGGCTACACGGCGCTGGCCGGCCTGCTGGTCGGCGACCAGATCCTGATGTGGCTGGCGCTGGCCGGCGTGGCCGCGCTGCTGAAGGCCAATCCGACGGTGTTCCATGCCGTGCAGTATCTCGGCGCGGCGTACCTGGTGTGGGTCGGCATCAGCCTGCTGCGCACGCCCAAGGGTGACGGTGCCGAAGTTGGCCCGGTGCGCATGCAGCCGGGACGCTACTTCCACCAGGCGATCCTGGTCAGCCTGCTCAATCCGAAGGCGATCCTGTTCTACATGGCCTTCCTGCCACTGTTCATCGACCCGAAGGCCCACCAGGGCATTGCCACGTTCGCCGCGCTGGCCGGGATCATCTTCGTGGTCAGCATCGCCTACTGCTCGCTGCTGATCTGGGTCGGCAACCTGGCCCGCCGTCGGTTGATCCAGCACCCGCGGGTCAGCGATGCGCTACGGCGTGTGGCCGGCCTGTTCCTGGTCGGCTTCGGCATCCGCCTGGGCCTGAACGGCTGAGAGCCCGTCGGCGCGGAGGGCCGCGCGCAGGTGGTCGATGAACACCCGCAGCTTGGGCGCCATATGCTCGCGCGCCGGGTAGTACAGATGAAAGCCGGGGAACGGCGGCTGCCAGTCCTCCAGCACGCTGCGCAGGCGGCCGGCGGCCAGGTCGTCGGCGACCAGCGAAGCAAAGCCCTGCGCCATGCCGAGCCCAGCCAGCACCGCCGCATAGGCCAGTTCGGCATCGTTGAACACCAGCCGCCCCGCGACGGCTACGTCCAGGTCACGCCCCTCACGGCTGAATTCCCAGGGCATGAGCCGGCCATTGGCGCGGCGATGGACGATGCAGTCGTGGCCCTGCAGCTCCTGCGGGCTCAGCGGCACCCCGTGGCGCGCAAAGTAGCCCGGCGTGGCCACCACCACCTGGCGCTCGGGTGGCCCGATCGGCACCGCGATCATGCCCTGCGCCAACGATTCACCCAGGCGGATGCCGGCGTCGAACCCCTCGGCGACCAGATCGGTCAGCGCCGGCTCCACGCACAATTCCACCTCTACCTGCGGATACCGGGCCAGAAAGGACGGCAGCGCCGGCAGAACCCGGCGTTCGGCAACGATGCGTGGCAGGGTGATGCGCAGCCGACCGGCCGGCACCGTCCGCGCGCTGTCCAGGTCGTCGAAGGCCGATTCGATCTGTGCCAACCCGCCACGCACGCGCTGCAGGAAGCGTGCGCCGTGCTCGGTCAGACCCACCCGGCGCGTGGTCCGTTGCAACAGGCGCACGCCCATCCGCGCCTCCAGCGCACGCACGCTCTGTGACAGCGCCGAGGTCGAGACGCCCAGGGCATCGGCGGCGCGGGTAAAGCTGGCGTGGTCGGCCACGTGGACAAAGGCAACCACCGCAGACAGCGGTGCGGAGGGATCCATTGTGAAGCCTTCCTTCATTGTCAGTTCGACTGCATCCAGTTTATCCACAAGATCATCGGACGGATGCTTGGCCTCCCGGCGGAACACCCGCCTCCTCCGATGGAATGCCACATGTCACTTGATCACTACCGCCTGCTCGGCCGCTCCGGCCTGCGTGTCAGCCCGATGGCGCTGGGCACGATGACCTTCGGTGCCGACTGGGGTTGGGGCGCGGACGAAACCGAGGCCCGCCGCATCTTCGATGCCTACGTCGAACGTGGCGGCAACTTCGTCGATACCGCAAACAACTACACCAATGGCAGCGCAGAGACCCTGCTCGGGCGGTTCGCCCAAGGCCGCCGCGAACGGCTGGTGATCGCCAGCAAGTACACCCTGGCGACCGTGCCGGGCGATCCGAACAACGCCGGCAACCATCGCAAGAGCATGATGCGCTCGGTGGAGGACAGCCTGCGCCGGCTCGGCACCGACTACCTGGATCTGCTGTACCTGCACGCCTGGGACGACACCACCGGGGTGGACGAGGTGATGCGCGGTTTCGACGACCTCGTGCGCAGCGGCAAGGTGCTGTACGCCGGCATCTCGGACACGCCAGCCTGGCAGATCGCGCGCATGCAGACCCTGGCCGATCTACGCGGCTGGTCGCCACTGGTGGCGCTGCAGATCGAATACAGCCTGATCCAGCGCAGCGTCGAACACGAACTGCTGCCGATGGCCGATGCGCTCGGGTTGGGCGTGGTGGCGTGGTCGCCGCTGGGCAGCGGCGTGCTGACCGGCAAATACAGCGCGGCGGACCTGGCCGCAGCCGAGACCGCCGAGGCCGCGCCGGGTGGTTCCAGACGCAATGTCGCGCTCATCAATGGCGCGTTGACGCCGCGTTCGTTGAACATCGCCGGGGAAGTCGCTGCGATCGCGGCAGAGCTGTCGTACTCGGCTGCGCAGGTCGCTCTGGCCTGGTTGCTGCAACGACCTGCGGCCGGGGCCATGCCGATCGTCGGTGCACGCACCCTGGACCAGTTGGAACACAACCTGGCGGCGCTGGATCTGGCGTTGCCGGCTGAGGCGTTGGCACGGCTGGATGCGATCAGCGCGGTCGCGCCGGCCTTTCCGCACGACTTCCTGCAGATGCCGCTGCCGCGCATGCTGATGAGCGGTGGTACGCGTCTGCAGCCACGCGCACCGGGCAGGTAATACCCGGGCGCGCTATGCTGGCGCCCCATGCTGGAAGGAGGCGCCATGGCCGCAACACCAACGCTCGCGGTCGCTGCAGCCCTGGTGTTGCTGCTTGCCAGTGCACCGGCCACGGCCGCACCGGATCACCGCTGCCTCACCGGCGGTGCCAACGGCACGATCCACCTGGAATGGCGCTGGCTGGACGATGGCCGCGCCGATGTGCGCTACGCCGGGCACCGCGAGCGCCTGCCGCTGCACCGGGTTTCCGAAGAGACCACGGTGCTGGACGAAGACCGCCCCTACCAGTTCGATACCGTCTGGGAAGAGCGCGTGGAGGGCCGTATCAACGGTCACTACACGCTGAGCACGCAGGGCGCACGGATCTACAGCTTCAGCTACGTGCGGGCCCGAGACGGTCGCCGCACGGATTTCGAAGAAGACTTCAACGCCTTCCAGGACGACGGCTGTCACTGGTAGCCGCCTGGACTGAGGCCGTTTGTGCCGATTCCGGCAGCGTGCCCACAGTCCAGCGCGCGCTGTGCCGGCCATGACCCCCGTCAGTGGCAATGCTGCGCTGCGTTCGGTCACACTCGGGGACTTGTCGTTCTCAGTCACCCCTTCCGAGGCCTGCATGTCCCTGCTCCGGCGCAAGTCCCTAGATTCCGTCACCGTCCATGAAGCCGGCCGGCGCCTGGTCCCGACCCTCAGCTGGCCGCACCTGATCGCGCTGGGCATCGGTGCCATCGTCGGCACCGGCATCTATACCCTGATCGGCGTCGGTGCCGACCGCGCCGGCCCCGCCGTGCTGATCTCCTTCGCCATCGCCGGCGCGGTGTGTGCCTGCGCGGCATTGGCCTACGCCGAACTGTCCACGATGATGCCGGCCGCCGGCAGCGCCTACACCTACAGCTACAGTGCCCTGGGCGAAGTCTTTGCCTGGGTGGTGGGCTGGAGCCTGATCCTGGAGTACTCGCTGGTGGTGAGTACCGTGGCGGTCGGCTGGTCGGGCTATTTCGTCGGCTTCCTGGAATGGGTGCATACCCAGTTCGGCTGGGACCTGCGCCTGCCGGCCATGCTCGCGGCGGGCCCGCACGTCGACGGCGGCATGATCAACCTGCCCGCCATCGTCATCACCTGGCTGGTGGCACTGATGCTGATGGCCGGTACCAAGGAGAGCGCCACCCTCAACGCGATCCTGGTCGTGTTCAAGCTGATCGCGCTGGCCATCTTCGTGGCGGTGGCCCTGCCGGCGTTCGACGCCAACAACCTGCAGCCGTTCATGCCCTACGGGTTCGCCAAGACGCTGGGACCGGATGGCGTCGAACGCGGCGTGATGGCCGCGGCGGCGATCATCTTCTTCGCGTTCTACGGCTTCGATGCGATCTCCACCGCCGCCGAAGAAACCAAGAACCCGGCGCGCGACCTGTCCATCGGCATCATCGGCTCGATGGTCGGCTGCACCATCGTGTACGTGCTGGTGGCGCTGGCCGCGATCGGTGCGATGAGCTACACCGTGTTCGGCCAGAGTGCCGAGCCGCTGGCACTGATCATGCGCCAGCTGGGCCAGCCGACCGCCGCGATGCTGATCGGCGTGATCGCGATCATCGCCCTGCCGACCGTGCTGCTCGCGTTCCTGTATGGCCAGAGCCGCATCTTCTTCGTGATGAGCCGCGATGGCCTGCTGCCGCGTGGCCTGTCCAAGGTCAACGCGCGTACCGGCACGCCGGTGGCGACCACGCTGTTCACCGCCGTGGTGGTGTCGGCGCTGGCCGGTGTGGCGCGGCTGGACGAGATCGCCGCGCTGGCCAATGCCGGCACCCTGGCCGCGTTCACCGCCGTTGGCATCTGCCTGGTGGTGCTGCGCGTGCGTGAGCCGAACCGCGAGCGCACCTTCCGCACGCCGTTTGCCTTCATCGTCGGCCCGCTGGCGGCACTGGGCTGCATCTACCTGTTCGTCAGCCTGCCGCACACCACCCAGCTGTACTTCCTGGCATGGAACGTGGTCGGCCTGGTGCTGTACTTCGCCTACAGCCGTCGCAACGCGCTGATCGGCCGGTAAAGGTAGCGCCGGGCCATGCCCGGCGGTCTTTGGGGATTGCCGGCCAGCGGCCGGCCCTACCGCAGGGCGGCTAGCCGCCCTGCTTTGCCGCGTAGTCCTGTGCCTGGCGCATCACCCGCAGCAGGTTGCCGCCCCAGATGGCGGCGATCTGCTGCTCGGTGTAGCCCTTGCGCAACAGCCACGCGGTGATCTTCGGCAACTGGCTGACATCGGGCAGGTCGCTCAGGCCACCGCCGCCATCCCAGTCCAGGCCGATGCCGACGTGCTCGGGGCCAACGACCTTCAGGATGTGCTCGAAGTGGGCGAAGAAGTCGTCCAGGCTGGCATGGCGCACCGGATGTTCGTGGTCCAGTGCCTGCTCGGCCTTCTGCAGGGCAACGCCCTGTTCGATGGTCATGCCTTCCCAGCCACCCAGCTGCTTGCTCAGGGCCTCTTCGGCCTGCTTGCGCTCGGGCGACTTGGCGGTGTCGATCAGGTAGCCGCCATACGCGTTCACCTGGATCACGCCGCCGGCCTTGGCCAGCCTGCGCAGGCGCGCGTCATCGAGGTTGCGTGGGTGGTCGTAGATCGCCTTGGCCGAGCTGTGCGACAACACGAACGGCACCGGCATCATCGCCAGCAGATCGTCGAACACGGCATCGGAGGCGTGCGACTGGTCGATGACGATGCCCAGCTTCACCGCCTGCCGTACCAGGTCCTTGCCGGCCGGGCTCAGGCCTTTCCACTCAGCGCCCTTGGGGTCGGTGGCCGAATCGGCGAACTCGTTGTTGGCGAAGTGCACGGTGCTGAGCAGGCGCAGCCCGGCACGGTGATAGAACGAGAGCAGGCTCGGGTCGGCCACCAGCGGGCTGGCGTTCTCCATGCTGATGTAGACCACGCGCTTGCCGGCGGCCTTGATGCGCGCCGCGTCATCGGCACTCAGCGCCAGCGCGAAGCGCTCGGGGTTGGCGGCCAGCATTTCGCGGATCTCGAGCAGACGCTGCAGGCCGTGATCGCGCTCGGCCAGATGCGCAGCGGCAGTGCGATCGCCCTGGTCGGTGTAGATCGCAAAGAAGCCGCCATCCAGCGCGCCTTCGACCATGCGCGGGTAATCCACCTGCGAGAGCGCATTGCGGTCGTGCCGCTGCTCGATGTCGAAGCCGTCGCGGCCGAAGTTGGCCGGCGTATCCAGATGGCTGTCCAGGGTCAGCAGGCGCTGCTGCAGTGCCTTGGCCCGGGCCAGTTCCTGCGCGCTGAAGTCGATGGCATGGGCGGACAGCGGCGCACTCAGCGCCAGCGCGAGCAGCAGGGAGAGACGACGCAACGACGGCATGGGCATCCACCGGCAATGGGAAGGACACGACCATAGCGCCGGGACGGCCAACGCGGGTAGTGCCGCATTGGCCAGCCGGCTCCATTACACTCGCCCGCAGCCGATAAGGGCAGCGTGCAGCACCGCGTGCTGCGTCGACCATGGAATGGAAACACCGATGTCGAAGTCCCAGCCTCCGGCGCTGCCCGTGCAGGGCGAAGCGCCTGTTCCCGCCAGCGTGGTCACCGTCGAGCAGCTCAAGCGTGATGTGCTGCCACCGTTGTTTGCCGGGCGCACCGACATCGGCCGTTATGGCCCGGCCGACCTGGCCAGCGCCAGTGCCGAGCCGGCCTGGCAGGATGGCAGCGCCAACGCGCTGGCGCAGGCGCTTGCTGAGCTGGTCAGCCGGCTGTCCGAACACGATCCCAATGCCCTGCTGCAGCGCGCGGGGTGGTGGCAGCGGTTCACCGGTGCCGATATCGAAGAACGCCTGCGCCGGCGCATCGCCATGGGCAGCAACGGCGATGTACTGGCCAGGATCGAGCGCGAGGCCATCGCCGTGCGCGCCAGCGTCGATCGACTGGATGCGCAGCTGCTCGAGCATGACGTGCAGGGTGTGCGGCTGCAGGTGTACATCGATGCCGGCGTGCAGTTCCTGCAGGAACTGCCAGCGACCGTCGACAGCACCGATGATGCGCCGGTGCTCGACCGCCCGGTTGAGCGGCTGCAGCGCCGGGTGGCCAACCTGACCGCCCTGCTGGCCAGCCATTCGATGAGCCGGATGCAGGTGCAGCTGGCACGCAGCAATGCCATCGACCTGCTGGACCGCTACAGCGAGACGGTGCAGATCCTGCTGCCGATCTGGCGCCAGACCCTCCAGGCGCTGCACAACAGCGACAACGCCAGCCCGCAGATGATCGCCAGTGCTGCGCAGGCGCAGGACCAGCTGAAGCAGGCGCTGCAGCAGTTGCTGCGCACGTCGGGGGTGCCGGCATGAGCGCGCCGGTACGCGATCCGCTGCAGATCCCACCGGACCTGCAGGCGCGGGCGGAAGCCGTTCCGGGCCTGCGCGCGTTCTACCGGCGGGCCTCGCTGCTGCGGGTCTTCGGCCTGGCCTGCATTCCGCTGGCGGCCACAGCGCTGGCCTACATGGCGCTGGCCTTCACCGGCACCGAACTCGGTCCGCCTTCGTGGGCGCACGTGCCGGCCGGCTATGGGGGGAAGGACACAGGAAAGCAGCTGCTCATCCTGCTGGTCATGACGCCCTTGCTGCTGGTGTGGATGTACTTCGGTGTGCGCGACCTGCTCGGCCGCCATCGCGTTCGCCGCTTCGCCTGGTCGTTCGCGCTGGGTTCGATGCTGCTGTGCGGTGCATGGGGAAGCATGGGCATCACCGCACCCGCCATGGGCCAGGGCGATCGGCTCGACCATCGGCAGCTGGACGCGCTCATCGCCAGTCCGGACTTCAGCAGCTTCAGCCCGCAGTGGCAGGCCTATCTGCGTGCACAGCAGGAGCTGCCCTACGGCGTGGCCTCGCCGGCCGTGGTTGCCACCGCACGCGCGCTGGCCAATGGCGAGGACATCGGCGTTCCGGTATCGCCGGCAATGCAGTCCCGCTTCGAGAAGGCAGCCGGTCTGCCCCGCTCCGAACGGTCACAGCGATGGCATGACCAGCGTCTGCTCAGCTGGCTTCTGTTCGACGTCGGCTGGGTGCTGGCGCTGCTTGCGGTACCGGCGCTGCTGGCGCTGGGTACGGTGGCGATCGTGCTCGGTGGACACCTGCGCCGCAGGTCCGAGGTGATCAACGGGTTGCTGCAGCAGCTGCAGCCGGTTCCTGCGCCGCCGCGCGCGCAGCCCTGAGGCTGGCGCGCGGACAGTCTTCCGCACTGTGTGCGGGCGCCGGGCATCGCCCGGCTCCAACTACCGCAGGTCAGTCCACCACGCGGCAGAACACGGCCTTCAGGTAACGCGATTCCTGCACGTGGGCCATGAACGGATGGTCCGGTCCAGCGCCGGCCACCTTCAGGATCTGGATGGTGCGGCCGGAGAAGTACGCTGCACGACGCAGCATGTCGAGGAACTGGTCCTCGGCCACCAGGCCGGTGCAGGAGAACGTGGCGAACAGGCCACCGGGCTTGACCACGCCCAGCGCCAGCTTGTTCATGTCCAGGTACTTCTTCAGCGCGGTGATCACCTGCTCGCGGTCGCGGGTCATCTTCGCCGGGTCAAGGATCACCACGTCGTACTTCTCGCCGCGGTTGGCCGCGTCACGCAGCCACGGGAAGATGTCGGACTGGACGAACTTCGGGCGCACGTTGTTCAGGCGCGAATTGCCCTTGGCGATCTGGATGACGTCTTCATCGATGTCGATGCCGACCACTTCCGATGCACCGCGCGCGGCCGCATACACCGCGAAACCGCCGGTGTTGCAGCATAGGTCGAGCACGCTCTTGCCTTCCACCTGCTGGCTCAGCCACTCACGGTTCTCGCGCTGGTCGGCGAAGAAACCGGTCTTGTGCGCACCGGCCGGGTCGGCGCGGAACTTGATGCCGTACTCGGTGATCACCGACGCTTCGGTGGTGGTGTTGCCATGGAAGTCGAAGCTTTCCTGCTTCTGCACGTGTTCGTCGGCGAAGCTGTGGAAACGGCAGCCCGGGAACTGTTCGCGCAGCGCGTCGTAGATCCACTCGCGGTGGCGGAACATGCCAGCGGCGAAGAACTCCACTACCACCAGGTCGTTGTAACGGTCCACCACCAGGCCGGACAGGCCGTCGCCTTCGCTGTGCACCACGCGCCAGGCGTCGGACACCGCATCTAGCTTCAGCACCTCACGACGCAGCGACACCGCCTGGGCGATCTTGCGCGAGAACCAGCCCGCGTCCACCGGGATCTGCGGGTCGGTTTCGAGGATGCGTACGGCAATACGCGAATGCCCGTTGTAGAAGCCACGGCCGATGAACTCGCCATCCACGCCGACGACGTCGACGAGGGAGCCGGGCTTGGGCCGGACGGTCGGCTTCTCGACCAGTTTCTGGAAGATCCACGGGTGGCTGGAACGCCACGCGTTCTTGAGGCGGACAACGGGAAGGGGGGTATTCATCCACCTATTGTAAACCGGGCGCCGGGGTCAGATCCCCACAGGGGCTCTGACCCCCGGGCCGGTGTGCCAACCAAGGTTGGCACCTACCAGAGCTGGCCCCGCCCCAGTGCATTTGACGCCGGCCCGGCCAGGCCGCAGAATCGGCGGCAGAAGGGGAGTAGCTCCCAGACGTTGTCGCCGTCAATTCGAGCCCGCAGGCTCCGGTGCAACGGCAGTTCCGGCCCATCGGAACTGCGAGCGAGACCTTCGCCGTACCGGCGAAGCTCTGTCCCTGGATCCCCTCCCGATCCTCCGTTGCAGATCCTCGCCGTCCGGCTTGAGGCATTTTTCATTTCCCAACGGACAAACCCATGCAGACGATCGGTAATTTGTGGTTGTGGGGCGGCTTCGCAGCGGTGGTGGTCATCGCCCTGCTGGTCGACCTCGTATTGATGCGCCATGGTGGCCCGCACAAGGTCACCTTCAAGGAGGCCCTGTGGTGGTCCATCGGCTGGGTCGCGCTGGCGCTGGCCTTCAACGGCGGCCTCTGGTTCTACCTGAACGAAACCGCCGGCCAGGTCGTGGCCAACAAGGTCGGCCTGGAGTTTCTGACCGGCTACCTGGTCGAGAAGGCACTGGCGGTGGACAACATCTTTGTCTTCCTGATGATCATGAGCTACTTCGCGGTGCCGGAGGAACAGCGCCAGAAGGTGCTTATCATCGGCATCCTGGGTGCGATCGTGCTGCGTACGATCATGATCTTCGCCGGCAGCGTGCTGATCACCCAGTTCCATTGGCTGCTCTACGTGTTCGGCGCCTTCCTGCTCTTCACCGGCTGGAAGATGTGGTTCGCCGCGGGCCAGGAGCCTGACCTGGAAGCCAATCCGGCCCTGCGCTGGATGCGCAAGCACCTGCGCTTGCTGCCGGATTACGAAGGCAACGCGATGAGCGTCAAGCGCGACGGCGTGCGCTGGTTCACCCCGCTGTTCGCGGTGCTGATCCTGATTGCAGTCACCGACGTGATCTTCGCGGTGGACAGCATCCCGGCGATCTTCGCGATCACCACCGACCCGTTCATCGTGCTGACCTCCAACGTGTTCGCGGTGCTCGGCCTGCGTGCGATGTTCTTCCTGCTGGCCGGCATGGCTGACCGCTTCCACCTGCTGCCTTACGGCCTGGCCCTGGTGCTGGCCTTCATCGGCGTCAAGATGATGATCATCGACCTGTTCAAGATCCCGACCCCGATCTCGCTGGGCGTGGTCGCGGTGATCATCGCCGCCACGGTGGTGCTGAGCCTGAAGAACCCGCCGAAGGAAGGCAGCGCCTGATCCAGGCGTCTTGAAGGGTGCGGCTGGTGGATTGTCCCGCCGGCCGCACCCACTCTCCCGCAGCGGTGGCCTTGGTTTCGCGCCGGCCACCGCCATTGCTGAGGGTATGAACACGAACGCGCCCCTGCCCGCCGGCGACGCGCCGGCCGATCGCAACGACCGCACGCGCATCCTGCGCGCCTTCAACGCCAGCCTGGCCGCCGTGCTGGTGCTGGTGGCCGTGTTCGCCCTGCAGGACCATTTCGACTGGCGACCCTGGGCCGTGGCACCGCTGGAAGCCAAGGGCCTGCTCGGCCTGATCGGCGGGCCGCTGCTGCATGCCTCGGTCGAACACATCGCCGCCAACAGCGCTGCGATCCTGATCCTCGGCACCCTCGCCGGCAGCGTTTATCCGAAGGCCACGCTACGTGCCCTGCCCCTGCTGTGGGTCGGTTCGGGCATCGGTGCGTGGATGCTGGGCAACCCCGGCAGCTTCCATCTCGGCGCCAGTGGCGTCACCCACGGCCTGATGTTCCTGCTGGCCAGCCTCGGCCTGCTGCGCCGCGACCGCGCGGCCATCGCCACTGGGCTGATCGGCATGCTGTTCTACGGCGGCATGCTGATGACCGTGCTGCCGCACGCCGACGGCGTGTCCTGGCAGTCGCACATGGGCGGTGCCTTCGCCGGCATCATCGCTGCGCTGCTGTTCCGCAACGCCGACCCGTTGCCGCCGCGCCCGCGTTACAGCTGGGAAGACGAGGAAGAAGAGGTCGAGCCGCTGGCCGACGACGAACTCGAGCCGCCGTCGCCGCAGCGCGTGCCGGTGCTGTGGCAGCCGCGCGAAGGGCAGGACTATGTGGTCGTCCCGTTCCGCCGGCCCGAAGACCCGCGCGGTTGAGCTGTGACGGGGTCGGATCCCCGAAGGGGCTCTGACCCCGATCACCGATGACCCGGTGGCCGCCGACCTTGGTCGGCGCTCCTGCCTCCGGCGTTCATGCCCCCGCAGCGACCGCGTGCCAACCAACGTGTGCCAACCAGGGTTGGCATCTACCATCGGCGCATCAATCCGCCGCGTTTCCCGCCGCGCCCATTCCGTCCACCGCCTGCCGGCCCAGCGCCGGGTCATCGGTGAAGAACGCATCGATGCCGGTCGCCAGGTAGGCGCGCATCTCGGCGATCGACCCTTCCGCATTGCGCGCATTGTCCGCGCCCTTGCGCAGGTTGCTGGCCTGGAAATGGTTCTCCGGGCGGAAGGTGTACGGGATCACCATCAGGCCCACCGCGTGCGCATCGCGCACCAGCGACGTCGGCGTACCCAACGCACCGTTGGCATCCAGCGGGATGATCGAGCGCAGCTCCGGGCCGATGCCATCGGCATAGGTCGCGATGTCCTTCAGACCTGCTGGCGTCATCATCTGCGCATAGGTCAGCGCACCGCCGGCCTTGGCGATGTCGGCCGGCTGGGTATCGCCCTTCCACAGCAGCTGCAGCAGGCGGATGTTGCTGCCACGCGGGATCTTGCCGCGCAGGTAACGCAGGTTGGCGGTCTCGAACGACTGGATGGTGACCGGGCCGACGTTGGTATAGGCGTTGCCACGCAGCGCAGCCAGCACCTTGTCTTCCATCGGCAGGCCGATCGACTGGAAATAAGTCGGGTGCTTGATCTCCGGCACCAGGCCGATGCCACGGTTGGCACGACCGGCCTGCTGGACCAGGAACGCCAGGATCTCGTCCAGGCTGGCGATGCGGAACTGGCCGTCATAGGCGGTGCTGCGGAACTCCGGCAGGCGCTCGCGGGCGTACAGGGTCTTCAGCTCGGCCAGGGTGAAGTCTTCGGTGAACCAGCCTTCGACCGTCTGCCCGTCGATGACCTTGCGGGTCTTGCGCTTGGCGAATTCCTTGTGCTCGGCCACATCGGTGGTACCACCGATCTCGTTCTCGTGGCGGGCCACCATCACCCCGTCCCTGGTCATCACCAGGTCCGGTTCGATGTAATCGGCACCGTCGGCGATGGCCTGCGCATACGCCGCCAAGGTGTGCTCGGGCAGCAGCGCGCTTGCGCCGCGATGACCGTAGACCGACACCTTGGGCGCGGCCGGAGGGGAGGATTCAGCACTCATGGCCACCGATGGTGCCACGGCCAGCGACAACAGCAACGCACGACCCCACGACTTCACTGCGACTTCCCCAAAGCGGTTTGTGATGGGCGTCAGTATGCGGCGGGAATGTGACAGGTTGGGGGAGCTGGGGTCGGATCCCCGAAGGGGCTCCGACCCCACTCTGACAGATACGGATCTCCAAGATCCGGTAGTCGCCGACCTTGGTCGGCGCTCTGCTATTGGGGTTCCATGGCCCCGGATGCCCGGTGCCAACCAAGGTTGGCATCTACCACAGCATGAGCCGTGCGATTGATCGATGTCGGGGGTCAGAGCCCCTTCGGGGATCTGACCCGGCACTACTTGCCAATGCAGAAGCTGGAGAAAATCCTTCCCAGCAGATCATCCGCACTCATCTGCCCGGTGATCTCGCCCAGTGCATCGTGCGCCAGCCGCAGTTCCTCGGCGGCCAGCTCCAGGTGCTCGTGCACCAGCTCTGCATCGGCACGCTGCGCATGTTCCTGTGCGCGCTCGATGGCGTCCACGTGGCGCGTACGCGCGGAGAACTCACCGTCCACCTGCTCGCCCGCACCGGCCGAGGCGATCGAACGCAGACGCGCATGCAGGTCGTCCAGTCCCGCGCCGGTAGCGGCCGAGACGAACACACGATCCGGATCGTCCTGCTCGGGCGTTCCCAACAGCAGATCTGACTTGTTGTGGATGTAGACCTTGTGCGGCACGCCGGCCACGGCATCGCCCAGCGCCGCTTCACCCGCCGCCGGGTCACGCGCGTCCAGCACGATCAGCGCCAGGTCGGTGCGCTCGATTTCCACATGCGCGCGACGCATGCCTTCGCGTTCGATGGCATCGCCCCCCTCGCGCAGGCCGGCGGTATCGACAAGGGTCAGCTCCAGGCCATCCAGGCGGATGGTCTCGCGCAGCGTGTCGCGGGTGGTGCCGGCGATGTCGGTGACGATGGCACGCTCGCTGCCGGCAAGCGCGTTCAACAACGAACTTTTGCCGGCATTCGGTGGGCCGATCAGCACGGCATGCAGGCCATCGCGCAGGCGACGGCCGCGTTCGGCATCGCGGCGCAGCAAGGCCAGGTCACTACGCGCCTGCTCCAGCCCGCGCCGCACCTGTGCACCGCCGAGCGTGTCCAGCGGCTCATCGGCGAAATCGATGGCCGCTTCCACGTGGATACGCAGCAGCACCAGTTGTTCGACCACTGCATCGATACGACGCGAGAACACACCATCCAGCGAACGGCGTGCAGCACGTGCGGCGCGGTTGTCACCGGCGGCGATCAGATCGGCGATGGCTTCGGCCTGGGCCAGGTCGAGCTTGCCGTTGAGGAAGGCGCGTTCGCTGAACTCACCTGGCCGCGCCTGGCGCGCGCCCAGCGCGATGCAACGTGCAACCAGTTGCTGCAGCAGCACCGGGCTGCCATGCCCCTGCAGTTCCACCACTTCTTCGCCGGTGAAGCTGTTGGGTGCCGGGAACCACAGCACGATGCCGTCGTCGATCACCTCGCCGTCAGCATCGCGCAGGCGCGCGTAGTGCGCATGGCGTGGGCGCAGCGTCGGTGCGCCGAGTGCGTTGGCAATCGCTGCGGCGCGCGGGCCTGACAGGCGCAGCAGGCCGACGCCGCCCGCACCCGGTGCGCTGGCAATGGCCACGATGGTCTCGGTGCGGGTCATCTCGTTCATCGCTCAGAGCTTCTCCAGCTGCGCGCGCGCCTGCGCCGCACCACTGCCCTGCGGCTGCAGCGCCAGATAGGTGGTGTAGGCCTGCTTCGCCTTGGCCTTGTCGCCCGCGTGGAAGTACGCATCGCCCAGGTTGAGATGGGCCACCGCGCGCGACGGATCGATCTTCAAGGTGTTCTCCAGCCAGCGCGCCGCTTCGGCGTAGCGTTGCTGGCGGTAGTAGACGAAGCCGAGGTTGTTGGCCGCCTGGGCGAAGTCCGGGCGCAGCTTCAGCGCCTCGGTGAACTGGAGGGCGGCTTCGTCGTACTGCTTCTCGCGGTACAGCTGCAGGCCACGGTCATTGGCCTGCTGCGCGCGCTGGCGGTCGGAGGCCGGGCTGGCGGTCGGCACCACCAGCTTGGCCTTGCCGCCCTGCAGGTCGGCCACGGTCACCGGCGCCTGGGCGCCCTTGGCATCCTGCGCGGCATCAACCTTGTTGTTCAGGGCGATCGCATCGGGCGTCAGCTGCCGGGTATCGGCGTTGAGGTATTCCTGGCTGTCCGGCACCTGGAACACGAACTCGCCGCCCTGCGAACCGGGCAGGCTGCCGAACGCCGGCGTCTGCTGCGAGACCGCCGACACCGCCGGTGCCACATAGGCGGCCAGCTCGGTACCGGTGATCAGGCCATCTCCATTGAGATCGCCCTTGCCGGCCAATGCCTGCAGCAGCACCCAGGTAAACACCGAGTGCCCGTTCGGGCCGGCATCGGCAACCTGCTGGTCGGCGCCGCCGGCGGTCAGCATCTGTCGCGCGCTGCGGCGTGCGTTCTCGCGCAGGAACGACGACGACGACGGGCCGCCGCGGGTCAGGCCGAGGCCGCTGTAGCAGGCATCCATCACGAACATCACATGCTTGGCCTGCATGCTCTCGGCGATATTCTGGATGTCGGTCATCGCGATGGCATCGGTGGCGAATTCCTTCGGGTCCGAATCGACCGGGATGATGTAGCCCAGGTCACGACCAGAGGCGAGCTGGCGCGTCGCGCCATGGCCGGCGAAGAACACGAACACGCGATCATTCCTGCCGGTGCGGTCATCGGACAACCGGTCGTGGAAGGCGGCCAGGATGTTGTTGCGGGTGGCCTGTTCGTTCTTCAGCACGATCACCTGCGAGGACGGGAAGCCGAACTGCCCGGTCAGCGTATCGGCCACCGCCTGCGCGTCGTGGCTGGCGTACTCCAGCTTCGGCCACTTGGCATAGTTGTCGATGCCGACCACGATCGCCCACGATTTTTCGTAACCGGTGGTGACGGTGGCATCGCGGTCGCTGCCCTTGCGCGGTCGAGCGACGCTGAAGTCGCGGCCATTCCAGCCGGCGAACTGGTAGCCGTCGGCGATCAGCCGATCCAGGATCTGCGGCAGTGCCTTCACCGCACGGTCGTGGATATCGTGGAACAGGATGATGCCGCGCTGTTCCTTGTTCACCTGGTCGAGCACGCGCTGCACGATCGATTCCGGCACCGGGTCGGCCCAGTCCATCGAATCGATGTTCCACATGATCGACTTCAGGCCCGCTTCGTTCAGCAGCTGCAGGCCTTCAGCATTGCGCGCGCCGTACGGGAAGCGGAACAGCGGCGCGCGCTTGCTGTCGACGTCCTTCAGCAGGGTGTCGGTGTCCAGCACCTGCTGGCGCAGCGCATCGCCGGTGGTACGCGACAGCTGCGCATGGGTCAGGCTGTGGTTGCCGACGGCGTAGCCCTCTTCCATCAGGTTGCGGCTGATCTTCGCCATCGGCCCAAGGCTGACCTTGCCGTCGGTCTCGACCTTGCCGAGGTTGCGGCCGACCTCGAAGAACACACCCGGTACGTCGTAGCGCTTGAGGATGGCCACCACTTCATCGGTATAGGCCTTGTGCGGGCCATCGTCGAAGGTCAGTACCACCGTCTTCGGCGGCAGGTCGCGGCCGAAGATCTCGCGGTCGCTGTCCTTCATCGACATCGGGTACGGCTTGATCACGCCGTAGTCGCGCAGGATCGCTTCGCGGCTGTAGTCCTTGTGCAGGTGCACGATGTAGTCGTCCCACTTCTCGCGCTTCAGTTCGATGGCACGGGTGCGCTCGAAGCGGCTGAAGATGCGGGTCAGTTCCTGGTTGTAGTTGCGCTCGATCTCGTCCAGCGCCTCCAGGTCTTCGCCGATGCGCTGGTGCAGCTTCACCGCCGGCAACGAGGAATCGGCGCCGATGCGTTCGTGCAGGTCACGCAGCACTTCGCGGAATGCAAGGCGATCGGCATCGAACAGTTCCGGTGCCGACTCGATGTAATCCAGCACCGTGCCCAGGGTAGCGAAGCGCTGCGGGCTGCTACCACGCAGCAGCGTGTCGAACTGCGCGGCAATGGTGCTGCGCTGTTCCAGGCCGTCGTGGAACAGCTGCTGGCCGATGCGGGTGGAGGTGCTGCGATCGGCCGCGGACTGCTGTTCCTCATCGGCCAGCAGCACGACGATCCGGCGATAGCCGTCGAGCTGCTTCTGCAATGCGCCCAGCAGCGGTGCAGCGGCCGGGTCGGCGACGGCGGCAGCCTGTGCGCTCGGCTGGGTGACCGCCGTCGGTGCCTGCGCGTCCTTGTCGCCGCAGCCGGCCACAAGCAGGGTCAGCAGCAGACTGGGCAGGAACAGGCGGAACGACGGCGCACGCGGCATGGCGGACTCGAACAATGGGGAATGGTGTGCCGGCGATTCTAACGCCGCATGCGAAAAGCCCGCCTTGCGGCGGGCCTTTGCTGGGTCGATCGACCCTGGGGAGCAGTCGACCAAGGTCGACGTCTACCTCTTACTTCTTCTTGGCCGGGGCGGTGGCCGCCGTGGCCGGCACCGGATCGCTGCCGTGGCGCTTGGTCATCCACCACTGCTGCAGCAGGCCCAGGCCACCGTTGACCACCCAGTACAGGACCAGGCCGGACGGCATGAAGGCCATCATGACGCCGAACACCAGCGGCATGAACTGCATCATCTTCTGCTGCATCGGGTCCATGCCCGGCGCCGGCGTCAGCTTCTGGGTGAACCACATCACCGCCACGTTGATCACCGGCAGGATGAAGTACGGATCGCGTGCGGTCAGGTCCTGGATCCAGCCGAACCAGGGCGCCTGGCGTAGTTCGACCGATTCCACCAGCACCCAGTACAGAGCGAAGAAGATCGGCATCTGGATGAGGATCGGCAGGCAGCCGCCCATCGGATTGATCTTTTCCTTCTTGTACAGCTCCATCATCGCGGTCTGGAACTTCTGGCGGTCATCGCCATAGCGTTCCTTCAACTGCGCGATGCGCGGCTGGAAGCGACGCATCTTGGCGCCACTCTTGTACTGCGTCGCCGACAGCGGGTACAGCACGATCTTCAGCAGCACCACCAGGCCGACAATGGCCCAGCCCCAGTTGCCCACCAGCTTGTGCACCTGGTTGAGCACCCAGAACAGGCCCTGGCCGATCACCGCCATCATCGAGAAGCGGCTGTAGTCGACCACGCGGTCCAGACCCGGCACGTCTTCCTTGGCGATCAGGTTGACCAGCTTCGGGCCGACCCACAGGCGGGCCTCGGTGCTGGTGGACTGGCCCGGGGCCACGGTGAAGGCCGGGCCGCGCGCTTCGATCAGGTCACGACCGGCCACCTGCGACAGCACGTAGTGTGCGGTCTGGTCCTTCTGCGGGATCCAGGCGGTGAAGAAGTGGTGCTGCAGCATCGCCAGCCAGCCACCGGTGATGTTCTGGTTGAGCGCGCCATCGTCGAGGTAATCCTTGAACGCACGACGCTGGTACTTCTTGTCGTTGTCGTACCAGGTGGCACCGTTGAAGCTGAACGAGTCCGGGTTGGTCATGCTCCGCGACAGGATGGTCGGGGTGCGGTCCAGGGTGCGGTAGACGTAGCCGTTCCACGGCGCGGCGCCAGCGTTGCTGACTTCGTCCTTGAAGCGGATCGCATACTCGTTGCGGCCCACGATCAGGGTGCGCTTGATGGTCACGCCGTTGTCGGCGGTCCACACGAACGGGACCTGCAGTTCGTCCTGGCCCTTGGCCAGCACGAAGTCGCGGGTATCACCGACCAGTTTGAAGCCGTCAACGCCCGGCACCGGGGTGTTCTTGTCTTCGCTGGCCCAACCACTGATCGCGCTGTACGGATGCGCGGGATCTTCGGTCAGCAGGCGTACCGGCGGGCTGCCTTCGTCCTTGCTCTGCGGGAACTGCAGCAGTTCGGCATCGAGCACGCGGCCACCATCGAGCACCAGGCGCAGCACGTCGGTGGTGATGGTCACGCGCTGTGCGGACGGGGTGGCGCTGGCCTGGGCCTGTACAGCGGGCTGGTCCGGGGCACCGGGAACCTGCGCGCTGGGGATGCTGCCCGGGGCTGCACCGGGGACGCTCTGTGCGGCGGCCGGGGCCGAGCTGGTCGTCGGCGCCGGGGTCGGGGCGGACTTCTCACGGCTCCACTCCATCCACAGCAGCACGGCCACCATCAGCCAGGCAAAGATCAGGAAAACACGGGTCTGGTTCATCAGCAGGCAGGCTCAGCGGGGCCGGGACGCGGTGCCGGCTCGGTGACGGAGGAAATGGCAATGCCATCAGGCGGCGGCATTGTGCCGTCCACGCCCGGCGCGGGCAATGCGCGCAGGCGCCGCAACAGGCGCAGGAAGGCCTGGCGGATATCTTCGTTGCTGGCATGACGCGCAGCAGTACGAGCCACGACGACGAAGTCGCCTGGCTGTATGTCGGTTCGTGTCTGACGCAAGGCGTCGCGCAGGACGCGCTTGATCCGGTTACGCCCAACGGCGTGAGGATCGACCTTGCGGGAAACCGCCAGACCCAGCCTGGCCGGCCGGTCAGCCGGTAGCCAGTGCAGGGTCATCAGCGGATCGGACACACGGCGGGCGCCGTTGAAGACCGTTGAATATTCGGCACGCGTGCGAACCCGCGCAGAGCGAGGGAATCGCTTGCGCGGGTCTGCAGTATTCACTGTCGAATGGATTGCGTCTGCCGCTGGATGCGGCATGGCAATCAGGCGCTCAGGACTTTGCGGCCCTTGGCGCGGCGACGCGACAGGATCTTGCGGCCGTCAGCGGTCTTCATACGGGCACGGAAGCCGTGGTCGCGCTTACGCTTGAGGTTGCTGGGCTGGAAGGTGCGCTTGGTGGCCATGTGGGCCTCTCGTATGAATGGGACGGAAAGAACCGGAAATTTTAGAGAGGTATCCCCCCTCCCGTCAACCCCTGTCTGCTACGCCAATTCACCGGGCTGTGCAATAGCTGTGGATCTTTTTGTGAATAAGTAGGGGACAAGCATTCCGAAGGCGGGCGCTCGGTGGTAGGCTGAGCCATCCATTTCCCCCCTTTCAGGCCTGTGTTTGGGCGCCTTTTCGCGCCTATGCATCGGCCACCGGACAATTATTGCTGATGGATGCCTGGTCACGTAGTCTCGAGCGACTCGAGGCGGAGTTCCCGCCCGAGGATGTTCATACCTGGTTGAAGCCGCTGCAGGCCGATCTGCGCGCTGACAGCCTGGTGCTGTATGCACCGAATGCCTTCATTGTCGATCAGGTGCGCGAACTGTACCTGCCGCGGATCCGCGAGCTGGTCACCCACTTTGCCGGTTTCGGCGACGTTTTTCTTGAAATCGGCTCGCGCCCGCGGCCCGTGGACGCGCAGATCGCGCCGGTTTCCAGCCATTCGGCGCAGGCGCCGGTGCAGCCGCAGGTCCCGTTCGCCGGCAACCTGGACAACCACTACACCTTCGCCAACTTCGTCGAAGGCCGCAGCAACCAGCTGGGCCTGGCCGCAGCATTCCAGGCGGCACAGAAGCCGGGCGACCGCGCGCACAATCCGCTGCTGTTGTACGGGGGCACCGGCCTGGGCAAGACCCACCTGATGTTCGCCGCCGGCAACGCGATGCGTCAGGCCAATCCGGGCGCCAAGGTGCTGTACCTGCGTTCGGAACAGTTCTTCAGCGCGATGATCCGGGCCTTGCAGGAAAAGACCATGGATCAGTTCAAGCGCCAGTTCCAGCAGGTCGACGCGCTGCTGATCGATGACATCCAGTTCTTCGCAGGCAAGGACCGCACCCAGGAAGAGTTCTTCCACACCTTCAACGCGTTGTTCGATGGCAAGCAGCAGATCATCCTGACCTGCGACCGCTATCCGCGCGAAGTCGAAGGCCTGGAAGCGCGCCTGAAGTCGCGTCTTGCCTGGGGCCTGTCGGTCGCGATCGAGCCGCCGGACTTCGAGACCCGCGCTGCGATCGTGCTGGCCAAAGCCCGCGAGCGTGGTGCCGAGATTCCCGATGACGTTGCGTTCCTGATTGCCAAGAAGATGCGCTCCAATGTGCGCGACCTCGAGGGCGCGCTGAATACCCTGACCGCCCGCGCCAATTTCACTGGCCGCGCGATCACCACCGAATTCGCCCAGGAAACCCTGCGCGATCTGCTGCGCGCCCAGCAGCAGGCGATCAGCATTCCCAACATCCAGAAAACCGTTGCCGACTACTACGGGCTGCAGATCAAGGATCTGCTGTCCAAGCGTCGGACCCGGTCGCTGGCCCGTCCGCGCCAGGTTGCCATGGCGCTGACCAAGGAACTGACCGAACACAGCCTGCCCGAGATCGGCGACGCCTTTGCCGGTCGCGATCACACCACGGTGCTGCATGCCTGCCGGCAGATCCGCACCCTGATGGAAGCCGACGGCAAGCTCCGCGAGGACTGGGACAAGCTGATCCGGAAGCTGAGCGAATGATGCACGTACGCCGATGAGGCGTCACCGCATAAAACGGTGCAGAATCCGGTAGCAAGCGCGGGACAGGGTGTGGATAAGAATGCCGTTGGATTTCGCGGAAGATTTATCCACAGCTTTCCCCACCCCTTGGGGGCTGGTAATGCAGAGGGTTTCGAAGCCTGAAACCCCTTTGTTTACAAAGACTTAGCTGTGTTTTCCAGCGATTCTGGCTCTACCAGCACCACCAAGCTTTTGATTTATTCCACATTTTTTTAAAGCATAGGGGCACGGAACCACATGCGTTTCACACTGCAGCGCGAAGCCTTTCTCAAGCCGTTGGCACAGGTCGTCAACGTGGTCGAACGCCGCCAGACCCTTCCGGTTCTGGCCAATTTCCTGGTGCAGGTGCAGAACGGCCAGCTGTCGCTGACCGGTACCGACCTGGAAGTGGAGATGGTGTCGCGGATCGCGGTTGAAGATGCCCAGGACGGCGAAACCACCATTCCCGCCCGCAAGCTGTTCGAGATCATCCGCGCCCTGCCCGATGGCAGCCGGATCACCGTCTCGCAGACCGGTGACAAGATCACCGTGCAGGCAGGACGCAGCCGCTTCACCCTGGCCACCCTGCCCTCCAACGACTTCCCGTCGGTGGACGAGGTGGAAGCCACCGAGCGTGTTGCGATCGGCGAAGCCACCCTGAAGGAGCTGATCGAGCGCACCGCGTTCGCAATGGCCCAGCAGGACGTGCGCTACTACCTCAACGGCCTGCTGTTCGATCTGCGCGGCGATGCCCTGCGCACCGTCGCGACCGACGGTCATCGCCTGGCACTGTGCGAAACCGATCTGGCCAAGCCCAGCGGTTCCAAGCGCCAGATCATCGTGCCGCGCAAGGGCGTGACCGAACTGCAGCGCCTGCTGGAAAGCGGCGATCGCGAGATCGAGCTGGAAGTCGGCCGCAGCCACGTCCGCGTCAAGCGCGACGATGTCACCTTCACCTCGAAGCTGATCGATGGTCGCTTCCCGGATTACGAGGCAGTGATTCCGATCGGTGCCGACCGTGAAGTGAAGGTCGACCGCGAAGCACTGCGTGCCTCGCTGCAGCGTGCCGCGATCCTGTCCAACGAGAAGTACCGCGGCATCCGCGTGGAAGTCTCGCCGGGCAACTTGAAGATCAGCGCGCACAACCCGGAGCAGGAAGAAGCCCAGGAAGAAATTGAAGCCGACACCACGGTCAGCGATCTGGCTATCGGCTTCAATGTGAACTATCTGCTGGATGCCCTCTCCGCGCTGCGCGACGAAGAAGTGATCATCCAGCTGCGCGACTCCAACTCGTCGGCGCTGGTACGTGAATCGAGCAGCGAGAAGTCGCGTCACGTGGTGATGCCGTTGCGTCTCTGACCTTCGCGCAGTTCCACGTGGAACACATGGACGCTCGGGATTTCCCGGGCGTCTTTTTTTTGTTCCACGTGGAGCATCGGTGCCAGATCTTTCTGGCACCTTCGGGCTTGCGGTTGATGAGAGGTTCCAGGCTTCCCCGCTCTTGCGTGGGATCCGCGCTGTGGTGGATCCAGCGAGGAGTTCCAGTCCTTCAGGAATGCTGAGTCCGCTTGGATGCGATCAGGGCGCGGTCCTGGATCAAGCGACCTGCCCTGCGTGCTGACCTCTCTGTCCACAGGCCTCGTTCGCGGAAAGTCGGGGCCTCCCTAGCTTCTAAATCTGGGTATAAATCAAAAGCTTGGTGGTGATGGTAGGGCCAGATTTCATGTAAAAGTAGGCTATGTTTTTGAATTGAAAGAACTTTATAGGTCTGAAACCCCCTGTATATAGCCCATCAAGCCTGGGGGGGAACCTGTGGATAGTTTTGACGCGAGGGAAAAGTGCCTTTTTTATCCACAGTTCGCCCACACCTTGTGCATAAGTCATACAGTCCCGCTGTGGATGGCGTGGAACGGGTGCTTCGAATTTCTTGAAATCTGTGGAACCTGGCAGGGCCGTTGTCAGCAGATTTCAAAGAATTTTCGGAGTACTGACGGTTACCGTGGCGCACCTTCAGGCCGGGTGGGCGTACAACCGCCGCCGGATTGTTGAAATCTGGGCTCCCTGAGCCTGGGCGGGCCGCTGGATTTGAACGATTTCGGCCGCTGTCCCATCGTCTTTCGCTGGCAGTCACACTCCCGATCACGTGAAACATGTGTTCTCCGGCACCGCCAGGGCTCACTGATCGCGGACCGCGTCCAGCCATGACGGCTGGCTTGACCAATGCAGTAAGCTGGGTGATTCCCCGCCCCTCTACCGCCATGTGCGGATGGTCTGTCGCATCCCATGCAGATTCGTCGTCTTGCCCTCCATCAGTTGCGTCGATTCGATGCGGTGGAGCTGTCGCCCCAGCCAGGGGTGAATCTGCTGACCGGTGACAATGGTGCTGGCAAGACCAGCGTCCTTGAAGCGCTGCATCTGATGGCCTATGGGCGGAGTTTCCGCGGGCGGGTACGCGACGGCCTGGTGCGTCAGGGCCATGAAGCGCTGGAAGTCTTCGTGGAATGGGACGAACAACGCGGTGATCTGCCCGCTCAGCGGCGAAAGGCGGGCCTGCGCCATAGTGGGCAGGAGTGGAAGGGGCGTCTGGATGGCGAAGACGTCGCTCAGCTCGGAAACCTGTGTGCCGCTCTGGCGGTGGTCACCTTTGAACCAGGCAGCCATGCCTTGGTGAGTGGTGGTGGTGAACCGCGCCGGCGTTTCCTCGATTGGGGCCTGTTCCACGTGGAACCAGACTTCCTTTCCCTGTGGCGGCGCTATTCGCGGGCGTTGAAGCAGCGCAACGCCCTGCTCAAGCAGGGCGGGCCGTCGCGGATGCTCGATACCTGGGATCACGAGCTGGCCGAGGCGGGAGAGCCGCTGACCAGTCGTCGGCAGCACTATCTGGAGCGGTTGCAGTCCCGGACGATCGCATTGGCCGAGGCATTGGCTCCTCAGCTGGGAATTGTGGGCCTGAATCTAAGCCCGGGCTGGCGCCGAAGCGAGGTTCCACTGGCAGATGCACTGCTGCTGGCACGTGAACGCGACCGTCAGGCGGGTTATACCTCGCTGGGCCCGCACCGGGCGGACTGGAGCGTGGCCTTCCACAGCATTCCAGGTCGCGATGCGCTCTCACGCGGCCAGGCCAAGCTCACCGCCCTCGCCTGTCTGCTGGCCCAGGCAGAGGATTACGCCGAGCAGCGTGGCGAGTGGCCCGTTATCGCGCTCGACGATCTGGCCTCGGAGCTGGATCGCACCCACCAGGCCCGGGTCCTGCACCGATTGTTGGCTGCGCCGGCGCAGATCTTCATCACCGCAACTGAAACGCCTGCGGCACTGGAGACCCTGAGCGACGTCACCCGGTTCCACGTGGAACATGCACAGATCGTGGCTGTGCCATAGTGGGCACGGCAAGGCCGCTCAGCCCCGGCTGGTATAATTCAGGCTGCTATCCCTTCATTCTCGGCACATCGCTCAAAGCGGTGTCCGACCTGCGGAGCCTACGGCAAGCGCAATGACCGACGAACAGAACACCCCGGCAAACAACGGCAACTACGACGCCAACAGCATTACGGCCCTGGAAGGCCTGGAGGCTGTCCGCAAGCGCCCAGGCATGTACATCGGCGATGTCCATGACGGCACCGGCCTGCATCACATGGTGTTCGAGGTCGTCGACAACTCGATCGACGAAGCCCTCGCCGGCCATGCCGACCACGTCTCGGTGACGATCCATGCCGATGGCTCGGTAGGCGTGTCCGACAACGGTCGTGGCATCCCGACGGGCAAGCACGAGCAGATGAGCAAGAAGCTCGACCGCGACGTGTCTGCAGCCGAAGTCGTGATGACGGTCCTGCACGCAGGCGGCAAGTTCGACGACAACAGCTACAAGGTTTCCGGCGGCCTGCACGGCGTGGGTGTCAGCGTGGTCAACGCGCTGTCGCAGAAGCTGGTCCTGGATATCTACCAGGGCGGTTTCCACTACCAGCAGGAATACGCCGACGGCGCAGCACTGCATCCGCTCAAGCAGGTCGGCCCCAGCACCAAGCGCGGCACCACCCTGCGCTTCTGGCCCTCGGTAAAGGCTTTCCACGACAACGTGGAATTCCACTACGACATCCTGGCCCGTCGCCTGCGCGAACTGTCCTTCCTCAATTCCGGTGTCAAGATCGTGCTGGTGGATGAGCGTGGTGATGGCCGCCGCGACGACTTCCATTACGAGGGCGGCATCCGCAGCTTCGTGGAGCATCTGGCGCAGTTGAAGACGCCGTTGCACCCGAACGTGATCTCGGTGACCGGCGAATCCAATGGCATCACCGTGGAAGTGGCGCTGCAGTGGACCGACTCCTACCAAGAGACGATGTACTGCTTCACCAACAACATTCCGCAGAAGGACGGCGGTACCCACCTGGCCGGCTTCCGTGGCGCGTTGACCCGCGTGCTCAACAACTACATCGAGCAGAACGGCATCGCCAAGCAGGCCAAGATCAACCTGACCGGCGATGACATGCGCGAAGGCATGATCGCGGTGCTGTCGGTGAAGGTGCCCGATCCCAGCTTTTCCAGCCAGACCAAGGAAAAGCTGGTCAGCTCGGATGTGCGCCCGGCCGTGGAAAGCGCGTTCGGCCAGCGCCTGGAAGAGTTCCTGCAGGAAAACCCGAACGAAGCCAAGGCCATCGCCGGCAAGATCGTCGACGCAGCCCGTGCCCGCGAAGCCGCGCGCAAGGCGCGCGACCTGACCCGCCGCAAGGGTGCGCTGGATATCGCCGGCCTGCCGGGCAAGCTGGCCGACTGCCAGGAAAAGGATCCGGCGCTGTCCGAACTGTTCATCGTCGAGGGTGACTCGGCAGGTGGTTCGGCCAAGCAGGGCCGCAACCGCAAGAACCAGGCGGTGCTGCCGTTGCGCGGCAAGATCCTCAACGTGGAACGTGCACGCTTCGACCGCATGCTGGCGTCCGACCAGGTGGGTACGCTGATCACCGCGCTGGGCACCGGCATCGGTCGCGACGAGTACAACCCGGACAAGCTGCGGTACCACAAGATCATCATCATGACCGACGCCGACGTCGACGGCGCGCACATCCGCACCCTGCTGCTGACGTTCTTCTACCGTCAGATGCCGGAGCTGATCGAGCGCGGTTATGTCTATATCGGCCTGCCGCCGCTGTACAAGATCAAGCAGGGCAAGCAGGAGCTGTACCTGAAGGACGATCCGGCACTGGACAGCTATCTGGCCAGCAGCGCGGTGGAAAATGCCGGGCTGGTGCCGGCCAGCGGCGAACCGCCGATCGACGGCGTGGCACTGGAAAAGCTGCTGCTTGCCTACGCCGCCGCGCAGGACACGATCAACCGCAATACCCACCGCTACGATCGCAACCTGCTCGAAGCGCTGGTCGACTTCATGCCGCTGGAGCTGGAAAACCTGCGCACTGCAGGTCCTGGCGAAGGCCTGGACGCGCTGGCCAAGCACCTCAACCAGGGCAACCTCGGCAGCGCCCGCTTCACCCTGGAACTGCAGGAACCCAACGAGCAGCGTCCGGCTGCCGTACTGGTGACCCGCAGCCACATGGGCGAACAGCACATCCAGGTGCTGCCGCTGTCCGCGCTGGAAAGCGGCGAACTGCGCGGCATCCACCAGGCAGCGCAGCTGCTGCACGGTCTGGTCCGCGAAGGCGCGGTCATCACCCGTGGCGCCAAGTCGATCGAGATCGACTCGTTCGCGCAGGCCCGCAACTGGCTGCTGGACGAAGCCAAGCGCGGCCGTCAGATCCAGCGATTCAAGGGTCTGGGTGAAATGAATCCGGAACAGCTGTGGGATACCACCGTGAATCCCGATACCCGTCGCCTGCTGCAGGTACGTATCGAAGATGCGGTCGCCGCAGACCAGATCTTCAGTACCCTGATGGGTGATGTGGTCGAACCGCGTCGTGACTTCATCGAAGACAACGCGTTGAAGGTCGCCAACCTGGATATCTGACACAATCGGATCATGGCCGGCGCGCGGGGAGGTGCGCCGGCTTTTGTCCTTTGATCGCAGGTAATCGATGTCCGCTTCCGCCCCGGTTTCCGCTCCGCCGCCGGTCCCACCGGCAACTGCCACCGCCCGCGCCTCCTCGCCGCTGGCAGGTTTTTTCATTGATCTGGGCATCGCCGCCGTCACCCTGTTCGGGTTGAGCCTGGTGAGTGGTCTGGTCTGGGGGCTCTACCGCGGCATCGTGGTGGGTTATGCCAGCGCCAAATCCGGCGGCGGCACGCCTGATACGGCAGCGGTCGCCCAGCAGCTCGGCCAACCCGGTGCGCTCGGGCAGATCCTGATGGCACTGGTCGCCACCGGTGGCGCAGCGCTGCTGGTGTACTTCTGGCGCCGACCGGCCAACGCTGCCGAACGGCAGCGTTCGCGAGACGCACTCCGTCGCCCCTCCACCTGGGGGTGGACCCTGCTGGTTGCCAGCGCGATCGTGATCGGCAGCAACGGTATCGCCTTCGTGGCCAAGCAGATGGGCATCGAGCCGGTGCCGACAAACCTCGAACTGATGCAGAACGCGGTTGCCCGCTTTCCGCTGTTTCTGACCTTGTTTGCCGTGGTGCTTGCACCCGCCTACGAAGAACTGCTGTTCCGCCGTGTCCTGTTCGGGCGTCTGTGGCAGGCCGGACGGCCGTGGCTGGGGATGATCCTGAGCAGCCTGGCGTTCGCGCTCATCCATGAAATTCCCGGTACCAGCGCCAATGGCCCGGCCGAGATCGCACAGCTGTGGCTGGTCTATGGCGGCATGGGCGCTGCATTCTGCTGGCTGTACCGCCGCACCGGCACCTTGTGGGCGGCGATCGCCGCACATGCACTGAACAATGCCGTGGCGCTTGCAGCCCTGGTGTTTTTCGGGGCAACGTAAGGCGCTGTCCGCTTGACGAAAGATTAAGCAGACCCGTTACACACTGGGCTTCTGAACACGGGGGTGGGTCCATGAAACAACTGCTGCTGGCCATCGTCATCACCACTCTGGTCAGCGCCTGCGCGACCACCACTTCACCCACCGGCCGTCGGCAGATGGTGGGCGGTGTGTCGCAGGCTCAGCTGGACCAGCTGGGTGCGCAGGCGTTCGCCGAAACCAAGCAGAAAGAGAAGATCAGCAGCGACGGCCGCCAGAACGGCTACGTGCAATGCGTGGTCAACGCGCTGGTTGCACAGCTGCCACCACAGTACCGTGGCGTACGGTGGGAAACGGCCGTATTCGTCGACAAGGAACCCAACGCTTTCGCCCTGCCCGGCGGCAAGGTCGGGGTCAACACCGGCATCTTCAGCGTCGCCAAGAACCAGGATCAGCTGGCCGCGGTGATCGGCCATGAAATCGGCCACGTGATCGCCCGCCACCACGAAGAGCGCATCACCCGGCAGATGGGTGCGCAGACCGGATTGGCGGTGCTGGGGGCGTTGGCCGGCGCGTATGGCGGCGAAGGCGCGGCCAGCACGGTCAACCAGCTCGGCGGGATGGGGGCGCAGACCGCGTTCCTGTTGCCCGGCTCACGCACCCAGGAGAGCGAGGCTGACGTAATCGGTCAGCGATTGATGGCCGAGGCCGGATTCAACCCTGCCCAGGCGGTCGATCTGTGGCAGAACATGATGGCCGCCAGTGGCGGTCGCAGCCCGCAATGGTTGTCCACCCATCCCGATCCAGCCAATCGGATCAGGGAGTTGCAGCGTGATGTACCGGCGCTCGGCCCCGTCTACCAGCAGGCCCAGGCGGCCGGACGCCGTCCAAAGTGTGGCTGAGTGCGCAGATTCATGCTGTATTGCAGCACATAAAACGATTTCTCACGCCATCTGTTTCTGATACGTTTGGCGGCTCAGATTTTTCTGACAGTCCGACTTTGCCGCTACCGGCGGTTCGATCGAGGTGAACGATGATTTTCCGTAACCACAAAGCTGTGCTTTCCGTCCTCATCGCCACTGCCCTGACCGGCGCCGTGGTCACCGATGCGTTCGCGCAGTCCTCGCGTTCGTCCGAGCGTGGCAACCGTGGCGGCAAGCAGGCCAAGGCCGAAGTGCTGTTCCCGAACGCGACCCGCCAGGAACCGGCAGCGAAGTCGTCGGCCAAGCTGGGCAGCAAGCTGCAGAAGATGATTGACAGCTACAACAAGGAAAAGTTCCCGGAGACCCGCACGCTGGCCGACGAGATCCTGGCCAACGAAGGCGCCAACGAGTACGACAAGTCGCTGGCCGCGCAGCTCGCCTCCCAGGCGGCCTACCAGACCGACGACACCGCAGCCGCCATCGCCTACCTGAAGCAGGTGCTGCAGTTCAACGGCCTGGACAACAACGGCCACTTCCAGTCCATGCTGATGCTCGGCCAGCTGCAGATCCAGGAAGACAAGACCGCTGAAGGCCTGGCGACCCTGGACAAGTACTTCGCCGAGAGCAAGTCGACCAAGCCGGAAGAGCTGATCATCAAGGGCCAGGCGCTGTACCAGCTGGAGCGCTACCAGGAAGCGATCCCGGTGCTGAAGCAGGCCATCGCCGGCGCTGCCGAGCCGAAGGACAACTGGAACCAGCTGCTGATGGCCGCGCTGGCCGAAGCCGGCCAGACCGGTGAGGCCGTGCAGGCTGCCGAAGCACTGGCCGCCAAGAACCCGAATGACAAGAAAGCGCAGCTGAACCTGGCCAACATGTACATGCAGGCCGACCAGATGCCGAAGGCCGCCGCGGTGATGGACAAGCTGCGCAGCAGCGGTCAGCTCACCGAAGAGCGCGAGTACAAGCAGCTGTACTCGATCTATGCCAACACCGAGAACAAGGAAAAGGACGTCATCGCGGTCATCAACGAAGGGTTGCAGAAGGGCATCCTGAAGCCGGATTACCAGGTCTACCTGGCACTGGCCCAGTCCTACTACTACTCCGACCAGGTGCCGCAGGCGATCGACGCGTGGCAGAAGGCCGCCCCGCTCTCCAAGGACGGTGAGACCTACCTGAATCTGGCACGCGTTTTGCACAGTGAAGGTCGTGTCCCGGAGGCCAAGCAGGCCGCCCAGCAGGCGCTGGCGAAGGGCGTGAAGAACCAGGCGGATGCCAAGAAAATCATCAACCTGAAGTAAGTAGGAATAACGCCTGAACGCCTGCCCAGTTGATGCGCAAGCGCTCAGGATTGGTATAAGCTTGGAGGTTCCTGCGGTGTCATGCACCGCTGATCAGGGATCCCGCCCCCGGGATTCCGGCCCCACTATTGAGCTCTTGGCGCATGACGGAACAACTAGTCGTTCACCGGTACGAACAACCCGATGACAAGGGGCTGAGCTGGCCTCGCATCGTCGGTATCGCGTTTGTAATCGCCCTGCATCTGGCCGCCTTCATGATGCTCCTGATTCCTGCCGTGGCTCCCAAGGCCGTGGCGGAGAAGGAGCGCAACGTCATGGTGACCATCGTCGACGCGCCGCCGCCGCCGCCACCGCCGCCGCCGCCGCCGCCGCCGCAGGACACCCCGCCGCCGCCGGTGAAGAATCTGTCGCCGCCGAAGCCGTCGCCCGTCCCGCCGCCGCCGCAGGCGCCGGTCGTCGACGTGCCGGAACCGCGCGCGAACGATATCGTCACCCCGCCGTCGCCGCCCGCACCGCCGGCACCGCCGACCTCGATCGAGGCCAGCGTGGACATCTCGTCGAAGGCCATGAATCCGCCGCGCTACCCGCCGGCCGCCTTCCGCGCTGGTATCCAGGGCGAAGTGATCCTGATCATTGATGTCGATGCCAACGGCAACGTCACCAATGTCACGGTGGAAAAGTCCAGCCGTAACCGCGATCTGGACCGTGCTGCGATGGAAGCTGCCCGCAAGTGGCGTTTCAACGCCGCCGAAGCTGGCGGTAAGAAGGCTGCTGGCCGCGTCCGCGTCCCGGTCAACTTTGCGCTGAACTGATGCGCCCGGGTGGCCGCCTGGCCACCCTCGCCTCCAGTTCGATTGTTTAGCTTAGCTACACCCTTTATCACCACACACAACAAAGGTAAGCGTCATGCTGCAGGAAATTTTCATCGCCGCTGCTGCCGGGGGCAATCCGTCCAACGCCCTGTCGCAGATGGGCTTCGAGCATCTGATCCACGAAATGACCACCAAGCCGGGTGATTTCGCGGTTTCCTGGGTCGTGCTGCTGACCCTGGTCGTCATGTCCGCCATGTCCTGGTACTGGACCGTCATCAACATCTTCCGTGCTACCCGCCTGAAGAGCGCCGCTGATCGCGTCGTCAGCCTGTTCTGGGATACCCCGAACGCGCAGGACGCCATCCGTGCAATGGAAGAGCAGCCGGCTTCGGAGCCGTTCTCGAAGATCGCGCTGGACGCTGCCCAGGCTGCTGCGCACCACCAGCGTGCTGAAGGCGGCGCTGTCGGCGGCGTGGGTGAGAACCTGAGCCGTTCGGAGTTCGTCGACCGCGCTCTGCGCCAGGCCGTGACCCGCGAAAGCAACAAGCTGCAGTCGGGCATGACCCTGCTGGCCACCGTCGGTGCAACCGCTCCGTTCGTTGGTCTGCTGGGTACCGTGTGGGGCATCTACGGCGCGCTGATCAAGATCGGTGCCACCGGCTCCGCTTCGATCGACGCCGTTGCCGGCCCGGTGGGTGAAGCACTGATCATGACCGCCATCGGTCTGTTCGTCGCGATCCCGGCCGTGTTCGCCTTCAACTTCTTCAGCAAGATCAACAGCGCGACCATCAGCAAGTTCGATACCTTCGCGCACGACCTGCACGACTTCTTCGCCACCGGTTCGCGCGTCCGCTAATTGCGACGCGCTGTACCCGCGAGAACGTAGTCACCAAGATCTAGACGGAGCCCGTTATGGCTTTCAGTAGTGGTAACAGCGGCGGCCCCATGGCCGACATCAACGTTACGCCCCTCGTGGACGTGATGCTGGTGCTGCTGATCATCTTCATCATCACGGCGCCGCTGATGTCCCACAAGGTCAAGGTGGATCTGCCGGAGGCCAACCTGGTCCAGAAGCCGGACGACACCAACGACCGCAAGGGCCCCATCACCCTGGCAGTCAAGGAAGACGGTTCGATCTACTGGAACGACGAAGAGATCAACAAGCAGACCCTCGAGTCGCGCTTGGCGACCGCCGCCCAGCAGACCCCGCAGCCGCCGTTGAACCTGCGTGGTGACCGCACCACCAAGATGCGTGTCATCAACGAGATGACCAAGATCGCGCAGGAACAGGGCATGCTGGACGTCGGCTTCGTGGCGACCAAAGAGAAGGGGCAATAAGCCATGGCATTCAGTAGTGGTGGTGGCAAAGGCCCCATGGCAGACATCAACGTCACGCCCCTCGTGGACGTGATGCTGGTGCTGCTGATCATCTTCATCGTCACCGCGCCGATCATGACGTATCCGATCGCCGTGGACCTGCCGCAGCGCGTGCTCAACCCACCGCCGCAGTTGGTCGAACCGCCGCCGCCGATCGAGTTGAAGATCGACGCCAGCAACCAGGTCTCGTGGAACAACAGCCCGATCAACGCAAGCGAACTGCAGCAGCGGATGGAGCAGGAGGTCCAGCGTGACCCGACCAACCAGCCGGAACTGCGGATCGATGCCAGCCCGGATTCGGAGTACGACGTGATGGCCAAGGTTCTGGCCGCCGCGAAGAATGCTCAGATGAAGAAGATCGGCTTCGTGCAGCAGTAAATCGCTACACCGCAATACATCAGTCATGACGCGACTGCAGACGCCCCTGGAAACAGGGGCGTCTTTTTTTGTCCGCGGTGGTGGTCTGCCGACCCTACGTCGCCGCTGTTGGTAGGTGTCGACCTTGGTCGACACGTGGATCCACGCCACGCGCGGATGCGTCTTGCTGGGAACGCGCTTGGGAAACAAATGCCTCTGAGCGGTGCGTGTCCCCGCTATGATCGGCGGATGCTCGCCCTCTTCGATTCCGTGCGCCATTGGCTTGATGGCATCGCCCACCTGGGAACGATCCTGGCAGTGGCCTACCTGCTGTACCTGCTCGCCCTGACCGGCTGGATCATGCTGCAGAAGCGCGAGCCGGTGGCCACGCTGAGCTGGATCCTGTCGCTGGCGCTGCTGCCCTACCTCGGCCTCTTCATCTACTACCTGCTGGGGCCGCAGAAGGTGAAGCGGCAGCGACTGCGGCGCGGCCGCGCGCGCTCGGGCATGGAGCACTACAGCGATGTCTGTCCGCCCGATGCCGACTGCACCGAACTGGCCAAGATCGCGCAGGCGACGACGGGTCTGGCGCCAAGCACCGCCACCGAAGTGACCTGGCTGGTCGACGGTGCGGCTACCTACGCTGCGCTGCTGGAAGCGGTGGCGCAGGCACGTGACCACGTGCATCTGGAGTACTACATCTTCAATCCCGACCACGCCGGCACCGCGTTGCGCGATGCCTTGCTGGAACGGGCCCGTGCCGGTGTGCAGGTACGGCTGCTGCTCGACGCGGTAGGTTCTTCCGCCGTGCGCCAGCGCTTCCTGCAGCCGCTGCTGGATGCCGGCGCGGAAGTGGTCTGGTTCCATCCGCGGCAGCTGCTGAAGCCTTTCAAACGACCCTGGTTGAACCTGCGCACGCACCGCAAGCTGGTGATCGTCGATGGCCGGCTGGCGTTCACCGGCGGCATCAACATTACCGACGACGAAGACGAAAGCCGCAACCCGAATGCCTATCGCGATCTGCACATGCGCCTGCGCGGGCACGTGGTGCGCAGCCTGCAGCTGGTGTTTGCCGAGGACTGGTTGTACGCCAGTGGCCAGGACCACTCGCGGTTCGACATCGCCCGGCTGTGGCCGAGCGACATGGCCCTGCGCGGCGACGGCGCGATCGACGCGCAGGTGCTGGTCTCTGGCCCGGATTCGGGATGGGAGACCATCCACCGCCTGCATGTGGCCGCCATCCAGGAAGCACGTGAGCGGGTCTGGCTGGTGACTCCTTACTTCGTACCCGGCGAGGCGGCGCGGATGGCGCTGACGTCGGCAGCGCTCGGCGGCCTGGACGTGCGCCTGCTGGTGCCGAAGATGAGTGACTCCTGGTTCGTCACCCAGGCCGCCCGCTCGTACTTCGACGAACTGCTGCATGCGGGAGTGAAGATCTACGAGTACGGTCCGCGCATGTTGCATACCAAGGCGTTCATCGCCGACGACGATGTCTGCATCGTCGGCAGCGCCAACTTCGATCACCGCAGCTTCCGCCTGAATTTCGAGCTGTCGATGATGATCAGCGATCGTGGCCGGGTAGCGGAACTGTCCACGTTGCTGCAGTCCGAGTTCGAGCGCGCCACCCGCGTACACGACCAGGCAGGGCGCTCGCTGTGGCTGCATCGGTTGCCCGAGGCCTTCGCGCGATTGGCCTCGCCGCTGCTGTGAGGCAGCGCTACACTGCGGCGGTGGCCCGGGGAGACTGACAATGTATTGGCTGTACCTGCTGCTGGCGCTGGGCTGCTTCGCCTTTGCCCTGAAGACACCGAACATGGGGCTGATGTCACTGGCCCTGCTGGCCGCCCTCGCCTTCCTGCTGGCGTGGGTGCGCGGTCGCTACGTGGCACGCTTTGGCGACCTTCAGCGTGATCCGGCGACACTGGTGGACAGCGATGAACTGCGGCGGCTGCGCGAACCGGCCAAGGTGACTCCGACCGATGGCAGCGACCCTCCCTCCCACTCCCCGTAGTCCCGTTCCATGACCCAGCTCAGCGTCAACGTCAACAAGATCGCCGTCCTGCGCAACTCGCGTGGCGGTGCCGAACCCGACGTGGTGCGTGCCGCCCAGGCCTGCCTGGATGCAGGCGCGCATGGCATCACCGTGCACCCGCGACCGGACCGCCGCCATATCACCGCCGAGGACGTGCTGGCACTGTCGGCGCTGACCCGCGCGCGCGGCGTCGAATTCAACATCGAAGGCAACCCGTTCGCGCCGCCGCGCGAGGGTTACCCCGGGCTGCTGCCGCTGTGCGCGCAGACGCGCCCGGCACAGGCCACGCTGGTTCCCGATGGCGATGGCCAGATCACCTCCGACCATGGTTTCGACTTCGAGCGCGACGCGCAGCGACTGCGCCCGCTGGTGGCCGAGCTGAAGGCGATGGGCTGCCGGGTGAGCCTGTTCGTGGATGCCGGCAACCCGCTGCTGGAACAGGCGGCCGAGGTCGGTGCCGACCGCATCGAGCTGTACACCGGCCCGTATGCCGAGGCCCATGCTGCCGGCGACGCCCGGGCCATGCTGGAACTGTTCGCGACGGCCGCGCGCCGTGCACAGGCCGTCGGCCTGGGGGTGAATGCCGGACACGACCTGTCGCAGGACAACCTGCGTGACTTCCTGTCCGATGTGCCGGAGGTGCTGGAAGTGTCGATCGGCCACGCCCTGATCGGCGAGGCGCTGTACGACGGCCTGGATGCCACGGTGAAGGGCTACCTGGCACTTCTGTAGCAGTGCATGGGACTTCCCCTGCAGATTGAAGCCGGAGGACGCGCGGCAGGTCGCCGAATTCCGGCCTGGCATGCGTCCCTGTAGCCGATCTTCCCATCGCAGCTGTTGAGACACCCGTGGCCCATGCTGGCCTGCCGCGGCGATGGCGCGCGCCCGTTCTCAAGCCACGCAACCCTGTGGACAAGTCTGGGGTCAACGTGCGGTCCCATGCGCCTCCGCGCCTACAGCTACGTGAATCCTGGCTGCTTGCGCCGCCTGTGGTTAGCAATAATACTAATACCCCGTAACGGCCGGAGGGCAACATGCAGCATCCCCCTCGCAACGCCCAGGCCGCCATCAAGGGCCGGGGTTCCACGTCCCATCTTGCGGGGCGTTTTGAAAGCACCGTCAGCGAAGCGGTGGACGATGGCTGGGCAGTGGACGAAAGCGAGGAGTTCCTCGCCCCGCGCCTGCGCACCGAAGTACGCGCGGAGACCGCTCGCAGCATCATCAGCCGCAACAACTCCCCGGACGTCGGCTTCAGCCAATCGGTGAATCCGTATCGCGGCTGCGAGCATGGTTGCTCGTACTGCTTCGCGCGCCCCTCGCATGCCTACCTGAACCTGTCGCCCGGGCTCGACTTCGAGACCAAGCTGTTTGCCAAGACCAACGCGCCGCAACTGCTGCGCAAGGAACTGTCGAAGCCGGGCTACGTGCCGCAGCCGATCGCGTTGGGGATCAACACCGACGCGTACCAACCGATCGAGCGCAAGTTCAAGCTGACGCGGCAGCTGATCGAAGTGATGCTGGAGACCAAGCATCCGTTCTCGCTGATCACCAAGAACGCACTGGTCGAGCGCGACATCGATCTGCTCGCACCGCTGGCAGCGGAGAACCTGGTCAGCGTGCATTTCTCGGTGACATCGTTGGATCCGCACCTGTCGGCAAAACTGGAGCCGCGTGCCTCGGCACCCCATGCGCGCCTGCGTGCGATGAAGCGCCTGCACGAGGCGGGCATTCCGGTCGGTGTGATGGTGGCGCCGGTGATTCCGTGGATCAACGACAGCGAACTGGAAGCCGTGCTGGAGGCTGCGCATGATGCCGGCGCCAGTACCGCCGGTTACGTGCTGCTGCGCCTGCCGCTGGAAGTGGCACCGCTGTTCCGCGATTGGCTCGATACCCATCATCCGGATCGTGCCGCGCACGTGATGAGCACCATCCAGCAGCTGCGTGGCGGCAAGGACTACGACAGCCAGTTCGGCACGCGTATGCGCGGCCAGGGCGTGTATGCGGAGCTGTTGAACAACCGCTTCAAGCTGGCGCGCAAGCGTCTCGGGTTCAATGCGCAGAACAGTCACTGGCCGAAGCTGGATTGCAGCCGGTTCGAGAAACCGTTGCCGCCGAAGGTGGATACGCCGCAGGGCAGTCTGTTCTAGGCAGCGGCGGTCACAGCGCGGTGCAACTGGTCAGCCGCCACCGAACAACTTCTGCGCACTCTGGAACAGGATCCAGCTGGTGGCGATGAACTTGTCGCCACCCTGTGGCCGATTCCCGCGATGGGTATGGGTGAACGCGGTCGGCGCAATCAACAGACTGCCGGTGCGCGGTGCGATCTTCCGCCCCTGGAACAGGAACTCGGTTTCGCCTTCGTCGAAGTCGTCGTTGAGGTACAGCGTCCACAGCACATGCCGGTGCAGGGTCTCGGCCTGCGCGTCCTTCGGGTACAGCTCGCAGTGCCAGTACGGGTAACCGCCCTCGCCCGCTGCGTACCACTGCAGGTTGATCGCACCCGGGCGCAGGCAGGTGCGCGCCAGATCCGCCAGCTGCTCCGGCGCCATGTCGGGAAAATCCTCGGCCGACAGGCGTCGCGGCTGGCCGTTGCTGTCCTGGATCTGCAACATCAGCGGCGCGATCAATGCCTGTGGATAACGGCGTAGATAAGTCTGCAGACCGGCAAAAACCGCCTGTTGCAGCTGCTGGTCCACATCCTGCCAGCCCTCCACGCCGCTGATCCGCAGATCCTTGCTGTGCTTGAGTTCCGGGAACACACCGCTGCCCACCGCACCGGGTTTCAGGCCCTGGCTTGCACGCATGCGGGCGACGATCGCACCGCATACGTCGTTGGGGACGGCGTTGTGGATGACCTCGATGAAATCGACAGGGCGCGGCTCGTGCATGCGTGCATTCCTTCGACGGCAAGGGCTTGATGGTGCCGTTTGCCACTGCTGCTGTCACCCTGCGGTCATGTCATCAATCTGCCATGACCGCTGTAGGGATGGCCGCGGTCAGACGCTTTTCGCGTCATGCTCCTGGTGATAACGCACGGCCTCGGCAACCTCTTCGCGCGAACCGAGGAACACCGGCACGCGCTGGTGCAGCTGGTCGGGTTGCAGGTCGGTGATGCGCTCGCGACCGGTCCAGGCCGCACCGCCCGCCTGCTCCACCAGCAGGCCCATCGGGTTGGCTTCGTACATCAGGCGCAGCTTGCCGGCCTTGCCCGGTTCCTTCTTGTCCCACGGGTAGATGAAGATGCCGCCGCGGGTCAGGATGCGATGCACGTCGGCGACCATGCTGGCGATCCAGCGCATGTTGAAGTTCTTGCCGCGCGGGCCTTCCTTGCCGGCCAGCAGATCTTCCACATAGGCCTGCATCGGCGCTTCCCAGTGGCGCTGGTTGGACATGTTGATGGCGAACTCCTGGGTGGCCGCCGGAATCTGCATGTTCTCGGTGGTCAGCAGGAACTCGCCGGTTTCGCGGTCGAGGGTGAAGGCGTGGGTACCGTGGCCGACGGTCAGCACCAGCTGCGTGCTGGGCCCGTAGATGCAGTAGCCGGCGGCGATCTGCTTGCTGCCCGGCTGCAGGAAGGCGTCATCGCCAGGCAGTTCGACGTTGGTCGGGCAACGCAGCACCGAGAAGATGGTGCCGACGGAGACGTTGACGTCGATGTTGGAGCTGCCATCGAGGGGATCGAACAGCAGCAGGAAATCGCCGCGCGGGTAGATGTCAGGCACCGGCTGGCTGTGGTCCATTTCCTCCGATGCGCAGGCAGCAAGGTGACCGCCCCAGGCGTTGGCTTCCAGCAGGATCTCGTTGCTGATGACATCCAGCTTCTTCTGCGCTTCGCCCTGCACGTTGCCGGTGCCGGCCTCGCCGAGCACGCCACCGAGGGCGCCCTTGCTGACGGCGATGGAGATGCTGGTGCAGGCGCGGGCGACGACCGCGATCAGCTGGCGCAGGTCGGCGTTGATGCGGCCGGCGTGCTGCTGCTGGATCAGGAAGCGGGTCAACGAGGTACGGGACATGGGCGGGCAGGTCTCGGCAACGGGAAAACACCTATTGTCGCTGGTCTGACTTGCGCGTGGGTGAGCGGGGAAGGCGTAATCGTTTCCAGATGCGTTGCGCTGCAGAAGCGGGACGCTCTGCTTCTGTAGAGCCGAGCCCGCGCTCGGCTGCTCTTCGTCCGTCACGCCGCGCAAGCCGAGCGCAGGCTCGGCTCTACAGCAACCCTTGGCGAAACCAGGACCCAAAAACAAAGGCGCCTTGCGGCGCCTTTGTTTTCAAACCACTGGAGGGGTGCTTCAGCCCTTGGCGACGGTGGCCACGGCCTTGGCGACGTATTCCAGGTTGTTCTGGTTCAGCGCGGCCACGCAGATGCGGCCGGTGCCCACGGCGTAGATGCCGAACTCGTCGCGCAGGCGCTCGACCTGTTCGCGGCTCAGGCCGGAGTACGAGAACATGCCCGCCTGTTCGTTGATGAAGCCGAACTGCGGGGCACCGGCGGCGGCCAGCTTCTCGACCAGGCCCTGGCGCAGGGCGTGGATGCGCTCGCGCATCTCGGTCAGTTCCTGCTCCCACATCGCGCGCAGTTCCGGGTTGGTCAGCACACCGGCAACCAGTGCAGCACCGTGCGTGGACGGGCTGGAGTAGATCGTGCGGATCACGCGCTTGACCTGCGACTGCACGGCCTTGGCGTCAGCGGCGGTCGGCGCCACCATCGACAGCGCACCCACGCGCTCGCCATACAGCGAGAACGACTTGGAGTACGAGTTGGCGACGATGAAGCTGTCGATGCCGGCCTCGGCGATGATGCGCACGGCGGCGCCGTCCTGCTCGATGCCCTTGTCGAAGCCCTGGTAGGCCATGTCGATGAAGGGGAACAGCTGGCGATCCTTCAGCAGCTGCGCGACCTGCTTCCACTGGCTGACGGTGAGGTCGGCGCCGGTGGGGTTGTGGCAGCAGGCGTGCAGCAGCACCACGGTGCCCGCTTCCAGCTTGCCCAGGTCGGTCAGCAGGCCGTCGAAGTTCACGCCATGGGTGGTCGGGTCGAAGTAGGTGTAATCGACCACCTCGAAACCAGCGGCGCTGAACACGGCGCGGTGGTTTTCCCAGCTCGGGTTGCTCAGCGCGACGGTGGCGTGCGGCAGCAGCTTCTTCAGCACGTCGGCGCCGACGCGCAGCGCACCGCTGCCACCGACGGTCTGTGCGGTGGTGACGCGGCCGGCGGCCAGCAGCGGCGAATCCTTGCCGAACACCAGCTCACGGGTAGCCTGGGTGTATGCCGGCAGGCCATCGATCGGCAGGTAGCCGCGCGGTTTGGCTTCGTTGGCGAGCTGCTGCTCGATCTGCTTGACGGCGCGCAGCAGCGGAATGCGGCCGCTCTCGTCGTAGTAGATGCCCACACCCAGGTTGACCTTGGTCGGGCGGCTGTCGGCGTTGTACGCCTCGGTCAGGCCCAGGATCGGGTCGCCTGGGACCAGTTCCACGTTTGCAAAGAAGGACACGGCGGTACTCGTTCGGTAGACGGAAAGGGGGAGGAATTGCGCCACGCGGCTTGCGGCTTTTCGGCCGGAAACAGCCCATCGTAACAAAGCCTGCCGGGGCTGGCCGCCGCCATCGTCATCCGCCTGCCCGTACCATGGCGTGCGTTGCCGCTCGATCCATCAACCTGAATCATGAATTCCGCCGCACGACGTCATTGCCTGCCGCTGTCCGCCCTGCTGCTGTCGCCGTTTTCGGTGGCGGCCGCGCCCTCGCCCACCGCACTGCCGGCGGTGCAGGTGCAGGCCGCGCGGGTGCCGGGCGTGGATCCCTTCGCCCTGCCCGCCAGCCTGGATACGGTGTGGATCGATGCCGACCGTAGCGGCCCCAACGCGCAGCTGTCCGAGGCGCTGGGCGGGGTGCCGGGCCTGCTGGCCAGGGACCGGCAGAACTTCGCACAGGACACCCAGCTGTCGATCCGTGGCTTCGGCGCCCGTTCGACCTTCGGCGTGCGCGGGGTGCGTGTGCTGATTGATGGGGTGCCGGCGACCATGCCCGATGGCCAGGGCCAGCTGTCGCACGCCAGCCTGCTCGGTGCCGAGCGCATCGAGGTGCTGCGCGGGCCGTTCTCGGCGTTGTACGGTAATTCCTCCGGCGGCGTGCTGCAGGTGTGGAGCGCGCAGGGCCAGGCCGGTGACCCGTGGCGGCTGCGGGTGAATGCCGGTGCCGACAACACGTTCAGCGTCGGCGCGCAGCTGCGCGGGGCGGGCAAGGGCATCGACTACAACGTGGCCGCCAACCATTTCAGTACCGATGGCTGGCGTGACCACAGCCGTGCGCGCCGCGAATCGTTGAACGCGCGGCTGGGCACCGAGCTCGCTGGCGGCCGCCTGGAACTGCTGCTCAATGCGCTGCATGCGCCCAACGCGCAGGACCCGCTGGGGCTGACCCGCGCGCAGGTGGCGGCCGATCCACGCCAGGCCACGGCGGTGGCTGAGCAGTACAACACCCGCAAATCGGTGCGCCAGCAGCAGGCAGGCCTGCGCTGGACGCGGGAAGCCGGTGCGCAGCGCTGGCAGCTGATGGGCTATGCCGGGCAGCGCGCGGTGAGCCAGTACCTGCCGATTCCGCCGGGACCGCAGGCCAACCCATTGCACGCCGGCGGCGTGATCGACCTGGATGGCGGCTACGGCGGCTTGGACGCGCGCTGGGGCTGGAACGGCGATCTGTGGGGCCGCCCGCTGGATCTGGTGGTGGGCGTGAATGCCGATCGCCAGCGCCAGCACCGCACTGGCTACGAGAACTTCATCGGCAGCACCGTGGGCGTACGCGGTCGCCTGCGTCGCGACCAGATCGACATCGTGCAGAACGTGGACCAGTTCGCGCAGGCGTGGTGGCAATGGAGCCCGCGCTGGTCGCTGCTCGCCGGAGTCCGCCACAGCACGGTGCGCTTCGAATCGGATGATCGCTACATCGTCGGGCGCAACCCGGACGACAGCGGCCGCCGCCGCTACCAGGCCACCACGCCGGTGGCGGGTGTCAGCTTCGAGGCCAGCCCGCAGTGGCGCCTGCACGCGGCCGTGGGCCGTGGATTTGAAACCCCGACGTTCAATGAACTGGGCTACCGCGCCGATGGCCAGGCCGGGCTGGCGCTGGATCTGGCGGCTGCCCGCAGCCGCAGCCTGGAAGTGGGCAGCAAGTGGCATGCGCAGGATGGAAGGCAGCTCGATGTGAGCGTGTTCCGCGCAGATACCGACGGTGAGCTGGCCGTTGCCAGCAACACCAACGGTCGCAGCACGTACCGCAACATCGGCCGCACCCGCCGCCAGGGTGTGGAGCTGCAGTACCGGCAGCCGCTGGCCGAGCAGCTGGAGCTGCAGCTGGCCTGGACCTGGCTGCAGGCGCAGGTGCGCTCGCCCTACCTGGCCTGTGCGGCCAGCAACTGCGCCGTGCCCGACACCGTGGTTGCCGCCGGCAGCCGCCTGCCCGGCGTGCCCCGGCAGCAGGCGCATGCCCGCCTGCAGTGGTCGCCGGGGGACTGGCAGTGGGCGCTGGAAGCTGCGGCCAGCAGCGACGTGGTGGTGAACGACATCGCCACCGAGCGCGCGCCGGGATACGCGCTGCTGAACCTGGAAGCCGGCCGCAGCTGGACGCTGCAGTCCGGTGACCTGCGCGCATTCGCGCGTATCGACAACGTGCTGGACCAGCGCTATATCGGCTCGGTGATCGTCAATGACGGCAACGGCCGGTTCTTTGAGCCCGGGCCGGACCGCCGCGCCAGCGTCGGCCTGCAGTGGTCATGGCGCTGAAGCGGTAGTGCCGGCCGCTGGCCGGCAGCGCGACACGGCGGAGTAAACGTTGACCGCCACCCGCCCGCACCCCCCCGAA
>NZ_JBSPUD010000009.1:88479-93051 GCF_056861525.1 Stenotrophomonas sp. 82F1
GGGGCCTGGGCGCTTAGGCGTGCGGGCCGCCCGCGGGCGGGCAGCGCTCCGTGCAGGAGTCAAGGTTGCCGGCCAGCGGCCGGCACGCCCCGTCAATCCGGCGCCTTGGCTGGCACGAATGGCGAGGTCGGGTCGCTGGCCGGGAAGGTCTCTTCCAGCGCCTCGTCCTGGTTGTCGCTGGCGTGCTGCTTGCGCTCGCGCCGCTTCAGCGGGCTTTCCTGGCCACCGCGGTTGCGATCGCCACAGTCCTTGCGGTCCTGTGCGGCCTGTTCAGGCCGTCGCACGACGGGCAGTACGCCCTCGTCCGGTGTCGACATGCCGGCGCCACGGTCCTCGGCGTCGGCCAGATCGTGTTTGCCGCGCTGCTCGCCCGGCTCGGGGGTGTGGTTCTCACGTAGGGGGTCACGGGTGGTGGTCATGGGGCATTCCTCCGGTAGGCCTCCACTAGAGCGCGGACGAAGTAAAGCCACTGCGAACCTGGCGTCATGAACATCTTTGTCACGACTGGATAACGGCGGCGCGCGTATTCCTGCCCACCCGCCCTGCTGCAGGAGCCGGCCATGCCCCGTCTTGAACGCCCCGCCCCGTCCGTGTTCAACGCCCTGCTGGATCCGCTTGGCCAGCGCAGCACGCAGCGCCGGACGCGCCGCCTGGAGGATCCGCAGGCGGTGGCGCAGGATTACCTGCAGTACATGCTGAGCGACTACGAGGAACGTCGCGGACAGGGGCATCGCAACTGGCGCGATCTGTGCCCGGTGTATGCCTTCGCACTGACTACCCATGCCGCTGACTGGCCGCGGGGCGGTGAGGCCGATACCAGTGGCGAACTGGCCGAGCACTGGGACCAGATGCGTGGACAGTCGCGCCTGAACTGGGCACAGGCGCAGCCGGTGGTGGAAGATGCCTGGCGCGCGCTGGACCACATCCCTGCCGCCGCGGTGAGGCCACTGCTGCAGTAGTGCCGGCCGCTCGCCGGAAGCGCCTTGAAGCCTGGGGATGCCGGCCAGCGGCACCACCCGCACGGCGTGCACGTTGCCGACACGGTTGTTTCACGGTAGCCGGCCGAAGCTGGCTACCCCTGCTGAAACCCAGGTGCGCATCATGGCCCGCCCGATCTGGACCGGTACGCTTTCCTTCGGCCTGCTCAACGTACCGGTCTCGCTGATGTCCGGTGAGCGCAAGGTCGACCTGCACTTCCGCATGCTGGATTCGCGCGACCGCAAACCGATCCGCTTCGAACGGGTCAACGCCGATACCGGCGAAGAAGTGCCGTGGAAGGACATCGTCAAAGCCTTCGAGTACGACAAGGGGAGCTACGTTGTGCTGGAGGAAGACGATATCCGTTCGGCGGCGCCGGAAAGCCATGAAACGGTGGAGGTGGAAACCTTCGTCGACGCCAGCCAGATCGATCCGCGCTACTACGAGAAGCCCTATCTGCTGGTGCCGGGTAAAAAGGCCGAGAAAGGCTACGTGCTGCTGCGGGAAACGCTGCGCAGCACTGGCAAGGTCGGTATCGCCCGGGTGGTGGTGCGCACGCGCGAGTACCTGTGCGCGGTGATGCCCAACGATGACGCACTGGTGCTGATGATCCTGCGTTACCCACAGGAACTGGTCGAGCCTGACGACTACACGCTGCCCAGTGGAAAGCTCGCCGATTACCGCATCACCAGCAAGGAAACGGCGATGGCTGAGCAGCTGATCGAGTCGATGGCCGGCGACTGGGATCCGTCGCAGTATCACGATGAATTCCGCGAACGCCTGCAGCAGGTGCTGAACAAGCGCATCAAGTCCAAGGGCGGCACGACCAAGGTAGAAGACGAGCCGGCACCGCGCGAAGATGCCACCACCAACGTGGTGGACTTCATGTCGCTGCTGCAGAAGAGCCTGGATGCCAACAAGCGCACGCCGGCGAAGAAGGCGGCAGCGGGCAAGGCACCGGCCAGGAAGACAGCGGCGAAGAAGACACCGGCAAAAAAGGCCCCGGCGAAGAAGGCTGCAAAGAAAACCGTCGCGCGACGCAAGGCAGGTTGAGCCATGTCGTTGCATCAGTACCGGCGCAAGCGTCGGCTGGGCGGAGGCAGCGGGCAGACCCCCGAGCCGGATGAAACGCCTGCACGGGGCAACCCGAAGCGACGGCCGATCTTCGTGGTTCAACTGCACCACGCCAGCAGCCGCCACTACGATTTCCGCCTGGAAATGGATGGCGTGCTGAAGAGCTGGGCGGTGCCGAAGGGGCCGTCGCTGCGGGTGGGTGAGAAGCGTCTGGCGGTGGAGGTGGAAGACCACCCGCTGTCCTATGCCGGCTTCGAAGGCGATATTCCGGAAGGGCACTACGGCGCGGGTCACGTCGACGTATTCGATCACGGCAGCTGGGCCTGCGAAGGCGATCCGCTGCAAGCGCTGGCGGCCGGCAAGATCGACTTCGTGCTGCATGGGCAGCGTCTGGCGGGTGGCTGGAAGCTGGTGCGCACGGCGATGAAGGGGCGCCAGGTGCAGTGGCTGCTGATCAAGCGCGATGATGAGCAGGCACGGGATGCCGAAGCGGACGATCTGCTGCACGCGCCAGCACCCAGATCTGCGAAGGCGCCCCGCGCCTCTGCGAAGAAGGCGGCGCCCGCGCCGCGTACCGCACATCCACGCAAGGCCGATGCACGCTGGCATGCGCGTGCGCTGACGCTGGATGGGGCGCGTGACAAGAGCTACCCGCGCCAGTTCAAGCCCCAGCTCACCGATCATCGCGACACCGCGCCCGATGGTGAGCGTTGGCTGCACGAGATCAAGTGGGATGGCTACCGGCTGCTGGCCGACCTGCACGAGGGCGAGGTAAAGCTGCGCTCGCGCAATGGCCTGGACTGGACCGCGGATTTTCCCGAAGTGGTGCAGGCCGTACAGGCGCTGCCGGTACGCGATGCACGCCTGGATGGGGAACTGGTGGTACTGGATGACAACGGCCGCAGCGACTTCGCCGCGCTGCAGCGGGTGATCGACGGCAGCTCGAAACAACCGCTGCGCTACATCGTGTTCGATCTGCCGGGCGTGGCCGGGGTCGACATCAGCCGCGCGCCGCTGTTGCAACGCAAGGCACTGCTGAAGGAACTGATCGGCGATGCAGTTGGCACGCTGGCCTTCAGCGAGCACGTCATCGATCACGGCCCGGCGGTGTTCGAGGCCAGCGGCAAGGCAGGCTTCGAAGGCATCGTCAGCAAGCAGATCGATGCGCCCTATGTGAACGCCCGCGTACGAAGCTGGGTGAAGGTGAAGCACGAGGACACCGATGAATTCCTGATCATCGGCCACACCGCGCCAAAGGGCTCGCGGGTGGGATTCGGTTCGCTGCTGCTGGCCACGCCGGACAAGGGCGGCCTGCGCTATGTCGGCCGGGTCGGTACCGGCTTCGACGACGAGAGCCTGCGCGCGCTGTCGGCCACGCTGGCGCCGCTGGCGGTGAAGGCAGCGGTGCTGGAGCTGCCGTTGCACGTGCCCCTCCGTGGGGCCAGCGTGCGCTGGGTGAAGCCGGTGACGGTGGCCGAGATCGCGTTCCGCGGCTGGGGCAAGGAAGGATTGCTGCGCCAGGCCAGTTTCAAGCGACTGCGCAGTGACAAGCAGAAGGAGGACCTGGCGATGAGTGCAGCACCGGCCGATGACGGCGACGACGTGGCCATCACCCATCCCGAGCGTGTGGTGTTTGCGAAGAAGAAGCTCAGCAAGGGTGACGTCGCCGACTACTACCGGCAGATGGCACGCTGGATCCTGCCGGAAATCAGTGGACGACCGCTGTCGCTGCTGCGCTGTCCCGATGGCGTAGGCAAGGCCTGTTTCTTCCAGAAGCACCACGGCCAGGGTCTGGGCGACGCCGTGCATGCGGTGCCGCTGCAGCAGAAGAGCGGGCGCGAGGACTACGTCTACATCGATGACGAACGCGGGCTGCTGCAGCTGGTGCAGATGAACACCCTGGAGCTGCACCCCTGGGGGGCGACGGTGGCCGATCCCGAGCATCCCGACAGGCTGGTGTTCGATCTTGATCCAGGTGAGGGCGTGAGCTGGGCCGACGTCAAGCGCGGCGCGCGTGATGTGCGCGATCGGCTGCAGGAGACCGGGCTGCAGAGCTTCGTGCGGTTGTCGGGTGGCAAGGGCGTGCATGTGGTGGTGCCGTTGCAGCCAAAGGCGGACTGGGAGGACGCGAAAGCGTTCTGCGAGGCGTTCGCGCAGGCGATGGCCGAACAGGCGCCGGACCGCTACGTGGCGACGATGAGCAAGGCCAAGCGCAGCGGGGTGATCTTCATCGACTGGCTGCGCAATACACGCGGCGCGACCAGCGTATGTTCGTGGTCGCTGCGTGCGCGCGAGAGCGCGGGCGTGGCGGTACCGCTGCGCTGGGAAGAACTGGCGCGGGTCGGCGCTGCCGATGCGTTTCCGATGGACAAGGCGTTGGCACGGGCGAAGCGTTTGAAGGCGGATCCGTGGCAGGGTATCGACACGCTGAAGCAGACGCTGCCGACGCTGAAGCGGTAGTGGGGGGGGGCGGGGGGGCCCAGCCCGCGGCGCGGGGGGGGGGGCCCCCCGCCGGGCCCA
>NZ_JBSPUD010000009.1:93061-146993 GCF_056861525.1 Stenotrophomonas sp. 82F1
TTGGGTTGGGGCGGGCGGGGGCCCTCATTTTTTTGTTTCTGGGGGGGGGCGGCCCCGCGCCCGCCACTACCGGTATCCGCTCAGCGCGGATCGCGCGATGCGCGACGACCGAACCACCAGCCAACCAGCAACTGCACCGGCAGCGAAACCAGCAGGCCGATGACGAACCACTGTGGGAAATCGCCCCCCATCACCCACAGGCCATAGCCCGCGCCAAGCACCAGCAACGACCAGATCGAAGTGCCATGCGCGCGCGGCCAGCACGGTGCGTAGTAGGTGGCAAAGGCAATGGCGGCGATGCCGCCGAGCACGGTGAATGCCAGGTCCCAGCCGAGCTGCGCCTCGCTTCCCGGCGTCATGCCCAGCAGCGACGGCAGCCAGCCGGCGGCACTGCTGACCAGGGCCAGCGCGAGCAGCGCGCCGATCAGGGCGAGCAGGGAGAGAAAGATGGTCTTGAGCGTGGCGGGCATGCGCGCATTGTACGGCCGCCAGGCTGCCCGGCGCTGCCGGTGGATCGGCATGGCCGCCGTGCCCGTGGGAGAGGGGAACGGGCACGGCGGCCATGCACAGGGGGTCAGGCAGCGAAGTCGATCACCACGCGGCCTTCGATGGTGCCGGCGTGCATGCGCGCGAACACATCGTTGACGTTCTCCAGGCGATCGGTGCTGACCGTTGCCGCAACCTTGCCTTCTGCGGCGAACCGCAGCGACTCCTGCAGGTCCAGGCGGGTGCCGACGATCGATCCGCGCACGGTGACGCCGTTGAGCACCATGCCGAAGATGTCCAGCGGGAAATTGCCCGGTGGCAGGCCGTTGAGCGAGACCGTGCCGCCGCGACGGACCATCCCCAGCGCCTGTTCGAACGCCTTGGGCGAAACCGCGGTGACCAGTGCACCATGCGCGCCGCCGATCTCCTTCTTCAGGAACGCGGCCGGATCGGTGGTGCGCGCGTTGACGGTGACCTGCGCGCCCAGGCGCCTGGCCAGGGCCAGCTTGGCGTCGTCCACGTCCACCGCAGCAACGTTCAGGCCCATCGCGCGGGCGTACTGCACGGCCATGTGGCCGAGGCCGCCGATGCCGGAAATGGCCACCCAATCACCGGGCTTGGTGTCGGTGACCTTCAGGCCCTTGTACACGGTGACGCCCGCGCACAGCACCGGCGCGATCTCGACAAAGCCCACTTCCTTCGGAAGCAGGCCGACATAGTTGGCATCGGCCAGTGCGTACTCGGCGAAGCCGCCGTTGACCGAGTAGCCGGTATTGCGCTGCGTTTCGCACAGCGTTTCCCAGCCTCCCAGGCAGTGTTCGCAATGGCCACACGCCGAGTACAACCAGGGGATGCCGACCCTGTCACCTTCCTTGATGTGCCCTACCCCGCCTCCCACGGCCACGACGTGCCCCACGCCCTCGTGGCCGGGGATGAACGGCGGGTTCGGTTTCACCGGCCAGTCGCCCTCGGCGGCGTGCAGGTCGGTGTGGCAGACGCCACAGGCCTCGATCTTGACCAGCACCTCGCCCGCCCCCGGGCGCGGTACCACGACTTCTTCGATGACCAGCGGCTTGCCGAACTCACGGACGACGGCGGCCTTCATGGTTCTGTTCATGCGTGCTTCTCCGTAGTGCGCTTGCAGACAGGATGGCGCCGGCCCCATGCCCGCGCCTTGATCCCGATCAATCCTCAGAAGAAGCCGAGCTTCTTCGGTGCGTAGCTGACCAGCAGGTTCTTGGTCTGCTGGTAGTGGTCGAGCATCATCCGGTGGTTCTCGCGGCCGATGCCGGACTGTTTGTAGCCGCCGAACGCGGCGTGTGCCGGGTAGGCGTGGTAGCAGTTGGTCCATACCCGCCCGGCCTGGATCGCGCGGCCCACCCGGTACAGGCGCGCGGCATCGCGGCTCCAGACGCCGGCACCCAGCCCGTACAGCGTGTCGTTGGCGATCTGCAGCGCTTCTTCCTCGGTCTTGAACGTGGTCACCGACACCACCGGCCCGAAGATCTCCTCCTGGAACACGCGCATGCCGTTGTGGCCCTTGAACACGGTCGGCTGCACATAGAAGCCGCCGGCCAGGTCGCCACCGAGCGCAGCCTTGTCGCCGCCAATCAGCACCTCGGCGCCTTCCTCGCGGCCGATGGCGATGTAGGACAGGATCTTCTCCAGCTGTTCGGCCGATGCCTGCGCACCCACCATGGTGTTCGGGTCCAGCGGATTGCCCTGCCGGATCGCTGCCACGCGTTCCAGCACGCGCTCCATGAAGCGTTCGTAGATCGATTCCTGCACCAGCGCGCGCGACGGGCAGGTGCAGACCTCGCCTTGGTTGAAGGCGAACATGACGAAACCTTCCACCGCCTTGTCGAGGAAATCATCGTCCTCGGCCATCACGTCGGCGAAGAACAGATTCGGCGATTTGCCCCCCAGTTCCAGCGTCACCGGAATCAGGTTCTGGCTGGCGTACTGCATGATCAGGCGGCCGGTGGAGGTTTCGCCGGTGAAGGCGATCTTGGCGATGCGCGGGCTGCTGGCCAGCGGCTTGCCCGCCTCCAGGCCGAAGCCGTTGACCACGTTGAGCACGCCCGGCGGCAGCAGGTCGCCGATCACTTCCATCAGCACCAGGATCGACGCCGGCGTCTGCTCGGCCGGTTTGAGCACCACGCAGTTGCCCGCGGCCAGTGCCGGCGCCAGCTTCCAGGCCGCCATCAGCAGCGGGAAGTTCCACGGGATGATCTGCCCGACCACGCCCAGCGGTTCGTGGAAATGGTAGGCCACGGTGTCGTCGTCGATCTGCGACAGGCTGCCTTCCTGCGCACGCAGGCAACCGGCGAAGTAGCGGAAGTGGTCGGCCATCAGCGGCACGTCGGCGTTGAGCGTCTCGCGGATCGGCTTGCCGTTGTCCCAGGTCTCGGCATGGGCCAGCAGTTCCAGGTTCTGTTCGATGCGATCGGCGATGCGGTTGAGCAGCAGCGCGCGGTGTGCGGCCGATGTGCGGCCCCAGGCGTCCTTGGCGGCGTGCGCGGCATCGAGTGCGGCGTCGACGTCCTCGGCGTTGGAGCGGGCCACTTCAGTGAACACCTGGCCGTTCACCGGCGAGAGGTTGTCGAAGTACTGGCCGCTGCGCGGGGCGACCCATTCGCCACCGATGTAGTTGCCATAGCGCGGCTTGAACAGGGAGCGCGGATCGGTGGCATGCGGGCGGGTGGACGGTATGGCGTTCATGGCGGTTCCTGCGATGGGCGTGGTACCTCCACAGGCGCAAGGACGATGCCAACCCTGGCCTGCTGCGCTGCATCACGCCTTCATCGCCCGGCCGTCGGTCATCCTGTCGCGCGCCCTGCGGCGGCGCAGCAAGCGCGGCCGTTGCAGGCCGGCGCAGGGTGTGCTGTTAATCGGGACAGGTCCCGCAACAACTGTCGCAATGTGCGACACAGGAGGCTGTCGGTGTCCCCGCTTGCTCCCGATCCCCGCCTGGGCAGTGCCCGGCGCAGTTTCTTCGAGCGCGGCGCTGCCCCGGTCGGCGCGGTGCCGGAGGCGATCCTGCATTCCTGGCAACGCTGCCAGCGGCACGGCCTGCTGGTGGATGCGCAGCCGGCCGCCGAACCACTGACCGACCACCGCCTGCGCGAACTGCGCCAGCGCCGCGAGCGCCTGTGGCGACAGGCGCGCCCTGAGCTGGATGGGTTGGCGGCGGAAATGACCCACAGCGGCAGCATCGTGCTGCTGACCGATGAAGACGGCTGGATTCTCGACGCCGAAGGCAGTGCCGGTTTTCTCGACAAGGCGGGTCGTGTCGCGCTGATGCCGGGCATGCGCTGGGACGAGGGCACGGTCGGCACCAACGCGATCGGCACCGCGCTGGTCGACGGGCGCGCGCTGCAGGTGCGTGGCGGCGAGCACTACTTCGCCCCGCACGGCATCCTCACCTGTTCGGCGGTGCCGATCCTCGATCCCTACGGACAGTGCCTGGGTGTGCTCGATGTTTCGGGCGACGCGCGGCTGCCACACGTGCACGCGCTGGCGCTGGTGCGGCAGGCGGTAGCGCAGATCGAGCACCGCGGTTTCGCCGACGGCCTGGCCGACTGCGAGCTGCTGCGCCTGCATCATCAACCCGCGCTGCTCGGCAGTGCGCGCGAGGGTGTGCTCGGCTTCCGCGGCGGTCGCCTGGTCGCAGCCAATCGTGCCGGCCTGTCCCTGTTCGGGCTCGATCGGCAGGACATCGGCCGCACGCCGTACGAAGCACTGTTCGAACAACCGCTGTCACGGCTGGCCGATGACGGCGTGCTGCTTGATCGCCAGGGTCGTCGTCTGTACGGCGTGCGCGAAGCACGCGCGTCGCGACGCAGTGTGGCCACGCCGGCGGCGACCGCGCCGTTGCCGGCGCGCGCGCAGGGGCCGCTGTTCGATACCGCACAGCAACAGCAGCTGGCCACCGCCGGGCGTGTGCTGCAGGCCGGGTTGCCGGTGCTGCTGCAGGGCGAGACCGGCACCGGCAAGGAAGTCTTCGCGCGCGAACTGCACGCACGCAGCACGCGTGCCGGTAAGCCCTTCGTCGCGGTGAACTGCGCGGCGTTGCCGGAAGGCCTGATCGAAGCAGAACTGTTCGGCTACGAGGACGGTGCCTTTACCGGTGCGCGCCGCCAGGGCAGCCCGGGCCTGCTGCGGCAGGCAGAGGGCGGCACGTTGTTCCTCGATGAGATCGGCGACATGCCGCTGGCGCTGCAACCGCGTCTGCTGCGCGTGCTGCAGGAGCGCGAGCTGTCACCGCTGGGCGGTGGCAAGCCGGTGAAACTGGATTTTGCGCTGGTCTGCGCCAGCCACTGCGAGTTGCTGCAGGCGGTGGACGCCGGTCGCTTCCGTGCGGATCTGTATTACCGCATCGCCGACCACGTGGTGACCCTGGCACCGCTGCGGCGGCATCCTGATCGCGGTGCCGTGGTGGATGCCCTGTGGCAGCGGCTGGGACAGGGCCACGTGTTGTCTGCGCAGGCGCGCGCGGCACTGCTGGCCCATGCCTGGCCCGGCAACCTGCGCCAGCTGAGCGCCTGCCTGCGCACGCTGGCCGCCCTAGCTGAGCCGGGTCAAGCGGTGGATCCGCAGCTGCTGCCGGTGGAGGTGCGTGCAGGCACGACGGCCGCGCCAGCACTGCCTGCCAGCGGTGCGCTGGAAGAAATCGCCGAGGCGGCCATGCGCCAGGCGCTGGCTGATTGCCAGGGCAACGTCAGCGCGGCCGCCAAGCGGCTGGGGATCAACCGCAGCACTCTGTACCGGCGGCTGGGTACGCCACGCGGCTGAGCGGATGCGCTGGCGCCGGGCCTGTGCCCAGCTCCAGCAGGGGCCAAGGAATCAGCTGGCCAGCACCGCGGCCTCGCGCGCCAGGCGCTCGACGCTGTCCCAGTCGCGGGTCTGCATCAGCGCGGCGGTGGTCAGCCAGGAGCCGCCCACGCACAGCACGTTGGGCAGGTGCAGGAACTGGCTGGCGGTCTGCGCGCTGATGCCGCCGGTCGGGCAGAAGCGCACATCAGCAAACGGGCCGTGCCATGCCGACAGCATCGCGGCCCCCCCGGCCTGCACGGCGGGGAAGAACTTGAAGGTATCCAGGCCATGTTCCAGGCCGACGATCAGCTCCGAGCCGGTAGCCACACCCGGTAGGTAGGGCAGATCGGCATCGCGTGCGGCGGCGTACAGCCGTGGCGTCGCCCCGGGCGAGACCGCGAAGCGGCCGCCGGCTTCCTTCACGGCCTGCATCTGTGCAGCATCGAGCACAGTGCCGGCACCGATCACCGCATCCGGCACCGCTTCGACCATGGCCTTGATGGCCTCCAGCGCGCGTGGCGTACGCAGGGTCACCTCGATCACCGGCAGGCCACCACGGAACAGTGCCTGCGCGACCTGCACCGCATCGTCGATGTCATCGGGGGTGAACACCGGAATCACCGGTGCCAGTTTCAGTACCGCACGAACGCGTGGATCAGCGCCGGACATCGAATCGCTCCTCGCCCATCAGGGCCAACACATCAGCTTCGCTGACGGGATTGAAATCGCCGGGAATGGAGTGCTTCAGGCCCCCGGCGGCCAGGCCGAAGCGCACGGTGGCGTCGGCATCGAAGGCGGACAGGATGCCATGCAGGATGCCTGCCGCGAAGGCATCACCGCCGCCGATGCGGTCGACGATGCCCTGCAGCTGGCGTACCGGCGCCTGTGCACGGGTGCCATCGCGGCCCAGCAGCAGCGCGCCCAGCGCATGGTGCTCCACGCTCAGCGTCTGCCGCTGGGTGCAGGCCAGCCACTGCAGCTGCGGGAATGCGTCGAATGCCGCTTCAGCTGCCGCTTCCACGCGCGCGACCACGTCGGCCTGTTCGAACCGCTGGCCGAGGATGACTTCGATATCGCGGTAGTCGGCAAACACGATGTCGGCCTGCGCGAACAGTTCGTGCAGGATCGCCTGCGCATCACCGCCCCAGCGCTGCCACAGCTTCGGCCGGAAGTTGCCATCGAAGGACACGCGCACCCCCAGCGCACGGGCGGCGCGCGCTGCAGCCAGCGTGGCCTGGGCCACGTCCGGGCCCAGCGCCGGACTGACCCCGGACAGGTGCAGCCACTGCGCGCCCTGCAGCAGCGCCGGCCAGTCGTAGTCGGCGGCGGTGCTGTTGGCGAATGCGGAATCGGCACGGTCATAGACCACTTCACTGGCCCGTTGCACCGCGCCGGTGGTCAGGAAATACAGGCCCATGCGACCGTCGGCATCCTCGCGCACGCTGCGCGTATCGACGCCATGCCGGCGCAGTTCGGCCAGCGCATGCGCGCCGAGCGCGTTGCCGGCGACGGTGCTGACCATGGCCACGTCATGTCCAAAGCGGGACAGCGAGACAGCCACGTTCGCCTCGGCGCCGCCGACGTGCACCTGCAGCTGCGGCGACTGCAGCAGCAGTTCGCGACCGGGTGCACCCAGGCGCAGCAGCAATTCCCCGAAACACACGATACGACCCATTTCTGCTCCTTCACGCGTGCCGCCCGCATGTGACACTGGGCGGCGTGGTTGTGGACCACGCGTGGGGCGTGGATTTGGCTAGCGGTGTCATTTCAATCCCGCCCAGCCTTGCCCTAAGCCTACCAAACTGTTGGAAGCATTGTCCTGCAAGCGTCTTGGAGACATTTCAGATCTGTTGCGGTGCAAGATGCCGGATCGGGAACGTGCTGTTAACGTCCGGCCTGACCAGCGGTGTCATCACGCTGAAACAGCCGCGATACCAGACCTTTGGGAGAGGGGAAAGGCATGCATTCTCGGAACCATGAAAAAAAGACACCGGTTACCTTGCTCGCGATGGCCGTCGCACTGGCCCTGGCAGGCAACGCCGGCGCGCAGCAGCAGAGCGCCAACCCGAACGCCACCGACCTGGATACGGTCACCGTCACCGGCTACCGCGCCAGCGTGGAGAAGGCGCTGGACATCAAGCGCGGCGAAGCCGGCGTGGTCGATGCCATCGTTGCCGAAGACATCGGCAAGTTCCCCGACCTGAACCTGGCCGAGTCGCTGCAGCGCATCCCCGGCGTGGTCATCACCCGCGAGGCCGGCGAAGGCCGCAACATCTCGGTGCGTGGCCTCGGCCCGGAATTCACCCGCGTGCGCATCAACGGCATGGAAGCGCTGACCACGGTCGGCGCCGGTGACCAGAGCGGCGGCACCAACCGCGGCCGTGGTTTCGACTTCAACGTGTTCGCCTCGGACCTGTTCTCGCAGCTGCTGGTGCGCAAGACCGCATCGGCCGACGTCGAGGAAGGCTCGCTGGGCGCTACCGTCGATCTGCGCACCGCGCGTCCGTTCGACTACGACGGCTTCACCTTCGCCGCCAGTGGCCAGGCCAGCTACAACGCGATGGCCGAGAAGGCCGACCCGCGCATCGCCGCGCTGGTCTCCAACACCTTCGCCGATGGCACCTTCGGCGCCTTGCTGTCGGTGGCCTATTCCGAGCGCCAGGCGCTGGAGGAAGGTTCCAACACCGGCCGCTGGGCCAACGGCCCGAGCAACGGCAACTTCGCCGCGTCCTCGCCGTTCGCCGCCGCGCGTGGCGCCAACGTGTTCCATCCGCGCTTCCCGCGCTACGTGCAGATGGAACACGAACAGAAGCGGCTGGGCGTAACCGGTTCGCTGCAGTGGAAGCCGAACGACGCCACCGAGATCTCGCTGGATGCGCTGTACTCGAAGATCGATGCGACGCGCGACGAGCACTACATCGAAGCGATCTCCTTCAGCCGCGGCGCCAATGCGAGCGCACGCCTGTCGGGCAAGCCGACCACCATCGTCAAGAACGGCGAGATCCGCGACAACGCATTGCTCTACGGTGAATTCGACAACGTCGACATCCGCACCGAGAACCGCCACGACGAGTGGAGCACCGAGTTCAAGCAGATCGCGCTGAACGGCCAGCACCGCTTCGGCGATGACTTCACCCTGTCCGGCAAGCTCGGCATCTCGCGCTCCAAGCACGAGAACCCGGTGCAGACCACCGTCATCATGGACAAGTACGACGTCAAGGGTTACAGCTACGACTACCGTGGCAACAGCCGTGCGCCGGTGCTCAACTACGGCATCGACCCGACCAATCCCAACGGCTGGGAACTGGCCGAGATCCGCCTGCGTCCGCAGTACGTGGACAACGACTTCGACACCGGCCAGATCGATTTCAACTGGAATATCAGCCCGGGCTTCCGCCTGAAGGGCGGTGTGCTGGCCAAGGACTACACGTTCAAGACCGTCGAACTGCGCCGCGCCAGCGAACTGGCCGTGCCCAACTTTGCCGGCGGCAGCAAGATCGTGCCGGCGGACCTGACCGAGCAGGCCGGACTGAAAGGCATCAGCGGCAGTCCGTCGAACTGGGTCGTGCCGGACCTGGATGCGATCGCCGAACAGCTGGACATCTACAGCAACAGCGGCACCTTCGCCGTTGCCCCGCGCGCCAACAACGTGCGCAGCGTGGAAGAGAAGGACCGTGGCGCCTACCTGATGGGTGAGTTCTCCACCGAACTGGGTTCGCTGCCGCTGTCGGGCAACTTCGGCGTGCGCTACGTGCGCACCAAGCAGTCGTCCACCGGGCAGTCGACGCTGGCCAACGGCACCGTCGAAACCACGGTCAGCCGCACCTACGACGACACCCTGCCCTCGTTCAACCTGGTGGCTGAAGTCACCCCGGACTTCCTGATCCGGCTGGGTGCGGCCAAGGTGATGAGCCGTCCGGGGCTGGGCAGCCTGACGCCGGGCGCGACGGTGGCGGTGGCCGGTGGCGCACGCACCATTTCCAGTGGCAACCCGGTACTGGATCCGATCCGTGCGACCAATGTCGACCTCGGCTTCGAGTGGTACTTCGCCGAAGGCGCGATGGCCGGCATCGGCCTGTTCTACAAGGACATCGAGAGCTTCGTGCAGACCACCCGCGAAGTGCGCCCGTACAGCGACAGCGGCCTGCCGGCTTCGCTGCTGGTCGGCACCGGCGCCTCGGCCACCGATGACTTCACCTACAGCAAGCCGGTCAACACCCCCGGCGGCGAACTGCACGGCGTGGAGGCCAACTACACCCAGCCCTTCACCTTCCTGCCGGGCAAGTGGGCGAACCTGGGCGTGCAGTTGAACTACACCTGGGTGGAATCGAAGATCCAGTACATCAACGCGGCCGGGCAGCCGGTGATGAAGACCGACCTGACCGGCCTGTCGAAGTCGTCGTGGAACGCCACGCTGTTCTATGAAGGCGAGAAGTTCGCCGGGCGCATCTCGGCCACCAACCGCGATGACTACCTGACCCAGGCACCGGGCCAGGAAACCGGCTTCAACCTCGATGGCTACCACGGCATGACCGGTACCACGGTGTTCGATGCGTCCATCCGCTACAAGATCAGCGACCAGCTGGAACTGAGCCTGGAAGGCATCAACCTGACCAACGAGGCGTCCGACGAGTGGGTGTACTCGCCGCTGACCGGTCGCCTGCCGCTGCAGTACACCGAGACCGGCCGCCAGTACCTGCTGGGGCTGCGCTACAAGTTCTGAGCAACGCCGGCGGCGTGCCACCCGGCACGCCGTCGTTCGCCACGACCGCTGCTGCGCCGCAAGGTGCCGTCGCGGCGTGGCCTTGCTACGGTCCGGCGGCCCTTGCCGGCCGTCGCCCGTTGAAAGGAAACGCCTGATGCCGCACCGCTCGACCCTGTCCCGCTGCCTGTTGCTGGCGGTGGCCTTGGCTGCCGGCCCCGCGATGGCCGCTACCGATGCACCCACGCTGCTGTTCCACGTCGATGCCGGCAAGGGTCTTGAGGCCGTGGTGGCGCAGGGTGAGGCGGTGCCGAACTTCCGCGACAAGGTCGACATCGTCGACGACGGAGCGCGCGGCAAGGCGATCCAGTGGCAGGACGACGGCGTGCTTGCCTGGGATGCGCCTGGCAACATCCTTGCCCAGCGCGGCACCCTCGCCTTCGACTGGCGCGCGCGGTATGCGGTGGGCGAAGCTCCGTTCGTGATCTTCCGCGTCGGCTACGCCGACCACAGCAGCTGGGACATGGCCTGGCTGCGCATCGACTGGAACGGGCATGGCTTCGATGCGTTCGTCACCGATGCCAACCTTGCCCGCACGCGTGTGTCGTTCCGCATGGACACGCCGCCACGCGCGGACCAGTGGCTGCACCTGGCCTTCGCCTGGGATGAAGACCAGGGCGTACGCCTGTTCGTCGATGGTCGCGAGGTGGCGCGTGTGCAGGCCAGCGGTGACTACGATGCGGCCCTGGACCAGCTCGGCCTGGCCGGACGGGTGATGGCGCCCTACCAGGTGCAGAGCCGCTACAACTTCCTGCGCGGCAGCGATTTCCAGCACATCCGCGTGTACGACCGCATGCTTGATGCTGCGGCCGTCAGTGCGCTCGCGCGTGGCAAGGCCGTCACCAGCGCCGTTGCCAGCGCCAGCGATGACCGCGCCTGGCGCCATCGCTTCGGCTGGGACGGCGCAGCGCCACCGGCATTGACCGCAGCCAGCACGCGCATCCGCAAGATCGAGTTCGCCGATACCCGCGATATGAAAGCGTGGATGTGGAAGGCCACCGACGGTATCGCCGAAACCACCTGGCCCGGTGTCTACAACCGCTCGCGCCTGCCCGGCCGCAACGACTACTTCCAGTTGCCGGACTGGAACACCTATGTGGAAAGCGGCCAGCACCTGGACCTCACCCTCCCGGCCGGCGAGACCGTCAACCGCGTGGAGATCCGCGGTGCGGCGTTCGGCACGCTGGCCCACGGCCGCGATGCGGCGCACGCCACGCAGGTGCTGGCAACGCGTCCCCAAGGCGTGGTGCGCAGCGTCGACGACATTCCGGCACAGACCGGGGGCGTGCTGCGTTTCAGCAACGTTGAACAGGAGACGCCGATCCAAGAGATCTGGGCGTATGACGTGAGCGAAGGCGCCGAGCCCGATGGCACGGTCAAGCAGAACTATGTCATCGACAGCCAGGCGCTGCCCGACTACACCAACCTGGACACGCTGCGCCGTTACATCGACGGCCGCTATCCGCTGGCCGAACGCAGCACGGTGATGGCGCTGCCGAAGGGCGCAGGCTCGCGGCGCCGCAGCGCCGACACGCTGCCGGCCGAGCCGAAGCCGATCGTGCACGTGCTGATTCCCTCCGGCGTGGGTGATGCGCCGGCCAACCAGCCGTTGATCCGCAGCTGGGCCTACAGCTGGGAAAACATGCATGACGGCCTGGACGGCGTGGCCATCGACATCCCCGCACTGGACCTGCCGGCCACGCACGATGGGCTGATCCCGCTGAACATCCGCATCAAGGATCCGATCTGGCCGGCGCGCGACATGATCGATGTTTCGGTCTCGGTGCAGCCCGGGCAGAAGCGCACGCTGTGGCTGGACCTGCGCGACCGCATCCTGACGCCCGACAGCCTGTGGTTGAGCATCGCCTCGGCTGCTCCCGGCTTCGACGCCAAGGCACTGGACGGTGCGCAGGTGCGGCTGGTGTTCAAGCCACGCGCCGAGGCGATCAAGGAGCATGTGGCCGACCGCTTCAACCAGGTGCGCGACAACTGGGGCTTCCTGGTGGAGGAACACACCACCTCCAAGCGCCAGCGCCTGTATGCGCGCGTATACGCGGACCTGAGCGACCTGCTGCGGGTGGACCCGGACCACGAACTGGGCCGGTTGTACTGGAACTACATCAGCTACAACAGCCAGGGGCGACCACCGTACACCGCGCCGGACGCGCCCAAGGGCGTACCGGCGTGGGCGTTCCACCAGGTGCAGGACCTGGCCCAGGTGCGGCAGTTCGTCGACTGGTGGATCGATCAGCGGCAGGTGGCCTACGGCGATTTCGGTGGCGGCATCTCCGACGATTCCGACCTGACCCAGCAATGGCCGGGGCTGGCCCTGATGGGCGTGCAGCCGGACCGCCTGAATGCCTCGCTGACCGCATTGTCAGACGCGGTGTACCGCAATGGCATGTTCAGCAATGGCCTGAGCACCATCGAGACCGACGAGCTGCATGCCTACGAGGAAGGCATCAACACCAACAGCGCGATGCTCTACCTCAACTGGGGTGATCCACTGACCCTGGAACGATTGATGGAAACGGTGAAGGCGTTCGACGAGCGCATCATCCTGCGCAACCCGCAGGGTCATCTGCTGTTCTCCAGCAACTGGTTCGGTGGCAACAAGGTCTACCGCGAACCGAACTGGCAGTGGCAGAAGCCGTACTCGTTCCCGGTGCTGCATCCGGCCTTCCTGCTGGGCCAGTACAACGCCGACGCGACCGGACGCCGGCTGGTGATCGGCCTGGCCGATGGCTATCTGGCCCACGCCGGCAGCGACGACAAGGGCCGCTTCACCCTGCCCAACGAAATCAACTGGGCGACCGGTGAGACCCGCGGCGGCGAACTCAACAGCGGCTCCGGCAGCGGCGATACCATGCATACGTTCTGGGCGGCATGGCGCTGGACCGGCGATGCGAAGTACCTGCAGGCGCTGGACTACCGCGTGCAGCGCGGCGGGCCCGGCGCGCTGGCCAACCTCGGCGAGAACTACGTGGAGGCGCTCGGCCGGCAGCAGGACTGGTACCCGCTGCTGACCGCCGAGGCCGATGCCGGGAAGACCGGCTTCGCCAGCCTGATGGCCTGGCAGGCCAGCGGCGACCGCAAGTACATCGACGCACTGCATGCCGATGGTCTGCAGGCCAAGGCGCAACGTGCGTACATGAACACCGAAGGCCACTGGTGGTCCGACCGGGTGGAAGCGCCGAGCGAGTTCCTGCAGCGTGCACGGCTGGGTGGCATCGCCCTGAAGCGCAACCAGAGCTGGCCCGGGCACACCGTCAGCTGGCGCTTCGATCGCGAGGGTGCCGCCGAACAGGTGGCGCTGCTGGTGCATGCGCCCTCGCGCGAGCGTTTCACGGTCACCAGCCATAACCTCGGTTCGCGCGTGATCGCCGCTGACATGACCGGTTGGAACGTGGCCAGCGGTACCTGGCGCGTGCGCAGTGGCGTGGATGGCGACGGCGATGGCCGCATCGACGGTACGCCGCGCGAGCGCGTGGTGCAGCTGGAAACGAGTGCTTCGGTACCGATGCAGTTCCAACCTGGCCGCACCGAGGTATTCGAGTTCGAGCGCGTGTCTGCGGGGACGCCGGTGGATACGCGTCCGGATCTGGGCGTGGGCCGTGGTGATGTGCGGATGGACGGGCGCCAGGTACACGTGACGGTACATGGCCTTGGGCATGTGGCCAGCGGCGTGGGCGTGGCGGTGCTGGAAGATGCGCGGGGCCGCGAGATCGCACGCACCGAAGTGCCGGCGATGGCTGCACCGACTGACCTGTTGCCGAAGACCGCAGTGGTGTCGTTGCCGTTGCCGGCCGGTGATCGAAGTGGCCTGCGCGTGCGTGTTGCACTGGCCGACGGCGGAGAGGAAGTCACGCGGCTCAACAATGTGGTGGATGTGCCGCGGTGAACTCCGCGTTCCGCCGGGCATGGCCCGGCGCTACCGATGAATCGGTTGCCCACAAGCCCTGGTAGCGCCGGGCCATGCCCGGCGGAACGCGATCAGGACGCTTCGGTCTCCATCACCTTCACCCGGCGCTGGTACCAGCCGTCGTCGAGCGGATCGAACACCGCGCTGCGCTCCATCACGCCCTGGTAGACGTGGACGGATACGGCTATGTCCTCGTCGCTGGCGTTGCGCAGCGTGTGGTACTCGTGCGGTGGGATCAGGCTGCCGGCGCTGCCGCGGTGACCGTACAGCGTGTCCTGCGCGGCGAAGCGGTGACGTTCGCCACGCTGTTCCAGCAGCGCATACGGGGTCACGATCAACTCGCCCTGCCAGACCCCCTCCACGCACCACATCGCATCGTGGTCGTGCAGTGGCGTGCCCTGCCCCGGGCCCCAGCACATCGCAATGACGCTGTAGCCCAGCGTAGGACTGCGGTGCAGTTCACGGCGCGCGTAATGGCCATCCACCGGACGGCGTACACAGGGCGGCAGCTCGATCAGCGGATCGATGATGGCCTCACGCAGCACCCGCTGCAGCGCATCGGTGATCGCCTTCGGATCGACCAGGCAGACAGCGCCGTCGATCCCTGCAATCAAGCGCTCGCGGCCGGTAAACGGCGGTGGCGTGAACATCGCTTCCATGAACCGACTCTAGCCGAGGCGGGTTAACAGAATGTTTGCATCGCGGTGTCATCACTGCGTGCCGCGCTGAACGAAGGGCACTTTTGCATAGAGCGCACGCTCTCCCGCGCGTGGATCGTCAACCACGCGGCTGTGCCGATCGAACAACATCGTCTGCCGTTGTGGCAGTGAATACGGGGCCCATTGCGACAGTCCTGCGTGATTCGGATCACCAGAACGCGCAAACGCAATCAGGGCATCGCTCATCGTCGCCGCCAGTGCAATGGCGGCGTCACCACCGCCGGTGCGGGCACCGGGCAGGCCGGCGTTGTCGAACACCAGCGGGATATCGAGCGTGTGGAACGCGCGCAGACGTCCCTCTTCCACCGGTGACGGCCAATCGAGCTGGTAGGCCCAGGTCGGTGCGGCACCCGATGTCTGCCGGGCGCGCGCCTCCAGTTCTTCCACTGCACCACGCCAGGAACGACCGGCCGTAGTGGCGGCGAAGAACACCTCTGACGGCGTGTAGTGCGGATACAGGCGTCGATATTCTGCGATCACCACCGAAGGTAAAAGATCGACGAACTGCTGCTTCTCCAGTTGCGCCGGCAGGCTCTCCCAGGTCAGCGTGAAGTTGGCCGGGTCGTTGCCTAGAAACGCGCGCGTCTCATCGTGGGTGTTGCCGATCACCATCGGAATCGACGCGGACTGCGCCGGTGCCTGTGGCCAGAACGGATGCACCGGCAGCACCACCTCATCCAGCACCGGGCCGAAATACAGCGCGCTGCTTTCCACCCGCGAAGGATCGCGTGCGCGGGTGGCGGCCAGCAGCTCGGCCGTCGGCAGGCGCAGCAGTGCCTGCAGGTCGCGCGCGCCAACCGCGTCCATCGCAATCGAAGCGCGTTGCGCCGCCGCACGTGGACCGGCCGCGGTGACCTGCTGCCCGCTCATCGTCCACGCGCGCTGGAACAGGCCCTTCGCTGCGGGCATCGCCATCAGCGTGGCGATCTTGGCGCCGCCACCGGACTGTCCGAACACGGTGATGTTGCCGGCATCGCCACCGAACACCGCGGCGTGCTCCCGCACCCACTGCAGCGCCTGCACCAGATCGAGCTGGCCGACGTTGCCGGAGGCCGCATAACGCGGGTCGCCCAGCGCGCCCAGGTACAGGTAGCCGAAGGTGTTCAGGCGGTGATTGACGGTGACCATCACCACGTCACCGCGCCGGCACAGCGCGCTGCCGTCGTACAGCGGGTCGCTTCCGGAACCGTTGTTGAAGCCGCCACCATGCAGGTAGACCAGGATCGGCCGCTTGCCGCCGTCGCCGAGCGCTGGCGTCCATACGTTGAGGAACAGGCAATCTTCGCTGCCCGGACCATCCGCCCCCGTCTGGGGTGCAGAGGCGGCGTATTCCAGGGCGTCGGCGATGCCTCGCCAACCTGTCTCGCGGCGTGGTGGCTGGAAACGGTAGGCGGAGGTGTCGGCGCCATAGCGTAGGCCACGGAACATGTGCACGCCGTGCTCGCGCTGGCCACGCACGCGGCCGCCACGCAGGCGTGCCACCACCTGTGTGTCAGCACGTGGTCCAGGCAGTGCGGATGCAGGAAGCGCTGCGAGGGTGGCCGTGGCCAGCGCCCAGCGTGCACTGTCGCGCAGGAAACGACGGCGCTGCAGGTCGGTCGTCCCTGCGTTCAAGGTGCGGCCTCCGTCGTCTGCAGCCAGCGTTGTGCCAGCAGCGGCCACACGGCCAGCGTTGAATCAGGCGGCATGCGCATGCCGAAGCCATGGCCGCCGTGGGCGAACAGATGCAGTTCGTGCTCGACGCCCGCCTTGGCCAGCGCCTGCGCCATCACCTCGCTGTTGTGCACGCTGACCACGCGGTCGTCGTTGGCGTGGATCAGCAGCGTCGGCGGCATGTCCGCGCGTACGTGCTGCTGCATCGAATACTGCGCAGCCAGCGCCGCATCGGCCCGCTCGCCCAGCAGGCGTCCGCGTGAGCCGCTGTGTGCATGCGGGCCCATGTCGATTACCGGATACACCAGCACCGCGCGGGCGGGACGCGCGCTGAGGCGGTCGATGGCATCGCGCGGCGGGTAGACCGGTGCATCGAAGCCGGTGGCCAGCCGTGCGGCGACGTGGCCACCGGCGGAGAAGCCCATCACCGACACGCTGTCGGCATCCAGCCTGCGCCGTGCGGCCTGGTCGCGCACCACGCGCAGTGCGCGCTGCGCGTCTGCCAGCGCCGCCTGGCGGTCGCGGTCGGCCTGCGGCAGGCGGTAGCGCAGCACGAACAGGGTATAGCCGGCACGCTCCACCCACGCCGGCACCAGCGCGCTGTCTTCCTTGTCGATCACCACGCGCTGGTAGCCGCCACCGGGAATCACCAGCAGCGCGCGGCCGTTGCCGTGGGCGGGTGTATGCACCAGCAGGTAGGGCGCATCGACCTGGTCGATGAAGCGATCAGGGTGGGCCGGATCATCGCTGCGCTCGACCACGCGCGGCGGTCGCGCAGTGCCGGTTTCACCGGGCACCTGGCCGGCTGGCCACAGGGGTATCTGTTCACCAGCCAGCTCCTTGCCCAGCCGCTCGCCCGCGCGCAGCGGCGCATCGGCGGCGGACGCAGGGATGGCCAGCAGCAGACCGGACAGCAACAGCAGCACACGGGAAAAACGCATGGTGGGCAGGGCTCCAACGGGGAGGCAACAGAGTGGCCGAGGTCACCGGCAAGCGCTCGTGATGCGCTGCGGCTTGCACGATGACACCGGTTTACCATATACACCTCCTGCAGACGCTGTCGATGGGCAGTGCAACAACGCCAGAGGGAGACCGTTCTTGAGCAACGAACACGGCATACATGGGCAGACGCCGCCGCCGGACGATGCGGCCGCGATCGCCCACGCCTTCACCACCGCGCGCCGCGCCGGCCAGGCCCTGCCCGGCTTCCCGGGCCTTGTTCCGCCTGATCTGGTGGCTGCCTACCAGGTGCAGGATCTGGCCATCGCCAACTGGGATGACCAGGTGGTGGGCTGGAAGGTTGGCTACATCGCTGCCGAGCGCCGCGACGCATCCGGCGACGACCGCCTGCTGGGCCCGGTTTTCTCGCGTCAACTGAAAAATGCTACCGGTGGAACAGTGGACATTCCGGTGTTCGTCGGAGGCTTCGGCGCGGTCGAGGCCGAGTACGTGCTGGAGCTGTTGGAGGACGCTCCGGCCGCACAGCTGCACTGGTCGCCCGAGCAGGCCGAAGCGCTGCCGGCGCGCCTGTACATCGGCGTGGAAGTGGCCAGCAGCCCGCTGGCGACGATCAACGAGCTCGGCCCGCGCGTGGTGGTGTCCGACTTCGGCAACAACAATGGCCTGGTGCTGGGGCCGGAGATCGCCGACTGGACCGCCCGCGACGAGACCGACCTGCGCGCCGAAACCCTGATCGAGGGCGAGGTGGTCGGCACCGGCGGAGCAACCCGTCTGCCCGGCGGCCTGCGTGCGGCGTATGCGTTCGCGCTGTCCCGTTCGGCGCTGCGCGGCCGGCCGTTGCGGCGCGGCGACCTGATCGCCACCGGCAACGCCACCGGCATCCATGACATCACCGCAGGACAGACGGCGCTGGTGCGGTTTGCCGGCTTCGGCGAGATTGCCTGCAGGGCCGTACCGGCCGGGTAACCGCCGCACGATCCGGTGAACACGCGCGGGAGGGCGCAGATGATCACACGACGACACTTCCTGGCCGGTGGCGCTGCTGCGCTGGCCACCCCGATGCTCGCGGCCTGTGGCCGCGGGCCCGCCGATGCCATCGACGGTGGCCAGCTGCTGACCGCTACCGACGTGCACGTGGCCGACTACCCCACCGTGACCGCGGTGAAGTGGATCGGCGAAACGCTGCAGCGCGAAAGCAACGGTCGCCTGCGCCTGCGGCAATACCATTCCGGCCAGCTCGGTCGCGAATCGGAAGCGATCGACATGGCCCGTTTCGGTGCCATCGACATCACCCGCGTGTATGCCGGTGCGCTGAACAACGCATTCCCGCTGACCCAGGCACTGTGCCTGCCGTATGTGTTCGAGTCGGTGGCGCACCAGCGCGCCGCACTCGATGGCGGCATCGCCGAGGCGGTGCTGCGCGGGTTCGAGAGCCGCGACCTGGTCGGCCTGGCGATCTACGATTCCGGCGCGCGCTGCTTCTACAACACCAAGCATCCCATCGTGCAGCCCAGCGATCTGCACGGGCTGAAACTGCGCGTGGCGTCCTCGGACATCTTCATCCAGCTGATGCGCCTGCTCGGCGCCAACCCGACGCCGATGTCGCTGGGCGATACGTTCTCCGGCATGGAGACGCACATGATCGACGGTGCCGAGAACAACATGCGCAGCTTCCATTCCAGCCGCCACTTCGAGGCCGCGCACTACTGGTCGCAGAGCGATCACTCGTATGCGCCGGACGTGCTGCTGATGTCGCGCGCCAGCTTCGAGCGCCTGCAGCCGGCCGACCGCCAGCTGCTGCTGGAGACCGCACGCGCCTCGGTGAAGGTGATGCGCGCGCAATGGGATGCGTCCGAAGACGCCGCGCGTCGCGCGGTGCTGGCCTCTGGCGTGAAAGCCAACGAGGTGGACCTTCCCGCGTTCCGCGCCGCCGCCCAGCCGCTGCTGCAGCAGTACCTGCAGCAACCCGAGCTGGCCGCGCTGGTCGCCCGCATCCGCGCTGCCGCCTGAGGACACTGCCATGACCGAGACGACGATTCCCGCCGCCGGCCCCGGCCAGCGCCTGCTGGACCACATCGCCGACATCGCCATCTACATCGCCGTGGCTGCGCTGCTGGGGCTGGTGGTGGTGCAGGGCTGGCAGGTGTTCGCCCGCTACGTGATCAACGATTCGCCCAGCTGGACCGAGCCGGTGACCCTGCTGCTGCTGGCCACGGCGATGAGCCTGGGCGCGGCCTGCGGCGTGCACACCAACCGCCACTTCGGCTTCTTCCTGCTGCACGCCTACATGGGTGCCGGCCTGCGCCGGGCGGTGGATGTATTCACCCAGCTGGTGGTCGCCGTGCTGGGCGGCTTCATCGCGTTCTGGTCGGCCGACCTGCTGCTGGATGGCATGGACATCAAGACCGCCGGCGCCAATCTGCCGCAGAGCATCAACTACCTGCCGCTGGCCGTGGGCGGTGCGCTGATGCTGTTGTTCGCACTGAACCGTGCATGGAAGGCGCTGCAGGCCACGGCCGCCGACGCCGCCGACGCTGAAGGAGATCGTTGATCCATGGGCATCACCATCCTGTTCTCTGTTTTCGCCGCGCTGCTGCTGTTGGGTGTGCCGGTGGCCTACGCGTTGGCCGCTGCGGCGCTGGCCACCCTGCTGTACCTGGACATTCCCAGCATCGTGCTGGTCCAGCAGATCTCCGCCGGTACCGGCTCGGCTTCGTTGATCGCCATTCCACTGTTCATCTTCGCCGGCGAGATCATGATGCGCGGCGGCATCTCTGAGCGCCTGATCGCCCTGGCCTCATCGCTGGTGGGGCGCATGCGCGGTGGACTGGGCCAGGTCTCGATCCTGTCCTCGCTGTTCTTCGGCGGTGTGTCCGGCTCGGCCATCGCCGATGTTTCGGCCGTAGGCGGCACGATGATTCCGCAGATGGTCAAGCGCGGCTACGACCGCGACTTCGCGGTGAACGTCAGCATCACCGCCGCGTTGGTGGCGCTGCTGGTGCCGCCATCGCACAACCTGATCCTGTTCTCGGCCGCTGCCGGTGGTGGCCTGTCGATCGCCGACCTGTTCGCCGCAGGCATCGTGCCGGCGCTGTTGATGACGCTGGCATTGATGATCACCGGCTACGTGGTCGCGCGTCGCCGTGGCTATGGCGTGGAAGTGTTCCCGGGCTGGCGCGCGGTACTGCTGCGCATCATCTCCGCCCTGCCCGGCCTGGGCCTGGTGGCGCTGATCTTCGTCGGTATCCGCGCCGGCATCTTCACCGCAGTGGAAAGCGCGGCCATCGCCGTGGTCTACGCCCTGCTGGTTACCACCGTGCTGTACCGGCAGCTGCGCTGGCGCGAGTTCTTCGACACGGTCATCCATGCCGCGCGCAGTACCGGCGTGATCCTGTTCGTGATTGCCACCGCGGCGGTGTTCGGCTGGCTGCTGGCCTACCTGCAGGTGCCTGCGGCGGCGGTGGACTTCCTGCAGTCGTTCGCGCACAGCCAGTTCATGGTGCTGCTGATGATCGTGGTGATGCTGTTGCTGCTGGGCACCTTCATGGACCTGGCACCGATGATCCTGATCTGCACGCCGATCTTCCTGCCGGTGGCCAAGGCCTATGGGATCGATCCGATCCACTTCGGCCTGGTGCTGGTGCTGACCGGTGGCCTCGGCCTGGTCACCCCGCCGGTGGGCTCGGTGCTGTTCATCGGCACCGCCATCGGCAAGATCAGCGTCGGCCAGAGCATGCGCACCATCTGGCCGTTCTGGTTTGCCGCGCTGGGCGTGCTGCTGATCGTCACCTTCTTCCCGTCGCTGTCGCTGTGGCTGCCCGCCGCACTGCGCGCCTGATGAGCGGAGGCGATCCCATGACACCCACGCTGCACCGCGCTGCTGCAACTGCCCTGCTCAGCCTGTTGCTGGCTGCGCTGCCCGCACTGGCTGCCGATCCCGCGCCCGCGCAGTGGAAGCGCGGCATCGAGCAGCAGCGCCAGGCTGACCTCGGCAACGGCACCTTCCTGAATCCGGTGCTGGCTGGCGACAGGCCCGATCCGTCGGTGCTGAAGGACGGCGACGACTACTACCTCACCCTGTCTTCGTTCGACGCCTACCCCGGCCTGCCGATCTGGCACTCGCGCGACCTGGTCAACTGGCAGCCGCTCGGCCATGCGATCACGCAGAACGTTGGGGCGATCTGGGCACCGGACATCGTCAAGTACCAGGGCCGCTACTTCATCTACTTCCCGGCGCGCACCGGTGAGCGCCGCAGCAACTTCGTGGTCTGGGCCGATGACATCAAGGGCCCGTGGAGTGCGCCGATCGACATCGGCCTGGGCGGCTACATCGACCCCGGCCATGCGGTGGGTGAAGACGGCAAGCGTTACCTGTTCCTCAGCGGTGGCGACTATGTGCAGCTGGCCGATGATGGCCTGAGCGTGGTGGGTACGCCGAAGCACGTGTACGACGGCTGGCGCTACCCGGAAAGCTGGGACGTGGAGGCGTACGCGCAGGAAGGGCCGAAGATCCACTTCCGCGACGGCTGGTACTACATGACCACCGCGGTGGGCGGCACCGCCGGCCCGCCGACCGGGCACATGGTGATCACCGCGCGCTCGCGCTCGATCCACGGCCCGTGGGTGAACGCGCCGAACAACCCGATCATGCGCACGCAGTCGGCCGCCGAACCGTGGTGGTCGCGGGGTCATGCCACGGTGATCGAAGGTACCGACGGCCGCTGGTGGATGATGTACCACGGCTACGAGAACGGCTTCTGGACGCTGGGTCGGCAGGCGCTGCTGGAGCCGATCGAGTGGACCGCCGATGGCTGGTTCGTGGCCAAGGGCGGTGACCTCGGGCAGCCGCTGCGCAAGCCATCGGGCAGCGCGCTGACGCCGCATGGCATGGCCCTGTCCGATGATTTCAACGGCCGTACGCTCGGCCCGCAGTGGGCGTTCTTCAACCCGGCCGTGGATGAATACCGGCGCCTGCGCTTCAGTGGCGACGGGCTGGTGCTGCAGGGCAAGGGCAGCACGCCGCGCGATGCCTCGCCGCTGACCACCATCGCCGGCGACCCGGCCTATCAGTTCGAGGTGCAGATGGAGATCGCTCCCGGCGCGGTCGGTGGTGCCCTGCTGTTCTACAGCGACCGCCTGTACGTGGGCGTGGGCAGCAATGGCGAGCAGTTCGTCATGCACCGCTACGGCGAGGAGCGCCCCACCCGGCTGGCGGCCAGTGCCAAGGGCGGCCGGCTCTGGCTGCGGGTGACCAACAACCGCCACATCGTCACCATCCACTCCAGCGCCGATGGCCAGACCTGGCAGAAGTATCCGGTTCAGATGGAAGTGTCCGGTTACCATCACAATGTGGCCGGCAAGTTCCTGGCACTGAAACCGGCGCTGTATGCGGCCGGCAACGGTGCGGTAACCTTCCGCAGCTTCCGCTATCGCGCGCTGGACTGAGCGCGCGCTGGAATCCCCAGGCTTATCGGGTTCACTACATGTCAGTGCGCAACAAGAACGATGCCGCTACGCCGGCATTGGCAAAGGGCAAGGCAGCCACGATCAATGACATCGCGCGACTGTCGGGTGTATCCAAGAAAACGGTTTCAAGGATCATCAACAACTCGCCGCTGGTGCGCAAGGACACGCGCGACAAGGTGGAAGCGTTGATGCGCGAGGTCGGTTACACCCCCGACCCGCTGGCCCGTGGCCTGGCCTTCCGCCGCTCGTTCCTGATCGGCATGGTCTACGACAACCCCACCGCGCAGTACATCGTGGACATGCAGTACGGCGCGCTGGATGCGCTGCGCGGCTCCAGCTTCGAGCTGGTGGTGCACCCCTGCGACAGCCGCAGCCCGGGTTACATCGACGGCGTGCGCCGCTTCGCCCAGCAGCAGAAGCTGCATGGGGTGATCCTGGTGCCGCGTGCGTCCGAAGACCAGGCGCTGGCGGACATGCTGGACGAGATCGGCTGCCGCTTCACCCGCGTGGCGGCGCTGCCGCTGGATGAAACCTCGCAGATGGTGGTCACCCACGACCGCGATGGTGCCGCCGAAGCGGCTGATTACCTGCTTTCGCTGGGCCACCGCGATATCGCCCTGGTAACCGGCCCGAGTGCCTACCGCTCGGCGCACGAACGCACCGCCGGCTTCATCGAGGCGCTGTCGCAGCGTGGCATCGAGCTGCCGAAGGACCGCATCATCGAGGCCGGCTACACCTTCGAATCCGGTGTGGCCGCCGCCGAGAAACTGCTGCTGGGCAAGCGCCGGCCGACCGCGATCTTCACCGGCAACGATGAAATGGCCGCCGGTATCTACAAGGTCGCGCTGCGCGCCGGCATCAACATTCCGCGCCAGCTGTCCATCGTCGGCTACGACGACAGCCCGCTGGCCTCGCGCCTGTGGCCGTCGCTGACCTCGGTGCGCCGGCATACCCGCGACACCGGCCGCACCGCCGCGGCGATGCTGATCCAGCCCGAAGGGCAGCCTGCGCTGCAGATCGCCAGCGTGCGTCCGCACCTGATCGTGCGCGATTCCTGCCAACCGCCGGAGGACTGATTCCAAAGGAATCAGTCCTGTAGGTCGCCAGCTTGCTTGCGACGCGTCCAGAAGGCCTCAATCCGGTAGGTCACGACCGTTGGTCGTGACACTCCACCCGCCCCACCCCGCCGATGCCGTCTGACCGCTATCGTGCGGCGCAAAATGACACCGGTTTCCTGTCTGGCTAGAATCGACCGTGAACCGTGCCGGGGCCGAACCATCGGCCCGCCCCCTGCTCTGGAGAAGCCATGTACTGCAAGACCCATTACGCCACCCATCCCGATGCCATCAAGGGCGCCAGCAACGATCAGCTGCGCGAGCTGTACCTGCTCGATGGCCTGTTCAACGCCGATGCGGTGACCCTGAAGTACACCCATTACGAACGCTTCGTGCTGGGTGGCGCCGCGCCGGTCAACGGCCCGCTGGCCCTGCCTGCGCAGACCGAACCGGCCTCGGCCGCCGGCCATCCGTTCCTGGAGCGCCGAGAGCTGGGCATCATCAACGTCGGCAGCGGCACCGGTACGGTCACCGTCGATGGCACCGTGTACACGCTGGGGCCGAAGGATGGCCTGTACGTGGCGATGGGCAGCAAGGACGTCGTCTTCGCTTCGCAGGATGCCGCCAACCCGGCGCAGTTCTACCTGGCCTCGACCCCGGCCCATGCGCGCTTTGAAACCAAGCAGCTGTCGATCAAGGACGCGGTTGCACTCGATCGCGGCGCGCTGGAAACCAGCAACGAACGCACCATCTACCAGTACATCGTGCCGGCCACCTGCCAGTCCTCGCAGCTGCTGCTGGGCCTGACCGTGCTCAAGCCGGGCAGCGTGTGGAACACCATGCCGCCGCACCTGCACGACCGCCGCAGCGAGGTCTACTTCTACTTCGACCTGGGCGACAGCGACCGCGTCTACCACTTCATGGGCGAGCCGGACGCACAGCGCCACATCGTCATCCAGAACAACGAAGCGGTGGTGTCGCCGCCGTGGTCGATCCACATGGGTGCCGGCACCAGCAACTACGCCTTCATCTGGGCGATGGGTGGCGAGAACCTGGACTACACCGACATGCACGTGCTGGACATCTGCCAGCTCAAGTAAGCACTGACAGGCCGCCGCGCACGTTGTGCGGTGGCCGCTTGCCTGCATCACGCACGCCTCTACCAAGGAACGCATACGCAATGACCAATCCCTTCAGCCTGGAAGGAAAAGTCGCTCTGGTAACCGGTGGCAACACCGGCCTGGGCCAGGGCATCGCGGTGGCACTGGCTGCCGCTGGCGCCGATGTCGCGGTGGCCGGCATCGCCCCGCCCACCGAAACCATCGAGAAGATCACGGCGCTGGGCCGCCGCTGCCTGGCCATCGAAGCCAACCTGATCAGCATCGAACCGGTCGAGCGCGTGGTGCGCGAAACCATCGAGGGCCTCGGCAGGCTGGACATCCTGGTCAACAACGCCGGCCTGATCCGTCGCGCCGATGCGGTGGACTTCAGCGAGCAGGACTGGGACGACGTGATGAACGTCAACATCAAGTCGGCCTTCTTCATCTCGCAGGCTGCCGGCCGCCATTTCATCGCCCAGGGCAGCGGCAAGATCATCAACATCGCCTCGATGCTGTCGTTCCAGGGCGGCGTCCGCGTGCCGTCGTACACCGCCAGCAAGAGCGGCATCGCCGGCATCACCCGCTTGCTGGCCAACGAATGGGCCGGCAAGGGCGTGAACATCAACGCCATCGCGCCGGGCTACATGGCTACCGACAACACCGCCGCGCTGCGCGCCGATGCAGACCGCAACAAGGCGATCCTCGAGCGCATTCCGGCCGGCCGCTGGGGCAACCCGGAAGATCTGGCGGGAGCGGCGGTGTTCCTGGCTTCGTCGGCGTCGGATTACATCAACGGCGCAGTGCTGCCGGTCGATGGTGGCTGGCTGGCGCGCTGAAGTACACCGGTCTGTAGAGCCGAGCCAATGCTCGGCTGTCGCGCTCTGATCAAAAAACAGCCGAGCGTGGCTCGGCTCTACAGGGGGCTGGCGATGCGAAGGCTGTTGTTGCTGCTGTTGCTGTCGAGCACCGCCGCGCATGCGGCGCCGGTGCGGCTGTTCATTGCCGGCGATTCCACCGCTGCCGAATACGGCCCCGAACGCGCGCCACAGGCCGGCTGGGGGCAGATGCTGCAGAGCTATCTGGACCCGGCGCGTTTCGAAGTGCACAACCACGCCAAGGGCGGGCGCAGCACGCGCAGCTTCATCGACGAAGGGCGCCTGGATGCGATTGCCGCCGAACTACGTCGTGGCGATGTGCTGCTGATCCAGTTCGGCCACAACGACGCGAAGTTTGAAGATCCCACGCGCTACACCGACCCGGACAGCGACTATCCACAACTGCTGATGCGTTACGTGCAGGTGGCGCGTGACAAGGGCGCCACACCGGTGCTGGTCACGCCGGTGGCGCGGCTGCTGTACGACTTCGGTTCGCTGCTGGATACGCATGCGCGTTACACGCTGGCCATGCAGCAGCTGGCCGCACGCGAACACGTCGCGCTGATCGACCTCAACGACCGCAGCATGCGCTGGATCCGCGCACTGGGCGAGCAGGGCGCGCGTCCGTACTTCCTGTTCGTGCCGGAACAGCACAAGGCCGATGGCACGCACTTCAGCGCGGCCGGTGCCACTGCAGTGGCGTGCCTGGTGCTGCGCGAAGCGGTGCAGGTGTTGCCGACGCTGAAGCCCGCACTGGTGCGTGATATCGACTGCGATGTGACGGGTGCAGGGCAGGGTGACGATCCTGCGCGACCCTCGCAGGTGGTGCATGAGGACACGCTGGCGCGCGCGCAACCGGGCCCGCACGGCGGCGCCGGGCCGACCACGGCGTATCCGTTCTTCGCCGATGCGCAGGGCCTGCCGTTCGTGCTGCGCAAGCGTGTGCTGCACAAGGGCGCGGGCATCGGCCTGCACCCGCAGCACAAGGATGAGATCTACTACATCGTCAGCGGGCAGGGCAGCTATGTGCTGGATGGAAAGCAGTACGACGTGCGTGCTGGGCATGCGCTGCTGACGCGCATGCCCAGCACGCATGCGCTGCAACAGGTGGGCGAAGAGGATCTGGTGGTGCTGCTGGTCTACCCACGTTGAACCTGTAGGGCCGAGCCTACGCTCGGCTGCTTTTGGTCGAAGCAGCGAGGGCTCCTGTAGGTACAGATGGGTGTGCTAAGAGCCCACGACAAGAAATCCATCTGCTCGCCGCAGTATTTCCTTTATGACATCGTCTTCGTCGAACTTCTGAAAAAGTGGAAGCTCGTCATACTGACCAAACTTGGCTGCCGGAATGAAGTGCCCGCGGAATACGACCATCTTCACTTCAGGTCGCGATGCGGCAACCTGTTTCCTGGCGGGAGCCCATGCGGATACCTCATCCGCGAATGGCAAATTGCCGACACGCGGCCATCTTCCCTCCTTCATGACATCTTGGAAGAGAAATACGTCCAGCACGCTGTTCACGGCGGGTATCTGCGCGGTGGAAAGAATGCACGCCTTGGAGATGACAGGGAGTATGCCGACGTCCACATCCTGATATGCACGGATATAGCCGAAGCTCTGCTGCTCGGCATCCAATGGAACTGCAAAGACGTCTCCAGCGACGACACGTACGCGCTTCTTGGTCTTTGCTTCAACTCTCGTTGGCATTAGTGGGGCGCCTCTGATGAACGGTCTTCAAATCTGAGCAGCGGTCAGGTACCGGCAACGAACATTCGAGCGTCACTAGTCACCGAGGTTGTCGTCGGCCAACGTTGTAGTGCGAATGAGACAGCGCGGGAGAATGCAACGGTCGTGGACCGAGATTCAAGGCCAGGTGCGACATTGCACTGATTTAGACCCGTGCAATACAGGTGGATCAGATTTGCAGCGGCTCCGCGCCAAAATGCAGCAGACCCAGCCTGGCAAGGTCTTCCGGGCGGGCGTAGTAGTCGTCCTCGAACGCCTCCAAGGCCTGCTGCTCGTTTTCGCTCATCGCGCCATAAAGGTCGGTCAGTTCCTCGATCGCCGGGTCGTCTTCCAGACGATCCAGCAGCCCGCGCATGCCCGCCAGGATCGCGTGGGTCTGTGTTGCGCCCATCGCCTGCAATGCGCGCAGCGCCAGCTGGCAGGTGGGGTCGCCCCAGTTGCACAGGAACTGCATGAAGCCGCCGTTGTTGATGTCTGCTTCCATCCGCCACAGCGCGACCAGCAGCTGGTCTTCATCGGACAGCGCGTCCAGTTTCCACGCACGCGATTGCAGGCGGGCGAGGGCGGCTTCATAGCGGTCATCCCACACCTGGTTCGGAACGTTGACTACGCCGCGCTCCTGCGCCGGCAGCAGCGCCGGCCAGTTCACGCCCAGGCCATCGGCGGTGGTGACCCACTGCGCACGTTGTTCGGCATTGGCTTCGAACAGGGCTGGCGCCCAGCGCAGCGGCTGCCGGGTGTGGCGGCCATCGGCCAGGGTCAACAGGACGAAGTCGTCGTTGAAGGCAACGTCGGTAACCCGCAGGTCGGTAAACACATCGGTCATGGCCTGCAGGGTACCGGGACGGGCGATCCATCCCCAAAAACTTCAAAAGCCCTGGGTGAATTTGAAGGTTACTTGCCTAAACTTCAAAAGCATGGGAGCCTTTTGAAGGATAGAGCGACTTCCGAGGAGATTTCCGATGCGCCGGGCAGACATTGCAGGGCCCTTGCAGACCTACCTCGTTCCCGTGGAAGGGCGGCCCAATCTGCTGGCGATGGTCCCTCCACCGACGCCTCGCCGGCTGCCGGAAGGGCATGCGGGCTCGCGGCAGCGCCTCATCGCTGCAAATGCCTCGCTGGATCGTCTGGATCAGGCGATGAGGCAATGGCCTGCCCCCGACATGGTGACCCGCACGCTCGCGCGGCGAGAAGCCGTTCAGAGCTCCCAGATCGAGGGTACCCAGACCAACCTGGACGAACTGCTGGTGTTTGAAGCCACACTCGGCCTGGATGGTTTGCCTGCCGATGTGGTGGTGACCGAGCGCTACGTACAGGCATTGCAACTGGGCCTTGACGCCGTGCGTGCCCGCGGACGTGAGGCACTCGATCTCACGCTGGTGAACCAGCTCCATGCAGTGCTGATGCAGGACGCTGCGGACGACTTTCCAAAGGGATGCTACCGCCAGGAGCAGGCCATCATCGGCCCGCTGGGTGGACGACCGGAGGATGCCCGTTTCGTTCCTTCGCCGCCCGATCGCATTGACGAGGGGATGCGTGAACTCGAGCGCGCCATGTTGAAGTACGAGCCCGTTGAGGGCGAGCCGTTTGAACTCAACATCATTGCGCAACTGGCAATAGCCCACGCCCAGTTTGAAACCATCCATCCTTACAAGGATGGCAACGGACGCACGGGAAGGCTGCTGTTGCCGTTGATCCTGGCCGCCGAACACCACCCCCCGCTTTACCTGTCAGGCGCCTTGCTGCGCAACAGGAGCGCCTACTACGACGCCCTCAACCAAGTGCAGCTTCGCGGTGAATGGGGCCCGTGGATGGATATGCTGTGCCAGGCCGTAGTGGAGTCTGCCCATGACGCGATCTCCATCGCCGACGACATGTCCCGGCTGATGGCAGAGTGGGAGATTCAACTTCGAGGGTATCGACGCGACTCGGTGGCACGCAAGCTTCCGCCACTGCTGATCGGCCACCCGGTGGTGACCGCAGCCAAAGTGGCTGCGTTATTGGACGTTTCCGATAGATCTGCCCTGACGGGCATCTACGCGCTTGAGTCTGAAGGAATCCTTGTCTCCGGCAACGATCGTCGCTGGGGACGGACCTATCACGCGCACGCCGTGCTGCAGCGGCTCAATCAACTGCCAGCGACGATTCCTGACCGCCTGCGTTGAACCGGTGGACCCTCACACATCCCCACCATCAGCCCAGCCTTCGCCCGTACCGGCCTGGAACACGCGGTCGTCGCCCTGCACATCGCCGGCCGGCAGGTGCGCCTGGTCGGCCAGTGCGGCATAGATCGGGGTGAAGTCCGGTGACGTCGCCTGCATCAGCTGTTCGAAGCTGTCGATGACGAAGTAGGTCTTCTGGAACGTGTCGATGCGGTAGCGCGTGCGCATGATCCGCTGCAGGTCGAAACCGATGCGGTTCGGTGCGGCCGACTCCAGCGAGTACAGCGATTCGCCCTTCGACGAGACGATGCCGGCACCGTAGATGCGCATGCCTTCGGGCGTATCGATCAGGCCGAACTCCACCGTGTACCAGTACAGGCGGGTCAGGTTCTGCAGCGCCTCCGGGCCGATCGCGTGCGCTTTGACGCCACCACGGCCGTAGGCCTCCATGTAGTTGGCGAACACCGGGTTCATCAGCAGCGGCACGTGGCCGAACAGGTCGTGGAACAGATCCGGTTCGGCGATGTAGTCGATCTGGTCGGGACGGCGGATCCACCAGGTGACCGGGAAACGGCGGTTGGCGAGGTGATCGAAGAAATCCAGTTCCGGCAGCAGGCCTTCCACGCCCACCAGGGTCCAGCCGGTGGCCGCACCGAGCACTTCGTTGAGCTGGTCGAAGCGCGGAATCATGTGCGCGCTCATGCCCATCTCGTCCTGTGCATCCAGGAATTCCTGGCAGGCGCGGCCGACCAGCAGCTCGCGCTGGCGCTGGTACAGCGTGCTCCAGGTAGCGTGGTCGTCGGCGGTATAGGTGTCCCACGGCTGCTCGACGAGCGCGGTGGTGTACACCGGCACGTAGCCCTTGTCGGTCTGCTGGTGTTCGACGCGGCGGGGCTGGGCGAGGTCCATGGAAGACTCCTTGACGGGATACCGTTGATGCTAGGGCAGGGGGCGCGCAACAGGGTTGCAAAAGTTGCGCGGATCAGCCGCCTTGGCGCAATATCATTGCGTACTCACCATGTTGCGGGGCAACAATGGCCGGAGAAGTCCAGTTCGATCGCACGGATATACGTCTGCTGGCCGAAATCCAGCGTGATGGTCGCGCCACCAACGCCGAGCTGGCGACACGGGTGAACCTGTCGCCGTCGGCCTGCCTGCGTCGCCTGCAGCGGCTGGAAAGCGAAGGGGTGATCGTCGGCTATGGCGCGCGCCTGGAGCCGCGCCGGCTCGGCCTGGGGCTGCAGGCCTTCGTGCGCGTGCAGCTGGAAAAGCATGACCAGGCCGCGATCGGGCACTTCGTCGACAGCGTGCAGGCCTGGGATGAAGTGGTGGCCTGCCACGCCCTGACCGGCGACATGGACTACCTGCTGCATGTCTATGTGCGCGACCTGGAACATTTTTCACGCTTCCTGCTCGACAGGCTGCTCAACGCCGGCGGCGTGGCCGACGCCAATTCCAGCTTCGTGCTGCGCACGGTCAAGGGTTTCCAGGCATTGCCGTTGTCGCAGCTTGAATGAGCGGGCGCCGTGATGTTTGACGGCGCGCGCGCACTGGTCGAGCATCGTGCCCCGCGGCGGCCGTCAACACGCAGGCAGCGCAGTGATTCCTTCTGGCTCCGGCATGTCTGATACCCCATCCTCGACGTCTTCCCTGGTGTTCCTTCCGCTGCGCGAGCAAAGCCTGCTGCGGCACCTGACCGACGGCACGCAGCCGGACACGCCGCTGGAGCAGGCCGGCCTGCTGGTGGCCATGCTGTGCCGCCGGCAGAAGCAACCGGCCGCCCAGCTGCAGCGGTTGCTGCACGATGCCTGTGCGTTGTTCGCCGCGGATGATGGCCCTGCTGCGCAGGCGCAGCTGGCGGCCAGCGCTGGACAGGATGCGCGGGCGCTGGAAGCGTGGCTGGGTGTGCTGGCTGCGCAGGACGTGCTGCTGGCACCGGACGAAGTGATGGAGACAGTGCTGGCAGCGTCGCCGCACGCGTATCCCGGCGCGGACTTCCAGGCGGCCTGCAGGATCACCCTGGAAGAGCACACCATCCATTTCCCGGCGACATCACTGGCCGAAGGCGATGACGAAGACGCCGGCGATGACGGACAGACAACGCACGCGACCCAGCACAACGGCCTGTTCACCTCCGAACAGGCACGCGTGCTGCGCGCGATCGCCGCCAATCCCGATGAACTGATCGACCTGCAGGCCTACGCCGGCACCGGCAAGGGCCATCTGGTGCTGGCGCTGCTGCAGGCGCGCCCGGGCCGCTACACCTACGTGGCGCCCACGCGTGGCCAGGTCGAGGCATTCCGCGCGCGGCTGCCGGCCGACGCTGGCACCCGCCTGCTGACCCAGATCGAGTTCGCCAACACGATCGCCCGCCATGCCGCCGCCAACGGCCTGACCGGCGGCTTCGTACCCACCTACCGGCAGAGCACGCTGACCTTGCGCGAGGCGGCCGCACGGCTCGGCCTGCCGGCCATCGGCGCGCGCCGGCCGGACCAGGTCTTGATGATCGCCCTGGACGCCATCAACCGCTGGTGCGCGTCGTCAGCGCCGAACCTGCAGGCCTGGCACTTCCAGCGCTCGCTGGGCGCAGCGCAGCTGGAAGCCACGCCGTTCATCGCGGCGGCGGAGTTCGTCTGGCGCTGCATGTTCGATGCAGTGGTGCAGAAGGGCGGCTGCCTGCGGTTGGATGCGGGCCATATCGGCAAATGGCTGGCGCTGCGTGGCGTGCCGCTGCCGGTGTCGCTGGGCATGGTGCTGGTCGATGAGGCGCACGATCTCAGCCCGGCGTGGAAACAGCTGCTGGCCACCCACGCGCCCGGCGTGGTCAGCCTTGGCGATCCGCATCAGCGGTTGAGCGGACGCGTACAGCGCTGGTCATCGGCGAAAACGCTGGAGATGCACCAGTCGGTGCGCCAGGGGCGCCAGGTCGATGCGCTGGTCAACCAGTCGCTGGCACTGGACGATCTCGGCGAGCCGGCACCGTTCATGGGGGCCAGCGACCGCGCCACCGGCCTGCGCCGTTATGACGACTGGTCGGTGGTGCCCAGCACTGGCGCCCGACTGTACGGCAGCCTGTGGCGGATGCTGCTGGAAGCCAACGCGCTGGTTGCGCGTGGTGCGCGCGTGCATCTGCATCCGGCGTCGCGGCAGGCGCTGTTGAAAGAGGTGGACGGTCCGATCGATGCATGGCGCAGCGCCGCCGCTGGCGGCCCCGGACAACGCTGGGAAAGCTTCGTGCAGGTCTGCGCCAAGCGTGGACAGGCGGACATTCCCGCGCTGTTTGCCGGTGGCTTCGATGCTGCGGCGCTGCAGCGTCTGCTCGGGCAGCTGGTCGATGCGGGCGAGGCCAGCATCGTGCTGTGCCTGGCCCAGCATGCCAAGAACCTGCAGTTCGCCACGGTGTCCATGGCGCCGTGCTGCTTCGACAGCGGCCATGATGCGCGCGCGCTGCACAGCCCGGTGCGCGCAGCCTACGTCGCGATCACCCGTGCGCAGCAGCAGCTGTGGCTGCCGGGGGACGCGATGGAGCAGTTGCAGCTGAGCGCACAGCGGCATGACCGGGCGGTCGACGAGCGGCGCCGTCAGCGACGCCTGGCCAGTGGCTATCCACCGCCGCGGCGCTGACCGCCTGGGTCGTTCAGGCAGTGCGCTTCAGCACTTTTCCTTGCGGCCCATCAGCTTGCCCAGGCGCGAAGGCTCGTCGCACTTCGGCGCAGCCACCGGTGCCGGTGCCAATGCGGCGGCGCGGGCCTTCTGCATCTGCTGGATCTTGGCGCGGATCTGCGGCATCGCCGCCATCGCGGCCTTCTCGCCTTCCAGGATGGCGGTGCCGCGCTGGCTGAAGTCGGCCGCGCCGATGTCCAGCACCTTCGGCCGGATCACGATGTCCGCGCGTGCCAGTTCCTGCTCGCCCAGGCGCTGGCCCATGATCGAGATCGACTGGTTGACGATGCCGAGCATGCCGGTCGGCGCCTTGCCGCTGGCCTTGCTGGAGATGTCCACGGCGATCACGAACTCGGCGCCGAGCTGGCGCGCGGCGTCCACCGGCACAGGGCTGACCACGCCGCCGTCGATGTAGTTGCGGCCACCGATCTTCACCGGTTCGAACACGCCGGGGATGCTGCTCGACGCGCGCACCGCCTGACCGACATTGCCGCGCACGAAGATCGAGCGCTCGCCGGTTTCCAGCTGGGTGGCGACGGCAGCGAACGGCTTCTTCAGGCGCTCGGCCGGGCGGTTGGCCACCTGTTCGTTGACGTAGTCCTGCAGCTTCTGGCCCTGCACCAGGCCACCGGAGAACAGGCGTACGTCGCGGATGCTGGCTTCATCCAGCGCCACCGCCTTGCTCTGCATCTGGAAGGCGTCCATGCCGCTGGCATACAGCGCGCCGACCACGCTGCCGGCACTGGTGCCGGACACCACCACCGGTTCGAAGCCGTTGGCCTCGAGCATCTTGATCACGCCGATATGCGCAAAGCCCTTGGCCGCGCCGCCGCCGAGGGCGATGCCGATCTTCACCGGCTTGGCCTGCGGCACCAGGGTGGGCTGCGCGGGCGGGGTGGGGCGGACCTCTTCGCCACCGCAGCCGGCCAGCAGGCCGAGCAGGGCGACGGACAGCAGCACACGGGGGCGGAACAGGCTCATCGGCAGTGCGCTCGCGGCGCCGGATTCAGGAAAGGGCGCCAGCATACCGAAGGCGTGGCAGGGCGGGCAGGGTGGGGCGGCTCCCCATTCATGAAATGCGGGCGGTAGATGCCGACCTTGGCCGGCGCTTGCACAATCCAGTGCCGGCCAAGGTCGGCACCTACCGATATCCTGCGGTCAGAACCGGCGCGCCGTCCGGCCGTCGGCCCACTCAGCCCAGCAGCGAACTCTCGCCGCGGCTCTTGCCGCCGCCCTGCGGCGCCGCCATCCACATGCGGCCGGCCAGGCGCGAGAACGGCAGCGACTGCAGCCAGACCTTGCCCGGCCCGGTCAGGGTGGCCAGGAACACGCCCTCGCCACCGAACAGCACGCTTCGGATGCCTTTGACCCGGCGCACGTCCATGTCCACGGTCGGGTGGTAGGCGACGATGCAGCCGGTATCGACATCCAGGCGTTCGCCGGCGGCCAGCTCACGCTCGACCACGCAGCCGCCGGCATGGATGAACACCCAGCCGTCGCCCTCCAGCTTCTGCATGATGAAGCCCTCGCCACCGAACAGGCCGGTCATGATCTTGCGCTGGAACTGCACGCCGATCTGCACGCCGCGCGCGCCGGCCAGGAAGCTGTCCTTCTGGCAGATCAGGCGCCCGCCGTGCTGGTCCAGCTTCATCGCCAGCACGGTACCGGGATAGGGCGCAGCGAAGGCGACCTTGCCGCGGCCCTGGCCGGTCTGCGTGTAGACAGTGGCAAACAGGCTCTCACCGGTCAGCACGCGCTTGCCGGCGGCCATCACCTTGTCCATGAAACCGCTGCCTTGGCCACCGCGTGCACCGCCGCCGAAGACGGTATCCATCTGCACCGAAGCGTCCTTGAACATCAACGCGCCGGCCTCGGCCACCGCACCCTCGCCGGGGTCCAGTTCGATTTCCACGAACTGCATTTCATGGCCGACGATGCGGAAGTCGATGCGGTCGGCACGGCTGCCGGTGGACGCAGTTGCGGTTGCGGGCGTGGCTGGGGGCATCGGCGGCGGCGCTGCCGTGGCGGCGCCGGCCTGCTGCAGGGCGACGATTTCGGACACCGGTGTCCACCCTGTCATGCCCTGGCACCAGGCCAGCGCGCGCGGATTGGCCTGGGCGAAGCGGCGCGCGGCCTCCTCGTCGAACGGACCGACACGGTCGGCCTGGCCGGGAGCATGGAAGTACCACTGGGTCATCGCAGCAGGTCCGTTGCGGGGGAAAACGCCGAGTCTAGCGGCAGCTTCCGGCGGCGCGCGAGGCGGCCATGAACGATCGGCATTTGCGAGGGAGGTGCTGTATTGCAACAATTATCTGGTAGCGCCGTTTTACCACCCCTCCAAACACAGCCTACCGCCATGTCTCCGACCCGTACTTCCCGTGGCCGCTCTCCGGTCGCGCGCCCGCTCGTTGTCGCTCTTTCCGCCCTGCTGCCGCTGGCAGCAGCCGCTCAGGAAACCCCCGCCGCCAAGGATCCGGTCGCCCTCGATGCGCTGCAGGTGACTGCACAGCGTCGCGTCGAGAACGCCAAGGACGTACCGGTTGCGATCAGCGCGATCCAGGGCGAAAAGCTCGACGTGCTCGGTTCGGCGGGCGATGACATCCGCTTCCTTGCTGCGCGCGTGCCGAGCCTCAACATCGAGTCCTCCTACGGCCGTGCCTTCCCGCGTTTCTACATCCGCGGCCTGGGCAACACCGATTTCGATCTCAATGCTTCGCAGCCGGTCTCGCTGGTGTACGACGATGTGGTGCAGGAAAGCCCGCTGCTGAAGGGCTTCCCGCTGTTCGACCTGGCCGGTGTGGAAGTGCTGCGCGGTCCGCAGGGCACCCTGTTCGGGCGCAACACCCCGGCCGGCGTGGTCAAGTTCGATTCGGCGCGTCCGTCGCAGGATGCCGATGGCTACGTGCGCGTGGGCTATGGCACCTACAACAGCTGGAACGTGCAGGGCGCCTACGGCGGCCCGCTGACCGACCGCTGGTCCGCACGCGTGTCGGCCATCTACCAGCGTCGCGACGACTGGGTCGACAACACCCGTGCCGGTGCGCCCAACAGCGGCTTCGAAGGCTATGACGAAGCCGCCGGCCGCGTGCAGTTCCTGTACGAAGGCGAGGATTTCGAAGCGCTGTTCAACCTGCACAAGCGCAAGCTCAACGGCACCGCCCGCCTGTTCCGCGCCAACATCATCGAGAAGGGCGGCAACGCGCTGGTCGAGAACTTCGACCGCGACAAGGTCGCCAATGACGGCGTCAACTTCTCCGACCTGGAAACCTGGGGCGGCAGCGCGCGCCTGCAGTGGAACCTCGGTTCGGTGACCCTGCATTCGATCACCGGCTATGAGACCGCCGAATCGCTCAACCGTGGCGACATCGACGGTGGCTACGGCGCAGCGTTCCTCGGCGCGGGCAACTCCGGCCCGGGCCTGATTCCGTTCTCGTCCGAGTCGGCCGACGGCCTGCCGCACCACCGCCAGTGGACCCAGGAATTCCGCGTGGAATCCAACGAATGGGGCCGCTTCGACTGGCAGGCCGGCGTCTTCTACTTCGATGAAGACGTCACCATCAACAACTTCAACTACGACTCGCTGACCCCGGGCAATCCGCAGACCGGCCACGTGGTGCAGCAGCAGCGCAACAAGGCGTGGGCGGTGTTCGCGTCGGGCGACTTCGATGTCACCGACCGCTTCAAGCTGCGTGCCGGCGTGCGCTACACGCAGGACAAGAAGGACTTCAGCGCCAGCGTGCTGCAGGCCGTGCCGTTCGGTACCCCGGTCAGTGGCCCGTACCTGGCCAACACCGACGTCAACGACGTCAGCTGGGATGTCAGCGGCGTGTACAAGCTGACCGACAACGTCAATGCCTATGCGCGCGTGGCCAAGGGCTTCCGTGCACCGTCGATCCAGGGTCGCCTGGCGTTCGCGCCGGGCCTGTCGCAGGCCGATTCGGAGAAGGTGATCTCGTACGAAGCCGGCATCAAGGCCGACCTGTTCGAGCGTCGCGCACGCCTGGGCTTCAGCGTGTTCCGCTACGACGTGGACGGCCAGCAGCTGATCGCCGTGGGTGGCACCAACAACACCGCCACCCTGCTCAACGCCGACAAGACCATCGGCCAGGGCGTCGAGCTGGACCTGGAAGCCTACCTGGCCGACAACGTTCTGCTGACCTTCGGCAGCAGCTACAACGACACCGAGATCAAGGACAAGAACCTGGCGGTGGCGGTCTGTGGCGGCGGCTGCACCATCACCGACCCGACCACCATCATCAATGGCGGCACCTACGCCCTGGTCAACGGCAATCCGCTGCCGCAGGCGCCGAAGTGGATCCACAACGCGACCCTGCGCGTGGGCTTCCCGCTCAGCGATGGCAGCGAGCTGTATGCCTACACCGACTGGGCCTACCGCAGTGCGGTCAACTTCTTCATCTACGAGTCGCCGGAGTTCCGTGGCCGCAGCTCGCTGGAAGGTGGCCTGCGCCTGGGCTACAACTGGGATTACGGCCAGTACGACGTGGCCGTGTTCGGCCGCAACCTGACCAACCAGACCCGCGTGGTCGGCGCGATCGACTTCAACAACCTGACCGGCTTCCTCAACGAGCCGCGTACCTGGGGCGTGGAGTTCACCGCGAAGTTCTGATGCGGTTGCAGCAGTGATGCAATGAAGAAGGGCCGGCGCAATGCCGGCCCTTCTGTTTTCTGCTTCCTGTAGAGCCGAGCCTGCGCTCGGCTGCTCTGAGCCGAGCATGGCTTGGCTCTACAGAGGCATGGCTTACAGCGCGCTCTGCGGGCGCACCTTCAGCACCGCGTTCTCGGTGGCGCAGTCACGGCTGGAATGCAGGCCGGCCTTGCGCGCGGCAGCGATTTCCTTGCGCGCAGCCAGCAGGTCCTTGTTGAACGCGGCGTTGTCATGCAGACGGGCGACGGCAGCCGCGCCCATGAAGCGGCCTTCGAGGATGTCGCTCTGCCAGTGCACGTTGCACACCAGGCGGCTCTCGCCGTAGTTGCGACCGCGTGCCTGGATGGCATCGGCGCGGTCCGGTGCGATCTCCGACAGGATCAATGCCCATGCCCAGCCGATCGAGGTGTGGCCGGACGGATAGGAACCGTTGCTGCGCAGCCCCTCCTCATCCTTCGGCGAGCAGGTCGGCTCGCCGTTGACCATGAACGGACGGGGGCGCTTGTAGGTGTTCTTGGCGGCCTTGGTGGCAGCGCTGGCGTCGATGCGGCTGCGCTCCAGCAGACGGTACAGGGCCGGGGTCTTCACTGCGTCGACATCAATGTCGGCGGCGCAGGAGAAGTGGTTGGCGCCTTCCGGGAAACCCAGCTCCGCATCGACGCCGGCCTGGGTGAAGCGCGGGCTGCCGCGCAGCGCACGGGCTTCACGGCTGACCTGTTCGTCCAGCGCGAAGGCGGCCGAGCCGGCCGCCGGTGGTGCTGGTACCAGGTCGATGCTGGCCGGCACCGCGGTCTTGTCCAGGTAGCCCACGGCCTTGGTGGTGATGTTGGCTTCGACGGCGGTCGGCTTGCTGGCGGTGGCGGCACAGCCGGCCAGCGACAGCGCGATGGCCAGGCCGAGCAGTGGACGGGCAGGGGAGAGGATCGACGACATGGGCAGACTCGGGAAGGAAACTCGCCGGCCATGATCGCAGCCTCGATCACCGGCCGCAGTGGCCATCGGTCATACGGCCAGACCCGGCATGGTCCGCCGCTGGGTGGTGAAAACCGTCATCAAGTGTCGGCAATCTCCTGAATCCGGGCGCAGCGCACGGACTTTCACGTGCTGCCGCCATGAGCATCAGGTCACAGCCGGGCCGGGGGGATCCGCTGAAAGGGAGAGAAGCGATGCGCAGCACCGCAACAGGAAGTACCGTCCTGGCCCTGGTTCTGGGGTTGGCGACCGCCCCGGCGCAGGCCGCCGATGTCTACGGCGTGGCCTTCGTGCATGGCACCGGCGCGCAGACCAATGCCACGCAGGACTACTGGCAGCCGGCGATCATCGACACCGTCCGCCAGGGCATGCCGAACAGCAGCAACTACGTGGTCATCAACTGCGACTTCACCCAGTACATGTGGAAGCCGGAAGCGGCCGGCTGCCTGGCCAACCAGCTCACCGGCTTCATCGACAGCCGTGGCATCACCCAGCTGGTGGTGATCACCCACTCCAACGGCGGCAACGTGATGCGCTGGATCCTGTCCAACCCCACCTACGACAGCCGCTACCCGAAGATCATCAACCGGGTGCGCAAGGTCACTGCGCTGGCGCCCTCGTCGGCAGGTACGCCGCTGGCCGACGCGGTGCTCAACGGCAACACCTTCGAAACCTCGCTGGGCTGGCTGCTGGGCTACAAGAACGATGCCGTGCGCATGCAGCAGGTGGGACACATGGCCACCTACAACGCGCAGAACCTGTATGGCACCGCCGGCCGCCCGGCCCTGCCCAAGCCGTTCCGCGCAGTGGTTGGCAGCGATGTCGAATCGGCGGTGTGGGACAGCAACAGCTACTGCGGTGGCTACGCCGCCAATGTCGGCCTGGAGTTCACCCAGAACTGGCTGTCATCGTGCTCGGACGGCTTCCTGGAATGCAGCAGCCAGAAGGCGGCCGGCACCCTGTGGTTCACCGACAAGGCGCGCACCCAGGGCGCCGAGCCGCTCAGCCACAACCAGAGCCGCCGCGAGTGCTTCGGCCTCGGCAGCATCCTGCGCAACGACCTGACCCAGTGAGGGAGATGACCATGACGATCCATTCCACCCTGCTGGCTACCGCCGTGCTGGCGGTCCTTTCCACCGCATCGGCGCAGGCCGCGCAGCCGCTGCGCGTCGCCGCCGGCGACCAGATTCCCGCTGGCCTGGTTGCCGCGCCGCTGCCGGCCGATGAAAGCGAGCACGCGCCACTGGCCTTCGCCTGGGCACTGGACCCGGCGCAACCACTGCAGGCCCTCGGTCCCCAGGCTGCGATCAGCCGCAGCTATTGGCAGCAGGTCGACGGTGCCGAGCTGCAGCGCGGCCTGGAGCTGCCGCTGAGCGCACCCGATGCGGTGATCCAGCTCAGCCCGGCGCCGGGTGCCCGCGCGCTGCCGGCCAGCGCGCTGCAGGTGCGTGATCCGGCGGGGCGCAGCAGCATCGCGCGCAGTGTCGATGCACGCCAGCTGCAGGATGCGGGCATGCCGGTCAGCGATGGCAGCAGCATGCTGCGCACCGGTGCCACCAGCGCAGCTGGCGCCTACCGCCTGCAGAGCGCGCAGGCGCAGGGCCGCTACGTGGTGCAGGTGCTGGAGCCCAACAGCCCGCTGCGGTTGGAAGTGCAGGCCAGCCAGGCGCAGGTGCTGGCCGGTGGCAACGTGCAGCTGCAGGCGCGTCTGCTGGAAGACGGGGCCAGCGCAGCGACGCTGCGTGCACGACGCGGCAGCCTCGGCGGTGAAGCGCTGCTGGTCGCACCCGATGGCCGCAGCTGGCCGCAGCGGCTGCTGCGCACCACCGATGGCAGCCTGCGCGCACAGGTAAGGATTCCGGCCGAGGCCAGCAACACCCAGGGCCTGTGGGAGCTGCAGGTGTTTGCCCAGGCCGACGGCGTGCTGCGCGATGGCAAGGTTGCCTTCGCGGTGGCCAGGCCGACCGCCCGCTTCGTCGGCCAGGCCATGCCCGATCCGGCCAGCCGCCAGGTCAGCCTGCCGCTGCAGGTGGCCGCCGCCGGCCGCTACGAGGCGCGCGGCACGCTGTATGCCACCGCGGCCAACGGCCAGTTGCAGCCGGTGGCGCAGGCCCATGCTGCAGCGTGGTTCGATGGCCCGGGCCGTGGCGCGCTGGTGCTGCCGTTCGACCAGGCCGCGTTGCCTGCCGGCTTCGGTGCGCCGTATGAACTGCGCGACCTGCAGCTGCAGGACCAGAGCCGGATGGCACCAATCGAGTCGCGCGCGCTGGCGTTGCGGTTCTGAAGCAAGGCGTGGCGGGCCGGATGTCCGGCCCGCTGCACCGTCTTCTGTAGAGCCGAGCCTATGCTCGGCTGCCGTTCCCGCGGCCACGAGCAGCCGAGCATAGGCTCGGCTCTACCGGGGGCTGTCGATCACCCCGCGGAGGCGGTCAGCCGTCCGTCCTGTTCCACCACCGTGATCGCGCCGCCGAACACGGCCGACAGCGGTTCGTCGCGCAGCAGCTCGGCGCGCGCGCCATCGGCCACCACGCGGCCGTCGCGCAGCAGCACCACCCGCTCGATCTCGGGAATCACTTCCTCGATGTGATGGGTGACCAGCACCAGGGTGATGCCCTGCTGGGCCAGCACGCGCATGGTGGCGATCAACTGCTGGCGGGCCACCAGGTCCAGCCCGGTGGAGGGTTCATCCAGCAGCAGCGCCTGCGGCCGGTTGACCAGCGCACGGGCGATCAGCACGCGGCGGGTCTCGCCGGCCGAAAGTTCGGCGTAGGCACGCTCACGCAGGCCCGACGCACCGGTCATCGCCAGGGTCTCGCCGACCCGCCCGCGCATGTCGGCGGTGACCTCGCGGAAGGCCGGCACCATGTAGCTGGCGAAGAACCCCGACAGCACCGCCTGCTCCACCGTCAGCCCCGGCATGTCGGCCAGGTTGCTGCTGAGGTCGCCAGTGACGATGCCCAGCTGCGAACGCAGGCGGTCGACCTGCCAGCGGTTCTGCCCCAGCACCTTCACTGCCACCGTGCCGTCGGCCTGCGCCAGCGGGTACAGCTCGCGGGTGATCAGCTTGATGAAGGTGGACTTGCCACAGCCATTGGGGCCGATCAGGGCGGTGTGCTGGCCCTGCGCGATGCGCAGGCTCAGCCCGTGCAGGACCTTCACCTGGCCGCGCATCACGCTGGCGCGGTCCAGTTCGATCAAGGGCGGCAGGTCCCCGGCGGATGGGGCAGGGTCTACGGCGCGGATGCGCGGATCAAGGCTCGACAACACGGGTCCCCAACTGTGAACGAAGCCACGGAATGGCGCTGCCAATCCAGCGGTGCAAGGTGCAGTTTGCAACGCAAGCGCCCATGATGTCTTCCATACCTGTGTCGCTCTGGAGAGCCGCCATGCCTGATGCCCTGATGTCCCTGCTGACCGGTGGCGTGCTGGGCCTGGGCTGGTGGCAGCTGGCCCTGGTGCTGCTGGTCTTCACCCAGCTCACGATCTTCTCGGTCACCCTCTACCTGCACCGCAGCCAGGCGCACCGGGGCGTGGACTTCCACCCGGTGGTCGCGCACTTCTTCCGCTTCTGGACCTGGCTGACCACCTCGATGATCACCAAGGAGTGGGTGGCGATCCATCGCAAGCACCACGCCAAGGTGGAAACCGAGGACGACCCGCACAGCCCGGTCACCCGGGGCATCGGCCAGGTGTTCTGGCGCGGCGTGGAGCTCTACCGCGAAGCACGCGGCATGCGCGAGGACATCGAACAGTACGGTCGCGGCACGCCGGACGACGCCATCGAGCGCCGCCTGTACACCCCCTATGCCACCTTCGGCCCGGTGCTGCTGTTTGCGATCAACACGGTGCTGTTCGGCCTGCCGGGCATCGCCCTGTGGGCGATCCAGATGGCGTGGATTCCGTTCTGGGCCGCCGGCGTGGTCAATGGCCTGGGCCACTGGTGGGGCTACCGCAACTACGAGTCGGCCGACACCTCCACCAACCTGACGCCGTGGGCGTTCTGGATTGGCGGCGAGGAACTGCACAACAACCACCATGCGTTCCCCAGCTCGGCGCGCTTTGCGATGCGGCGCTGGGAGTTCGACATCGGCTGGAGCGCGATCCGCCTGCTGCAGGCCCTGCGCCTGGCCAAGGTATTGCGGGTGGCGCCGGCGATGGACGTGCGCCCGAACATCGCCGTGCCCGACGCCGACACGCTGAAAGCCCTGTTGTCGCATCGTTTCCAGGCGATGACCGACTACCAGCGCAACGTGTTCATGCCGGCATTGCGCGAGGAAGCACGGTACGCCGGTGCCAAGCTACGCCGGTTGCTGCCGCGCCGGCTGCGCCGTGGCCTGGTCAACGACGGCCGCTGGTTGAAGCCGGACAGCCGCGCGCAGCTCAGCGAATGGGTCGCCCAGCGCCCGCGCATCCGTACCCTGGTGGAATACCGAGCGCGCCTGGCAACGCTGCTGGAAGCGCGTGGCCACGATGCCGCCGAGCGCCTGCGTCAATTGCAGGCCTGGTGCCGCGAGGCCGAGGAAAGCGGCATCGCCGCGCTGCAGGCCTATGCCGCGCGACTGAAGGGTTACACCCTGGTGGGCGGATGAGGGCTGCGCTGACGGTGTTGCTGCTGGTCGCAGTGTGGGCGCCTGCCGTGCGGGCCCAGGTCAGCGACACCGCCAGCTACCTGCAGCGCATGGACAGCGACGGCGACGGCAAGGTCAGTGAAGCCGAGTACCTGCAGTGGATGCTGTACGCCTTCGATCGCATGGATCGCAACGGCGATGGCGTGCTGAGCGCAGATGAGCTGCCCGGTGGCAAGGGCAGGGCCATCACCCGCGAACAGCAGCGGCAGACGATCGTGCAGCGCTTCCACAAGCAGGACGCCAACGGCGATGGGTTCCTGGATGCGCGCGAACTGGCTGCACCACCACGCTGAGCGGGCATAGAATCGTGCCATGCCCGAACTGCCCGAAGTAGAAACCACCCGCCGCGGCCTGGCGCCGCACCTGCAGGGCCGCCGCGTGCATGGGGTGATCCTGCGCCGCGCCGACCTGCGCTGGCCGATCCCGCCGGAAGTGGCCGAGCTGCTGCCCGGCCAGCGCATCGAAGACGTGCGCCGCCGCGCCAAGTACCTGCTGCTGGACACCGCCATCGGCAGCGCCGTGCTGCACCTGGGCATGTCCGGCAGCCTGCGCGTGTTGCCCGGCGACACCCCGCTGCGCGCCCACGACCATGTGGATATCAGCCTGGACAACGGCCGCCTGCTGCGTTTCAACGACCCGCGCCGTTTCGGCAGCCTGCTCTGGCAGCCGGCCGGCGAGATCCATCCGTTGCTGCAGGGGCTGGGCCCGGAACCGCTGGATGAAGCCTTCGACGGCGACTACCTGTTCGCCCGCAGCCGGGGCCGCAGCGCGCCGGTGAAAACCTTCCTGATGGACCAGGCGGTGGTGGTCGGCGTGGGCAACATCTACGCCGCCGAAAGCCTGTTCAAGGCCGGCATCAGCCCGCTGCGCGAGGCCGGCAAGGTCACCCGCGAGCGCTACCGGCGGCTGGCCACGGCAGTGAAGGAAACGCTGGACTACGCCATCACCCGTGGTGGCACCACCCTGCGTGATTTCATCAGCCCCGACGGCGCGCCGGGCTACTTCGAGCAGGAGCTGCTGGTGTATGGCCGCGATGGCCTGCCGTGCCCCAGCTGCGGCCGCCCGCTCAAGCACGCGATGATCGGCCAGCGCGCAAGCGTGTGGTGCAGCCGCTGCCAGCGCTGAACGTCTTCATGCGCTGCACACGCGCAGCGCTATAGTCCAGCCGACATCCGCTGCGGGGGAGCGTTGGCGATGGACGAAGGCCCGGATATCACTGTCTGGCTGGATGCTGCGCGCGGCGGCGACCGTGCCGCGCTCGACCGCGTGCTGACCACCCTGTACCAGGAGCTGCACAGCATGGCCCGGCGGCAGTTGGCCGGGCAGCAGGGGCGCACCCTGGATGCGACCTCGCTGGTCCACGAGTCTTACCTGAAGCTGTTGGGCAGCCGCGGTGCGGCGCGTTTCGAGGACCGTTCGCACTTCTTCGCCTACGCCGCATCGTCGATGCGCAGCGTGGTCGTCGATTACGCGCGCAACCGCCTGGCGCGCAAGCGCGGTGGCGACCTCAAGCGGGTGGCCGAGATTCCCGAGAACAGCAGCAGCGGCATACGCCTGGACGAGGATCTGCTGGCCCTGGACGTGGCGTTGGAACGCCTGCAGGCCGTCGATGCGCACCTGGCCAAGGTGGTGGAACTGCGCTATTTCGCCGGGCTGTCGGAGCTGGAGATCGCCGAGCTTAGCCAGCGCTCGGAACGCAGCATCCGCCGTGACTGGCAGAAAGCACGGCTGTTCCTGCTGGCCGCGATGCGCAGCGACTGAGTCGCCGCCACCCACTCATGGATACCGCCCGCTGGCAGCAATTGTCGTCCTGGCTGGACCAGCTGCTGGAGCTGGCACCCGCCGCCCGCCAGCTGCGCCTGCAGCGCTTGAGCGCGCAGGACCCGACGCTGGGCCGCGAGCTGGAACACCTGCTGCAGCAGGAAGCCGACAGCCACGAGTTCATGGCCCAGCCGCTGTGGACCGCCACACCGCCGGGCCGCGCCGGCAGCGAGGTCGGGCCCTATCGGCTGCTGCACCCGCTCGGTGAAGGTGGCATGGGCGAGGTCTGGCTGGCCGAGCGCTGCGATGGCCTGTACCAGCGCCAGGTCGCACTGAAGCTGCTGCGCAGTGGCGTCGCCGATCCCGGCCTGCGTCAACGCTTCGGCCGCGAGCGGCAGATCCTGGCCCGCCTGCAGCACCCGCATCTGGCACAACTGCTGGACGCCGGGGTGGACCAGCACGGGCAGCCCTACCTGGCGCTGGATTACGTGGAAGGCGAGCCGATCAGTGACTACTGCCGGCGCCTGCAACCGCCGCTGGAAGCGCGTCTGCAGCTGATGCTGCAGGTCTGCGCGGTGGTCAGCCATGCGCATGCGAACCTGGTGGTGCACCGCGACCTGAAGCCCTCCAACATCCTGGTACGCGCCGATGGCACGGTGAAACTGCTCGACTTCGGCATCGCCAAGCTGCTCGACCACGACGATCCGAACGCGGCCCATCCGGCCACCGAAATCCGCGCTTTCACCCTGCACTACGCCGCGCCGGAACAGGTGCGGGGCGAGGCGGTGACGACCCTGACCGACGTCTATTCGCTGGGCGTGGTGCTGTTCGAGGTGGTCACCGGGCACAAGCCCTATCGTCTGCGCCGGCACAGCGACGCGGAATGGGAGCGCTCGATCCTGGATGTGCAGGCGCCACGTGCCTCGGCGCTGCTGCAACGGCTGGCCGCCGAGCCCGGAGCGCCGAAACGCGCCCTGCAGCGGCAGGCGAAGCGATTGCGGGGTGATCTGGACGTGCTGTTGGAAAAGGCCCTGCAGAAGGATCCGCAGCAGCGCTACAGCTCGGCCGAAGCGCTGGCCGGCGACCTGCGCCGCTACCTGCAGGGGCAGCCGATCCAGGCGCGACCGCCGGGCGTGGGGTACCGGGTACGCAAGTACATTGGCCGCCATCGCTGGGGCGTGGCCTTGGCGACGCTGTCGGTGTTGGCGCTGCTGCTGACCACGTCCATCGCCCTGTGGCAGGCGCGCCAGGCGCGGGTGGAAATGGCGCGTGCGCAGGCCATGCAGGATTTCACCGTCGGCCTGTTCGACAAGGCGGCCAGCCAGCGCCACGGCCATTTCGACGTGCCGCAGCTGCTGGCCACCGGCCAGCAACGGGGCGAAGCCGAACTCGCCGACCAGCCGCTGGCGCTGGCCGAGCTGCAGGGGGTGATCGGCCGCCTGCGCATCGGCCTGGGCGATTACCAGCTGGCGCTGCAGACGCTGGACCAGCAGCGCCGGCTGCTGCAGGCGGTGGGCGAGGTGCCGCCAGCGCTGCAGATCGAGGCGGTGACCCAGCGCGGGCGCGCGTTGCGCATGCTCGGCCGCGCGCGCGAGTGCCTGGCGCACCTGCAGCCGCTGCAACCGCTGGCGGCCAGCGAGGCGGCGGCCTTGCCGGCGGCCGTGGCCGAATTCCACAGCCAGCTGGGGCGGTGCCAGGCCCAGCTGGGTGACGCCGAGGCGGCGCGCCGCTCGTTCCAGCAGGCGCTGGCGCTGCGCCACCAGGGGATGGTCGAGCGCTTCGGGCGTGCTGAATCACTGGCCGATCTGGCCGCGCTGGACGCCACCGCCGGGCGCCTGCCGGGCGCGCTGGCCGGGTACCGGCAGGCGCTGGCCCTGCTCGGCCAGCGCGCCGACGCCAGCAGCCCGCAGGTGATCAGCCTGCACCGGCAACTGGGCGATGTGCTGGCCCGCCAGGGCGACACCAAGGCGGCAGCGGCCGAGCTGGAGCTGGCCTGGCAGGCAGCGCAGGATGCATGGGGACCGCGCCACCCGGAGGCGCTGGTGGTACGCCGCGCACGCGCGCTGCTGGCCCTGCAGCGCGGCCAGCGCACGCTGGCCGGCCAGGAACTGCGGCAGGTGCAGGCACAGCTGCTCGGCGCCCTGGGCCCGGACCATCGTGAGATCGGCTACGGCGAGTTCGCCCTCGGCAAGTGGGCCAGCGCCAGCGACGACCCCTCGGCAGCGGCGGCGCACTACGCCCGTGCGGTGGCGATCTGGCGCCAGCCGGACCACGTCGCCTTGCTGCCGCAGGCACTGCTGGCGCAGGGGCAGGCCCTGCAGGAGGCCGGCCAGACCGCACAGGCCCGCAGCGTGCTGGCCGAGGCACGGCAGCTGCTGCTGGCCCAGCGCGGGCCACAGGCGCCGGCCCTGCAGGAGCTCGATGCGCGCATCGCGGCATTGGCACAGGCTGAACAGCGCATCGATTCCACCGCTGCCCGTTAACGTTTGTCTGCCTATGATGGCCGACCTTCCCTTTGCTCCCGCGCCTGCATGCAACGACGCGACTTCATCCGCAATGCCTCCCTGGCCCTGGCCGCCTTCGGCCTGCCGTCACTGCCGGCCTGCGCGGCCAGCAAGAGTGGCCAGCTTGGGCTGCGCCGGCTTGGCCAGCCGCAGCCGTTCGATTTCGCCACCCTGAAGGGCCAGGCGCGCGCGCTGGCACAGGCGCCGTACCAGAGCCACAAGCGGGTGCTGCCGGGCAAGCTGGAGGCGCTGGACTGGGATCAGTACCAGTCGATCGGCTACCGCCAGGACCATGCCCTGTGGGCCGACCAGCCGGGAAAATTCCAGGCCAAGTTCTTCCATCTGGGCCTGTACTTCCATTCGCCGGTGCGCATGTACGACGTGGTCGACGGCAAGGCGCAGGAACTGGCCTATGACGGCGCTGCGTTCAACTACGGCAAGAGCGGGTTGAAGAACGGCGAGCTGCCGGCCGACCTCGGCTTTGCCGGGTTCCGACTGAACACGCGCAAGGACACCGACCGCGATTTCGCCGCGTTCTTGGGGGCCAGCTACTTCCGCGCCGTGGGCAAGGAAGGCCAGTACGGCCAGTCCGCGCGCGGCCTGGCCATCGACACCGGCATGGGCAAGCCGGAGGAATTCCCGGACTTCATCGCCTATTACCTGGAACAACCTGCGGCCGACTCGGACACCATCATCGTCTACGCGCTGCTGGATTCGCCCAGCGTGGCCGGTGCCTACCGCTTCGCCGTCACCAACGGCGACGTGCTGCTGATGGACATCGACAGCGCGCTGTACCCGCGCAAGGCGATCGAACGCCTCGGCATCGCGCCCTGCACCAGCATGTACCAGGTAGGCGAGAACGACCGCCGCATGGGCTGGGACTGGCGCCCGGAGATCCACGATACCGACGGCCTGTCGTTGTGGACCGGCGCTGGCGAATGGATCTGGCGGCCGCTGCTGAACCCGCGCAACCTGCGCTTCAACATGTTCGTCGACCGCAATCCGCGTGGCTTTGGCCTGCTGCAGCGTGACCGCAACTTCGATCACTACCAGGACGACGGCGTGTTCTATGAGAAGCGCCCGTGCCTGTGGGTGGAGCCGAAGGGCGACTGGGGCGAGGGCTCGGTGCAGCTGGTGGAGATTCCCACTGTCGATGAAACCTTCGACAACATCGTGGCCTTCTGGAACCCGAAGGAAAAGCCGCAACCGGGCCAGGAACTGCTGGTCGGCTACCGGCTGTACTGGGGCGCACAGCCGCCGGCGCATACGCCGCTGGCCCACTGCGTGGCCAGCCGCACCGGCCTGGGCGGGGTGATCGGCAAGAAGCGGGAGTATTTCTCGTGGCGTTTCGCGGTGGACTTCGAAGGCGGCGAACTGGCCGGCCTGATCGACAAGGCCGACGTCGAAGCGGTTGTCGAAACCAGCCGTGGCCGGGTGGAGATCGTCTCGGCGCGGCCGTTGCGCGAGATCAAGGGCTACCGCGCGATGTTCGACCTGGTGCCGCCGGAGGGCAGCACCGATCAGATCGACATCCGCCTGTACCTGCGCAGTGGCGGCAAGACCCTCACCGAAACCTGGCTGTACCAGTACACCCCGCCGCCGGCCGGTGCGCCGGAGCGCACGCTGTACTGAGTGGATGCAGGGTGCCGGCTGGCCGCCGGCACCGCTGGGTCACGGCTTGCCGTCGATGGGCGCTGGAGGTGGCGTCTGGGTCGGCAGGCCGACTTCCACGGTGCCGCGACGGATCTTCATCCAGTTCTCGTCTTGCCACCGCTGATACCGGTCTGGATCCCAGTACGTGGGATCGTAGAGGCGATCGGCTTTGATGGTTCGGCTTACGCCTCCATCCATGTAGACGATGTCCACGTTGTTGGACAACGAGCCGGTCCGGCTCCCCGTCATCGCACGCTTGCCCCGCTGCAGTTCCGCGGCCAGGCGTGGGCGAGCCGCCGCATCGCCGTACTCATCGCGCAGCCGCAGCGCCTGCGCACGCGCGATATCGTGCTGCTCCAACGGCAGCGCTGCCCAGTACTTGTCGCGCAGCTCGAGCATCAACGGGTATCCGCGCTCGGCTGCGACATCCATCCACGCAAAGGCCATGACCGGGTCGGCAGCACGTTTGACACCGTACCAGTACATCTCGCCCAGCAGGCCCTGCGCAGGCTTGTCGGCATAGCGGGCCGCCTTGCGGAAGTTGTCCATCGCCGCTTCGGCATCGCCGCGGTGCAGCGCATCCATGCCCCACTGCCGGAATTTCATGTCTGGATGTCCGTCCAGAAATCCGGCGCCCAGCAGTGCGGCATCATCCAGCGGAGCGGCGGGCGCCTGGCCGGAGGCGACGGCAAGTACAGGCAGCAACAACAGCGGCATCAACAGCAGGGCGGAACGCATGGCGGACATCCAGTTCGGCAGCAGACGTTGCCGCAGCCTAGGCACGTAGCCGTCTACTTGTAAACGGCTGGACGTCACGCCCTACAGCGGCAGCGGTGCCTGCGCCGGATCGATACGGCCCTCGCCCCGGGTGATCTTCTTGAACTCGGCGCGGCTGACCGAGACGTAGCGCTCGTTGCCGCCGATCTCCACCTGCGGGCCGTCCTGCACGGCATGGCCGTGCTCGTCCACGCGCACGGTCATGGTCGCCTTCTTGCCGCTGTGGCAGATCGTCTTGATCTCCTGCATCTCGTCGGCCCAGGCCAGCAGGTACTGGCTGCCCTCGAACAACTCGCCGCGGAAATCGGTGCGCAGGCCATAGCACAGCACCGGGATGCGCAACTGGTCGACCACCTCGCTGAGCTGCCAGACCTGACTGCGGCTGAGGAACTGTGCCTCGTCCACCAGCACGCAGCCCAGCGGCCCGTTGGCCTGCAGATCCTGCGTGACCCACTGCTGCAGGTCGGTGTCGCGTTCGAAGGCCATGCCGTCGGCGCGCAGGCCGATCCGCGAGGCGACCACGCCCGCGCCGGCACGGTCGTCCAGGCGCGGGGTCAGGATCGCCACGCGCATGCCGCGCTCGCGGTAGTTGTGCGCGCTCTGCAGCAGGGTGGTGGTCTTGCCGGCGTTCATCGCCGAATAGTAGAAATAGAGCTTGGCCATCGGCCGATTGTACGACGCCACCCGGCACCGGCCGAAGCCGTTCAGCAAGCCCACCGGCCGGCGGCTGTGGCTGCCATCAACGCCCGCTACAATCCCCACCCAATGCACGGTCTCAATCCCCCCCAAGCTGCCGCCGTCCTCCACATCGAAGGACCGCTGCTGGTGCTCGCCGGCGCCGGCAGTGGCAAGACGCGCGTGATCGTGGAGAAGATCGCCCACCTGATCGGCTGTGGCCGCTACCCGGCCAAGCGCATCGCCGCGATCACCTTCACCAACAAGTCGGCCAAGGAAATGCGCGAGCGCGTGGCCAAACGCCTGCGCGAGCAGGATGCCGATGAAGTGACCATCTGCACCTTCCATGCGCTGGGCCTGAAATTCCTGCAGATCGAGCATGCCGCGGTCGGGCTCAAGCGCGGTTTCTCGATCTTCGATGCCGATGACGCGGCCGCGCAGATCAAGGACCTGATGTACGGCGCCAAGCCCGACGACATCGAGGACATGAAGAACCTGGTGTCGCGCGCCAAGAACGCCGGACTGTCGCCGGAGCAGGCGATGGCCGCTGCGCGCAGCAATCGTGAAAAGGAAGCGGCCGGCATCTACGAGCGCTACCAGTTGCGCCTGAGCGCGTTCAACGCCGTCGATTTCGATGACCTGATCCGGCTGCCGGTGCAGATCCTGGAAGAGAACCCGGACATCGCGCTGGCCTGGCGCGAACGCATCGGCTACCTGCTGGTCGACGAATGCCAGGACACCAACGATGCCCAGTACCGCCTGCTCAAGCAGCTGGCCGGTGACAAGGGCAACTTCACCTGCGTGGGCGATGACGACCAGTCGATCTACGCCTGGCGTGGCGCCAACCCGGAAAACCTGCAGCAGATGGGGCGCGATTACCCGGCCCTGGAAATCATCAAGCTGGAGCAGAACTACCGGTGTTCCAACCGCGTCCTGCGCGCGGCCAATGCGCTGATCGCCAACAATCCGCACGAACACCTGAAGAAGCTGTGGAGCGACCAGGCCGATGGCGAGCGCATCCGCGTGTGGGAGTGCCGCAACAGCGAACACGAGGCCGAGAAAGTCGCCGCCGAGATTGCGTTCGTGGCGCAGACGCGCAACGTGCCGTGGAGCGATTTCTGCATCCTGTTCCGCGGCAACTTCCAGTCGCGTCCGCTGGAAAAGGCGATGCAGCTGCTGCGTATCCCCTACCACCTGACCGGCGGCACGATGTTCCTGGAGCGCCAGGAAGTGAAGGACACGCTGGCGTGGCTGCGGCTGCTGGTGAACCCGGACGATGACACCGCCTTCCTGCGTGCGGTGCAGTCGCCCAAGCGCGAGGTCGGCGCCGGCACCCTGGCCAAGCTGGCCGAACTGGCCTCGGAAAAGGACATGCCGATGGCGCAGGCCGCCGAAGCGATCGGCGCGCTGCAGCAGCTGCCACCGCGCGCGGCCAACAGCCTGGCGCGCTTCACCGACATCCTGCGTGACCTGCGTGCGCAGACGCGACAGATCAGCTCCGGCGACATGATCCGCAAGGTGGCCAAGGAATCGGGCCTGCTCAGCGAGCTGCGCCAGCAGGCCAAGGAAGAAGCCAGCTACCAGCGTCGTGCCAACAACATCGAAGAGCTGGCGCAGTGGTTCGAGGGTGGCCCGCGTGGCGCCACTGCTGCCGATCTGGCCGGCCAGCTGGCGCTGTTGTCGCGCAGTGACAAGGACGAGGGTGGCAACCAGGTGCGGATGATGACCATGCACGCCTCCAAGGGCCTTGAATTCCCGTACGTGTTCATCGTCGGCTGCGAGGATGGCGTGCTGCCGCACCAGGTCAGCCTGGACGAGGGCAATCTGCAGGAAGAGCGGCGCCTGCTGTACGTGGGCATCACCCGCGCCAAGATCCAGCTGTGGATGAGCTACAGCAAGCTGACCCGCAAGTTCGGCGAGCACGTGCGGTTGAAGCCGAGCCGCTTCTTCGACGAGATTCCGGCCGAGGAGATCCAGCGCGATGGCGCGGATCCGGTGGCGGATGCGGCGCGGAAGAAGGAACGGGCGACGGCGGGGTTGGCGGCGATCGAGGCGTTGTTCGATTGACCGGCGAACGGCGCAGCCCCTCGTGGCCGTTCGCGGTGCATGTGTGCTTGGCCGGGTAGATGGGCTGCGCAGGGGACGCTGCAAGTACGTCCCTGTAAGCTCGGTCGCCGCATCCATGCGGCTCACGCCCCTGCGCAACCCATCTACCCGGCCTTGGACAGGTTCCGTGCGCGTCAGCCACGGAAAAGAAAAAGAAGATCAAAGGCCACGGCAACAGCCGGGGGCTGAGGCACAATCGGAGCTTCTGGCTGGAGGTTTGTCCGTGCACCCGATTGAAAGCGAGCGCCTGCGTCTGCGGGCCATTGAACCGGACCGTGATGCGGCACCGATGCTGGCCCTGCTCAATGATCCGGGCTTCGTGCGGTTCATCGGTGACCGCAATGTGCGCGACGAAGCGCAGGCGCGCGAGTACATCGCCCTGCGGGTGCTGCACAGCTATGCGTTGAATGGCTTCGGCATGTATGCGATCGAGCGGCTGTCCGATGGTGCGTGGCTGGGCAACGCCGGGCTGGTGCGGCGGGATGGGTTGCCGGCGCCGGATATCGGCTACGCGGTGCTGTCGGAATTCGTCGGGCAGGGCTATGCCAGCGAGGCGGCGCGGGCGGTGTTCAATCACGCGCGCACGGTGCTGGGCCTGCAGGATCTCTACGGCATCACCGATCTGGACAACGTCGCCTCGGCAAAGGTGCTGCTGGGCCTGGGCATGCACGAGCGCGGGGTCATCCAGCTGCCGGGCATCGACAGCCCCAGCCGCCTATACGCCACGCTCGGCGCGGCCGAGGTTTGATCGTGGTGGGGGGGGCCCCCGGGGGGGGGCGCAACAGGGGCACCCCGCCGCCCCCCCCGGC
>NZ_JBSPUD010000009.1:147003-158233 GCF_056861525.1 Stenotrophomonas sp. 82F1
GGGGGGGGGGCCCCTGGTGGTGCGCACCGACCTTGTCCCACCGTGCCGACCAACGGTCGGCACCCACCGCCTCAGCCGCCGCGCAGTTCCGCCAGCTGGGCCTGCAGCTCGGCCACGGCCGCTTCCAGCTGGGCCACGCGTTCGGCCAGGCCGGGCTCGGCCGACTCGGCACTGCCGCCACTGCTGGCGTACTTCGCTGCCAACGCCGCGCCGTCCACTTCACCGCACAGCAGGTGCATGTAGCGGTCCTCGCGCTGGCCGCTGACGCGCGGCAGCACCACCAGCAGGGCACGCTGCTGCAGGCGTTCGATCGCGTGGCGGGCTTCGTCGGTATCGGCGAAGCGATGCAGGCGCTCGGCACGGGTGACCAGTTCGCCCAGGGTCTGCGGCCCGCGCAGCAGCAGCAGGGCCAGCAGCACGGTCTGCTGCCGGGTCAGGTCCAGCGCGCTCTGCAGGCGGTGCTCGTAGCGGTCGGCGCGCGAGGAGAAGTGCTGGCGGGCCAGGCCCAGGGTCTCCAGCTGGCGCAGCGCATGCTCCACGCTGCCGGCGCTCACGTTCATCACCGGCTCGCGGGCGGTCTTCTGGTTGGCGGCCGATTGCGCGGCGTTGACCGTCAGTGGGTAGGTGTCCGGGGTGGTGGCTTCCTTCTCCACCAGGCAGCCCAGCAGGCGGGCCTGTACGGCATCCAGCAGCGGAACGTCGGGGGTCTGGGCAGGATCGGTCATGGCGGCTTCCGGAAGACAACAGGTCAACCACCAAGCATAGCCGTCCCGGCGGTGCCTTTGCCGGTAAAATGGGCCGGTATATCTGATTGCCGGTGAATCCATGCGTCGTCCTGTGTCCCTGTCTTTGACCCTGCTCGCCACCGCGGCGCTGGGCCTGTCCGCCTGCAAGCGCGTGGAAGCGCCTGCCGAAGCCGCCACCCCGCAAGCGCCGGCCGCTGCCGCCAAGGCCGACGGCGCGCTTGACGCGACCGCCAACGACAACCTCAATGCCGTGCTGTGGATGCAGCGCGCGCAGGAATACAAGGCGATCACCGAGCAGACCTACCGCGCGGCCGCCGACCACCTGGACGTCGCGCTGAAGGAAGCCCACTGGGATGCGCTGGTGCCGGAAGAGCGCGGCAACGAGGCCAAGGGCCTGAAGCCGGCCGTGGTGCTGGACGTGGATGAGACCGTGCTGGACAACTCGCCTTACCAGGCGCGCCTGGTGCGTGACGGCAAGGAATACGACGAACTCAGCTGGGACCAGTGGGTTGCCGAAAAGAAGGCCAAGGCCATTCCCGGCGTGGTCGATTTCGCCAAGGCGGCCAACGCCAAGGGCGTGACCCTGCTGTACATCTCCAACCGCGCCGTGCACCTGAAGGACGCGACCCTGGCCAACCTGCGCGAGCAGGGCCTGCCGGTGGCCGATGACAGCGTGTTCCTCGGCTTGGGCACCGTGGTCGAAGGCTGCGAGCAGGCCGGCAGCGAGAAGAACTGCCGCCGCCGCCTGGCCGGCCAGAAGTACCGTGTGCTGATGCAGTTCGGCGACCAGCTGGGTGACTTCGTGGAAGTGACCGCCAACACCAATGATGGCCGCGACGCGCTGCTGCAGCAGTACCACGACTGGTTCGGCGAGCGCTGGTGGATGCTGCCCAACCCGACCTACGGCGGCTTCGAGCCGGCGCAGTTCAACAACGATTACGCGCAGTCGCGCCAGGCCCGCCACGACGCCAAGCGTGCCGCGCTGGACTACGCGCCGTGAGCCGCGCCCCGCTGCCGCTGCGTGACGACGAGCGTCTGATCTTCGCGCTGGACGTGCCTGACCGCGTGCAGGCGCTGGAGTGGGTCGACCGCCTTGGTGACAGCGTGGCGTTCTACAAGATCGGCATGGAACTGCTCGCCTCCGGTGAGTACTTCCAGGTACTGGACGAACTGGCGCGCCGCGACAAGCGGGTGTTCGTCGACCTGAAGTTCTTCGATATCCCCGCCACCGCCGCGGCGGTGATCAAGCGCCTGGCGCAGTGGCCGGTCAGCTACGCCACCATCCACGGCTGGCACCCGGCGATGATGGAGGCCTGCGCGGCCGCCAACGGCGGCGACATGCGCTTGTTGGCGGTGACCGTGCTGACCTCGATGGGCCGCCCGGACCTGGCGCAGATGGGCATCGACCGCGAGCCGGTGGAGGTCGTGGTCGAGCGCGCGCTGGCCGCACAGGCTGCGGGCATCGACGGCGTGATCGCTTCCGGCCAGGAAGCGGGTCCGATCCGTGCCGCGACCGGCGCCGGTTTCTCGATCGTCTGCCCGGGCATCCGCCCCGGTGGTCCGGTCGGCGATGACCAGAAGCGCACCGTGGGGGTGGCGCAGGCGTTTGCCGATGGCGCCGATGCCATCGTGGTCGGTCGTCCGATCCGCCTGGCGACCGATCCGCAGGCCGCAGCACGGGCGATCCAGCAGGAAATCGCGACGGCTTTGGCCGCGCGCTGATCCCCGCTCCGACGGCGGTCACGCTGGCACTACGAACGCCATCCCGCCGAATGCGGGATGGCGTTCGCATTTGTGCCTGTTGCCCTGACGCACCCGACCCCAGCCCGGGAAACTGTGCGCCACATCGCGCTGCGCGGTTGGAGCGGCCTCTATCACTCGATGCACCAGCACGGACCGCGGCCGTGCCGGTTCCAACCATCGACAGAGGAATACACGGATATGTATCGCAGCCCCTCTTTGCTGTTCGCCAGCCTGTTGGCCGCCGCCATCGTCTTTCCCGCTGCGGCGGCACCCCAGCCCCGCGAAGCGCCGCGCATCATCGGCGGCGAGGCTGCCAGGCCCGGCGACTACCCGTTCATGGTCAGCATCCAGCGCCTGTCGTTCGGTGACAGTGACCACGGTCGCCACTGGTGTGGCGGCACGCTGATTTCCCCCTCATGGGTGCTGACGGCCTCGCACTGCGTGGACGGCGATCGCCCCGCTGATCTGGCCGTGCTGGGTGGCGTCACTGCGCTGTCGACCGAACCGTCGGCACGCGCATCCAACGTCACGGCCATCCACATGCATCCGGCGTTCAACAGCGGCAATTCGCTGGAGCATGACGTCGCCCTGATCCATCTGGGTACGCCGTTGGCCGATGCGCAGCCGGTGGCGCTGCGGTTGCGGCCCGATGCCAGCTATCTGAAGCCCGGCAGGCAGTTCACGGTGATCGGCTGGGGCGACACCGATATCACCGACGGGCGGCTCTATCCCACCCAGCTGCAGACGGTGCAGACCCCGTTTGTGCCCTTCGCCGAGTGCCAGCAGGCGTATGCAGGCGAGTTGGCACGCGGCAAGGTCATCTGCGCCGGCCGCGAGGGGGTCGACAGCTGCCAGGGCGATTCCGGCGGTCCGCTGCTGCTGCGCCTGCGCGAGGGCTGGACCCAGTTCGGTGTCGTCAGCTGGGGCGAAGGCTGCGCGCTGGCCGGGTATCCCGGCGTTTATGCCCGAATCGCCGAAAAACATGCCGTAGATTTCATAGAAGCGGTCTGGAAACGCGATTGATTCAATGAAATCAATGGGTTGAGTGATGTTTTGTCATGTGTTGCGTTAACTTTGCGGGCAGCGTAGGATCGCCGCCATCCGGTCTTCGGGCCGGACATGCGCCACAACACTGTCCACCGGCCTTGCGCCGGTTTGAAGAGTCTGCGATCCCTGTGATCCGGGCTCTTTTTTTTGTCCGTCCGGTGCGGGCAGGACCCGTCGGCGCATGTCGTGAATCCACCGCGCAGCGCAGGCCATGGCGGAAACCGTGACGCCCCGGCTTGCCGCTGTCATGTCGCAGGCCGCAAGATGCGGACCGGTCCGGGGAGTCCGATTGCATGAGCGTGGTAGTGCGAGGAAGGTCTGCGCGGGGATGGGGGTTGGCGGCCATGCTGCTGCTGGCCATCGCCGCGTGCCGTGAATCCGGCAGTGATCCGGCCGCCGCGCCGGCCGAACCTGTCGCCGCCGTACAGGCGATGGCGCAACGGCTGGCCGAGGACGACCTGGTCGGCTACGCAAAACTGTCGGTGCCGCCCAGCCAGTACCAGCGCCTGCAGCAGGCCTGGGCCGATGGCCACAGCCAGTGGCCGCTGACCGGACTGCCGCTCGGCGACCAGCTGCTGCCGATGCTGGCGGCGCTGCGCGAGCCCGGCGCCACCGTGCAGCTGCAGCACAGTTTTGACCGCCAGCTGGCCGGCCAGGCCCGCGCCGTGCGCCAGGCCGCGCAGTCGATGGGCAACTTCGGTGTGCAGTACCTGCGGCACCAGAAGGGCTACACGCCTGGCCAGCAGGCGCATTACATCCAGCTGGTGCAGACCCTGGCCGCGTGGGCCCAGGACGCGCCGATCAGCGACCGCGCCAGGGCCCGCAGCAGCATCGCCGCGCTCGTCGGTGCCGCGGCCCAGGTCGGCTTCCAGGACGACGCCGGCCTGCAAGCTGCGGGGATGGAAGGCAGCCTGCAGCAGCTGGCGCCGTTCATCCACACGGTCAAGGCTGTGCTGGCCAGCTACGGGCTGGGCGTGGACGAGGCGCTGCGCAGCGTGCGCGGCGAGCTGTTGTCGGTGGAAGGGGACAACGCCCTGGTGCGCCTGCAGTACGAGCTTGCCGGCCGCGCAATGACCGTGCAGGTGCCGCTGAGCCGGCGCGAGGGCCACTGGTACCTGACCCGCACCCTGGCCGATACCGACGCCCTGTTGCGCCAGGCCGATGCCGCCCGCGCCGCCGCTGCTCCGGACCCTGTGCCCGCCCCCGCAACCGATGGGGAAGCGGCAACGCCATCGGCTAAGCCATAATGACGTCGATGTCGAAACAGAACCCGCTGCCGTTCCCCGGCGAAGAATCCCAGCCGACGCCCGCCGACACGGCGCCTGCGTCCCCCTCGACCGACGCCGGCACGCCGCCAGCGGCGACGCCTGTGCACGCGCGTCCTGCCGGTCGCCGCCCGCTGTGGGCGCGCCTGCTCGGGCGTCTGGTGGAACCCTGGCTGTCGCTGAAGATCGAGCCGGAAGACCCGGGCCAGTACAACGATGGCCGCCCGGTCATGTACGTGCTGGAAGACTACGGCCTGTCCAACGCACTGATCCTGGACAAGGCCTGCCGCCAGGCAGGCCTGCCGTCGCCGCTGGTGCCGCTGGCGGGTGACCCCACCGGCCGCAAGCGCGCTTACCTGGCGCTGTCGCGCCGCAGCTCCAGCAACTCGCTGATTCCCGAACAGCGCGGCGCCAAGACCCATTCCGATTCGCTGGCCAAGGTCCTGCAGGCCCATCGCGTGCGCGACGATCTGGACGTGCACCTGGTGCCGGTATCGATCTTCGTCGGTCGCGCCCCGGACAAGCAGAGCGGCTGGTTCGCCGTGCTGTTCTCGGAAAACTGGGCGCTGGTCGGCCGTTTCCGCCGCCTGCTCGGCCTGCTGCTGAACGGCCGCAACACCATCGTCCGCTTCGCACCGCCGATCTCGCTGCGCTCGACCATCGACGAGGGCCTGGAGCCCGAGCGTACGGTGCGCAAGCTGCAGCGCGTACTGCGTACCCATTTCCGCCGCATCCGCGAGTCGGTGATCGGTCCTGACCTGTCGACCCGGCGCCTGCTGGTGGACCAGGTGCTGGCCGCCGAGACGGTGCGTGAGGCGATCGCCTCCCAGGCCAAGCGCGACAACAGCAAAACCAGCGATGCCTGGAAGAAGGCGCACGCCTACGCCTGGGAAATCGCCGCGGACTATTCCAGCCCGGTGGTGCGCTCGGCAAGCTTCATGCTCAGCCACGTGTGGAACCGCATCTACGCCGGCGTGCTGGTGCACCACCTGGACAAGTTCAAGGCCGCCGCACCGGGCCACGAAGTGGTCTACGTGCCCAGCCACCGCAGCCACATGGACTACCTGCTGCTGTCCTACCTGCTGTACGACCGTGGCATCGTGCCGCCGCACATCGTGGCCGGCATCAACCTGAACCTGCCGGTGGTCGGCACCCTGCTGCGCAAGGGCGGTGCGTTCTTCATCCGCCGCTCGATCCGTGGCAACGCGCTGTACTCGGCGGTGCTCAGCGAGTACGTCGCGCAGCTGGTCGCAGGCGGCTATTCCATCGAGTACTTCGTCGAGGGCGGGCGCTCGCGTACCGGCCGCCTGCTGCAGCCCAAGGGCGGCATGATCTCGATGACCCTGCGCGCGTTCCTGCGCCAGCCGCGCAAACCGGTGCTGTTCCAGCCCATCTACATCGGCTACGAGAAGCTGATGGAAGGTGGCAGCTACCTGGATGAACTGTCCGGGCGGCCGAAGGAAAAGGAATCGATCTGGCAGCTGCTGTGGGGCATCCCCAAGGTGCTCAAGCAGAATTACGGCCAGGTGGTGGTGAACTTCGGCGAACCGATCGCGCTGAACGACGTGCTGGCCGAGAAGGCCCCGGAGTGGGGTGGCGAGGCGGTGTCCGAGGACGAGAAGCCCTCGTGGCTGTCGACCACCGTCGACACCCTGGCAGAGCGCATCCAGGTGCGCATCAACGGCGCCGCCGACGTCAATCCGATCAACCTGCTGGCGCTGGCCCTGCTGTCCACGCCCAAGCATGCGATGGGCGAGGCCGACCTGATCGCGCAGATCGAGCTGTGCAAGACCCTGCTGGTGGAGATGCCGTATTCGGGCCGGGTTACGGTGACCCCGCACTCGCCGGAGCGGATCATCGCCCACGCCGAAGAGATCAACGTCCTCACCCGCATCAAGCACCCGCTGGGCGACGTGCTCAGCGTCAGCGGCGATACCGCGGTGCTGCTGAGCTATTTCCGCAACAACGTGGTGCACCTGTTCACCGCGTCGTCGTGGGTGGCCTGCTGCTTCCAGAACAACCGCCGCATGAGCCGCACCGGCCTGGTCCAGCTGGGCCGCACGGTGTACCCGTTCCTGCAGGCCGAACTGTTCCTGCCGTGGACCGAGGACGAGTTCGCCCAGCGCATCGACCAGACCATCGACGTGTTCGTGCGTGAGGGCCTGCTGCAGAACGTCAACGAAGACGACGGCGGCATCCTCGCGCGCAACACCGGGCAGACCGACGAAGTGTTCCGCCTGCGGGCGATCGGGCATTCGCTGCAGCAGGCGTTCGAGCGGTATTACATCGCCATTTCGGTGCTGGTGAAGAATGGCCCGGGCACGCTCGGCGCCGCCGAGCTGGAAAGCCTGTGCCAGCAGGCCGCGCAGCGCCTGAGCCTGCTCTACGCGCCGGCCGCGCCGGAGTTCTTCGACAAGTCGCTGTTCCGCGGCTTCATCCAGAAGCTGCGCGAGCTGCGCCTGGTGTGGCCGGACGAGAACAGCAAGCTGCTGTTCGACGAGCGCCTGGATGCCTGGGCCAAGGATGCCAAGTTCATCCTCGGCCGCGAACTGCGCCACACCATCGAACGGGTCAGCCCGGAAGCGGCGCGCCCGGACGAACCGGCACCGCAGGATTGAACCTGCGGCGCCTGTCGGGCCTGGCCGCGTTGATCGCGGTCGGAGGCCTTGCGGTTGTTGCTTCAGTGCAGGCTGCAGAGGCCTGTGTGGACGATACCCTGCCGGGGCGACTAGCCGATGCGCCGGTGCGGCTGTGTGTCGAGGCAAAGGCCGGGCAACCGGCGCGCTACCGTCTGTGGCTGGCTGGCGAGGTGCGTATCAGCGGTGATGAACCGGCTGCTCGGCAGGGTCTTGCCGGGGACTGGTACGGCCATCCGCTGGGGCTGCGCTGTACCGGTGCTAGCAACGTGCGTCGCTGCGACCTGACCGTGGACGGCGAAGCGGCCTGGAATGCGGAGCTGGTGCTGCCGCGTTGATGCACGGCCCCATCCACGCATGGCGTGGATCTACCGGGATGTCCCGGCGTGGCGTGGATCCAGGTGTTGCCGGGTCGCGTCATCCACGCATGGCGCGGATCTACCGGGATGTCCCGGCGTGGTGTGGATCCGTGTGTTGCCGGGCCGGGCCGGGCCATCTGCTTTCGGGGCGGCGTGGGCCTGCAGTAGATCCACGCCATGCGTGGATGGGCCACCGGTTACGCCGGTTCGTCCGGAATCTGCAGGCTTTCCAGCTTGGTGATGCAGTCCTTCAACTGCAGCTTGCGCCGCTTCAGCCGCTTGAACTCCAGCTCATCCTCGCCGTTGGCGGCCATGCGCGCGATCTGTTCATCCAGCGACCGGTGCTCGGCGCGCAGGGTGAGCAGGCGTTCGACGATTTCGGCGGGGTTGTAGGTGTCCACGGTCTCCGAGCATACACAGCGACGATGACTACCGGGAGAGGGGAATCCCGACCCCGGGTCCGGGCTGCCGCAAGCCGGTAGAATGGCGCCATGTCCGCCGTGATCTCCCTGCCCGATCCCCCGCAGCGCGCTTCGCGCGATCCGCGCGTGGCCGGGCACCGGGCGGACAAGCTGGGCAAGCACCTGCGCCGCCAGGTCGGCCAGGCCATCGCCGACTTCGGCATGATCGAAGCGGGCGACAAGGTCATGGTCTGCCTGTCCGGCGGCAAGGACAGCTACACCCTGCTGGACCTGCTGCTGCAGCTGCAGAAAAAGGCGCCGGTGCCGTTCGAACTGGTGGCGGTGAACCTGGACCAGAAACAGCCCGGTTTCCCCGAGCATGTCCTGCCGGAGTACCTGGCCGGGCTGGGCGTGCCGTACCAGATCATCGAACAGGACACGTATTCGGTGGTCAGCCGGGTCATCCCGGAAGGCCGGACGATGTGTTCGCTGTGCTCGCGCCTGCGCCGTGGCGCGCTGTACAACCACGCCAAGGTGCATGGCTTCAGCAAGATCGCGCTGGGCCATCATTGCGATGACGTGGTGGCGACGTTCTTCCTGAACCTGTTCCACCATGCCAAGCTGGCCGCCATGCCACCGAAGCTGCTCAGCGACGATGGCCAGCACGTGGTGATCCGCCCGCTGGCGTACGTGCGCGAGCACGACATCGCGCAGTACGCGCAGGCCCGCCGTTTTCCGATCATTCCCTGCACCCTGTGCGGCAGCCAGGAAAACCTGCAGCGTCGGCAGGTCGGCCTGATGCTCAAGCAGTGGGACCAGGACCATCCCGGGCGCATCGAACAGATCGCACGTGCGATGGCCGACGTGCGACCTGCGCAGCTGGCCGATGCCGCCCTGTTTGATTTCATGGCCCTGGGCCGCCGTGGCGATGCGGCGCATGCCGATGCCTGGCTGGCCGACGCAGTTCCCGAGACGCCTGCCGTTTAAGGTCGGGCGCCCTTCTTCTTCAGACACCGGAATTCCATGTTCTTTCGCAACCTGACGTTCTTCCGCTTCCCGACCTCCACTGATTTTTCCGAAGTCGATACCCTGCTGCCGCACGCCCTGCTGAAGCCGGTCGGCGCGCTGGAAATGAACTCGCGTGGTTTCATCTCGCCGTTCGGCCGCGAAGAGAAGGAAGCGCTCTCGCACCGCATTGCCGAACACCTGTGGCTGACCGTCGGTGGCGAGGACAAGATCCTGCCCGGCGCGGTGGTCAACGACCTGCTCGAGCGCAAGCTGGAAGAGATCGAGGAGAAGGAAGGCCGCCGCCCCGGTGGCCGTGAGCGCAAGCGCATGAAGGACGACCTGCTGCATGAACTGCTGCCGCGCGCCTTCGTGAAGTCCTCGCGCAACGACGCCTTCATCGACCAGTTGCACGGCTACGTGGTGGTGGACACCTCCAGCCGCAAGACCGGCGAGTACTTCATGTCCGACATCCGTGGCCTGCTCGGCAGCTTCCCGGCGATGCCGCTGAACGCCGAAGTCGCGCCGCGCTCGATCCTGACCGGCTGGATCGCCGGCGAGCCCCTGCCCACCGGCTTCAGCCTGGGCGAGGAGTGCGAGATGAAGGATCCTGTGGAAGGCGGCGCGGTGGTCAAGTGCCAGCACCAGGAACTGCGCTGCGACGAGATCGACAAGCACCTGGACGCCGGCAAGCAGGTGACCAAGCTGGCCCTGGTGTTCGAGGACAACCTGTCGTTCGTGCTGGGCGACGACCTGATCGTGCGCAAGCTGAAGTTCCTGGACGGTGCGCTGGACCAGCTGGAGCACGCGGACGAAGACGGCCGCCGTGCCGAGTTCGACGCCCGCTTCGCCCTGCAGAGCGCGGAGATCCGTCGCCTGTTCCTGTTGCTGGAAGAAGCCTTCAAGCTCAGCAAGGCTGACTGAACAGGCAGGCCGTCGGCCGCCGGTCATCCGGCGGCCCCGCACGGCGCTATGCTGGGAGCATGAGCCGTCTGCTGCGCCGCCTGATCTCGCCGGTCCCTGCCGCCACCGTACAGCGCGACACCGTTCGCCTGCGGCTGGAGGATGTCGAGATCGAGGTACTGCGTGTGCGCGATCCGCGCGCGCGCCGGATCAAGCTCAGCGTCGATGAGCGCGGTGCACGACTGACACTGCCGCCGCGTGCCAGCCTGGTGATGGGCGAGCGTTTCCTCGAACAGCATCGCGACTGGCTGGGCCTGCAGCTGCGCGTTTACCAGGGACACGGCCTGCCCGCCGCGTTGCAGCCCGGTGTTGAAGGCGTGCTGCCGCTGCGCGGCGAACTGTTGCCGCTGCGCTGGCAGGAAGGGCGCTACGCGCGGTTGGAAATCGACGAACACGGTGCCTGCGTGCAATGGCCGAGCCGCGGCGGCGATGCGACCCTGCGTCGCCTGCTGCGCGAGTTCTACGAAGCACAGACCCGCGCCGATGTCGGCCGCTGGCTGCCGAAGTACCTGCCCGGCCTGCCGCGCGCACCCAGCCGCCTGCGCTTGAAGGTGATGTCCTCGCAATGGGGCTCGCTGGCCCCCGACGGCAGCATGGCGCTGGATCTGGCCCTGGTACTGGGCAGCCCCGCCGCGTTCGAGTACGTGCTGGTGCACGAACTCTGCCACCTGATCCAGGCCAACCACTCGCCCGCGTTCTGGCACGAAGTGGAACAACGCTTCCCCGACTGGCGCGAACAGCGCGACTACTTCCAGCTGGAAGGGCGCAGATTGAAAGCAATGCTTCGGCAGCTGCTGTAGCGCTGTGATTTTGTAGAGCCGAGCCATGCTCGGCTATCGCGCGCGGCGCGGATGTTCAGCCACCGCGACCAAGAGCAGCCGAGCATGGCTATGCCGGTCGTCCTGACCGGCACCCTCCGGGCCGTCGCAAGCGACGTTGGCAGCGGCTCCTGCCGCTACCTTCGGCACTACAAAAGCGCGCGCAGCGCGCGACCCGCGTTGCTCCTGCTCTTCTTTTTCTCTTCCGTGGTGAGCACGGAAACCCTCCGTGGCCGGGGGGGGGGGG
>NZ_JBSPUD010000010.1:0-148485 GCF_056861525.1 Stenotrophomonas sp. 82F1
ATCCGACCCCAACCCAAAGCGCGCGGCTGTTGCCTTTGCTTTTGTTCTTCTTCTTTCTCTTCCGTGGCTGACGCGCACGGAAACTTTCGGGGGGCGTGCGGGTGGGGGTGGCGGGGGTATCCGCGCCATGGATGGCGCGGCTAAGCCTACAGGGACGTATTCACGGCGTCCCCCGACACTCCCACCCGCACGCCCCAGCGCATGAAACTGCTCTGGCGATCAGCCGCGAGGGGGCTCAGCCCGTTGGCCAGGAACCCTCAATACCCCGCCGCCTGCCCATCCTTGCGACTCTCCGACGCGCCGTAATACACGCCCGTGTCCGGATCACGCAGGATCGCCTGGTAGCCGCCGTACGGACCATCGGCAAACACCACGCGGTGACCCTTGCGCATCAGCGCACGCACCGTCTCGTACGGGAACCCGGTTTCCAGGTTGACCTCGCCACCATCGGTCATCGCCGTCGCCTGCCCGGTCGGCTCGGTCGAACCTTCGTGCTGGATGCGCGGCGCGTCGCCGGCTTCCTGCAGGTTCATGCCGAAGTCCACCAGGTTCATCACAATCTGCGCGTGCCCCTGTGGCTGCATCGCGCCGCCCATCACGCCGAAGCTGGCATACGGCTTGCCGCCCTTGGTGATGAAGGCCGGAATGATGGTCTGGAACGGACGCTTGCCCGGTGCGTAGCCATTGGGATGATTCTTCTGCAGCACGAACATCTCGCCGCGATCCTGCAGGATGAAGCCCAGCCCCGGCGGCGCCATGCCGCTGCCCATGCCGCGGTAGTTGGACTGGATCAGCGACACCATCATGCCGTCGGCGTCGGCCACGGTCATGTAGATCGTGTCGCCCTCTTCCAGCTGCTTCGGTGTACCCGGCTGCACTTCCTTCAGCGCCTTGTCCATCGAGATCAGCGCGCGGCGCTGCGCGGCGTAGTCCTTGGAAATCAGCTTCTGTACCGGTGCCGGCTGGAACGCCATGTCGGCGTAGAAACGCGCGCGGTCGGCGAAGGCGAGCTTCTTCGCTTCCACGAACAGGTGCACGTGCTCGGGTGAGCCGAACGGAATTTTCGAGAAGTCGTAGCCTTCCAGCACGTTGAGGATCTGCAGCGCGGCGATGCCCTGGCTGTTCGGCGGCAGTTCCCACACGTCATAGCCACGGTAGTTGCTGCTGACCGGCTCGACCCACTCGCCATGGTGGTCGGCCATGTCCTGGTAGCTCAGGTAGCCGCCATTCTTCTTGAAGTAGTCGCCGATGGTGTGGGCAATGTCGCCCTTGTAGAAGGCATCACGCCCGCCGTCGGCAATCTTCTGCAGGGTGTCGGCCAGGTTCGGGTTCTTCCACATCTCGCCCTTGCGCGGCGCGTGGCCGTCGATGGTGAACTGTTCCTTGAAACCCGGATACTGCGACAGCTTCGGCACCGAGCGATCCCAGTAATAGGCGATCACTTCGGCCACCGGATGTCCTTCGCGCGCATAGCGGATGGCGGGGGCCAGGTTGTCGGCCATCGGCTTGCGGCCGAACCGGTCGTGCAACGCGAACCAGCCATCCACCGCGCCCGGCACCGATACCGGCAGCGGACCGGTGGCCGGAATCTCCTTCAGGCCCCGGCGCTGGAACTCGGCCAGGGTCAGCGACTTCGGCGAACGGCCGGAGCCGTTGTAGCCGTAGAGCTTCTGCGTCTTCGGGTCCCACACGATGGCGAACAGGTCGCCGCCGACGCCGTTGCCGGTGGGCTCCATCAGGCCCAGCGCGGCGTTGGCCGCAATGGCGGCGTCGACGGCCGAGCCACCGGCCTTCATCACGTCCAGCGCGATCTGGGTGGCCAGCGGCTGCGAGGTGGCGGCCATCGCATGCGGGGCGATCACCTCCGAACGGGTGGCGAAGGTGTGGCCGGTGATGCGGTCGGCGGCCTGGGACAGCATGGGCACGGCAGCCAGCACGGCAGCCGCCAGCAGGGAACGGGCAAGACGTCGGGACACGGTCGGGTTCCGATGGAAGGGTGGTGACCCGATCTTCGCTGCTGCGGCGATCAGGGGCCATCGGGCATAGGTCATGGACGACAGTCCTTCGGTGGGTGCGGACCTTGGTCCGCACTGCTTTCGGCTTCGATGACTCCGGCGCGGACCAAGGTCGGCACCTACCAAGGCGAAATCACCCCGGATTCCGCGCAAAAAACCCGATGAAAAGAGTGAATTCGGGTTCACCGAAACACTTTCAGCGGCAACCATCCTTGTGCCACAAGCGATTGCACTGCATGCAGTGGAAACTGACGGGAATATCGCTGCGAGGGTTGACAGCGCGGAAACGGCTGTGGTTTTCTCGATCACATGTTGCATCACAACACGCCACCGCGAACCCACATCGAAGCCGCCGATACCGGCGCCGCCTCGCTGCGTTCGATTCTTGTGCTCGTACTTATTACCCAACCAACAGGTGCGGGACGAGCCAGCGTGTAAGCAGCAAATACACCGGAACTCATCAAAACCCGCACCCGCCCAGGTGCGGGTTTTTTCATTTCAGGACCTGGTTTCAGACGCAACCACCATGACCAACGCCCATCGCACAACCCGGACCCGCTGCACCACGAATCCTCGTGGTGGCAGTACCTGCGCGACGCGCGGCGCTGCCCTCCCCCCTTTTCCCTGACCGGCCGGTACGTCGCTTCGACTGCCGGCCGTCTTTTTTCTTCCCACCCGCAAGGAACCTCCCCCATGAGCACCAACGAACTGCCCCAGACCAAGATCGCCGTCATCGGCTACGGCAGCCAGGGCCGCGCGCACGCGCTGAACCTGCGTGAATCCGGCTTCGATGTGGTGGTAGGCCTGCGCCCGGGCGGCCCCACCGAGGTCAAGGCGCAGGCCGATGGCTTCACCGTGAAGGCACCGGCTGATGCGGTGAAGGATGCCGACCTGGTTGCGGTGCTGACCCCGGACATGGTGCAGAAGAAGCTGTACGAGGACGTGCTGGCACCGAACATGAAGCAGGGCGCGGTGCTGCTGTTCGCGCATGGCTTGAACGTGCACTTCGACATGATCAAGCCGCGCGACGACCTGGACGTGGTGCTGGTCGCGCCGAAGGGCCCGGGTGCGCTGGTCCGTCGCGAATATGAGATCGGCCGCGGTGTGCCGTGCATCTGGGCGGTCTACCAGGACAAGAGCGGCAAGGCCGCCGAGTACGCACTTGCCTATGCCGGCGGCCTGGGTGGCGCACGTGCCAACCTGATCCAGACCACCTTCAAGGAAGAAACCGAAACCGATCTGTTCGGTGAGCAGGCGGTGCTGTGCGGCGGCGCTTCGGCGCTGGTGCAGGCGGGCTTCGAGACGCTGGTGGAAGCCGGTTACCAGCCGGAAATCGCCTATTACGAAGTGCTGCACGAACTGAAGCTGATCGTCGACCTGTTCTACGAAGGCGGCATCTCGCGCATGTTGGAGTTCATCTCCGAAACAGCGCAGTACGGCGACTACGTCAGCGGCCCGCGCGTCATCGACGCCGGTACCAAGGAGCGCATGAAGGAAGTGCTGAAGGACATCCAGGACGGCACCTTCACCAAGAACTGGGTGGCCGAGTACGAGGCGGGCCTGCCGAACTACAACAAGTTCAAGCAGGCCGACCTGGAGCATCCGATCGAGAAGGTAGGCAAGGAACTGCGCGCCAAGATGGTCTGGTTGCAAGGTCAAGCCGCGTAACAACGCGGCACCCCCACCCGCTCTGCAAGGTTCCCCCATGAACTCTCCCACACACCGCAGCGCGCCGCCCAACGGCGCGCGCTGGCTGACCCAGGCGCTGGAGGCCGAGGGTGTCCGTACGCTGTTCGGCTACCCGGGCGGCACCATCATGCCGTTCTACGACGCGCTGGTGGATTCGTCGCTGAAGCACATCCTGGTGCGCCATGAGCAGGGCGCGGCGCTGGCCGCCAACGGCTTTGCGCGCGCCAGTGGCCAAGTTGGCGTCTGCGTGGCGACCTCCGGGCCGGGCGCGTCGAACCTGGTCACCGGCATCGCCGATGCGATGCTCGATTCGGTGCCGATGGTCTGCATCACCGGCCAGGTCGCCACGCCACTGCTGGGCACCGATGCGTTCCAGGAACTGGATGTGTTCGGCTTGACCATGCCGATCGTCAAGCACAGCTGGCTGGTGCGCAGCGTCGATGATCTGCCGCGCGTGGTGGCCGATGCCTTCCGCATCGCCCGCGAGGGCCGTCCCGGACCGGTGCTGATCGACCTGCCCAAGGATGTGCAGCTGGCCGATGCCAGCCACCTGCCGGCGCATGTGCCGGCCAGCGTCGAACCGCCGCCGGCCGCCGCCGACGCCGCCATCGCCGAAGCCATCGCCGCATTGGCCGCGGCCGAAAAGCCGGTGGTCTATGCCGGTGGTGGCATTGCCCTGGGCGATGCCGTGCAGGACCTGCGCGCGTTCGTCGAAGCCAGCGCCATTCCCACGGTGATGACCCTGCGTGGGCTGGGCGCGCTGCCTCCCCAGCACCCGCAGTCGCTGGGCATGCTGGGCATGCACGGCACCCGTGCAGCGAATATGGCCGTGCAGGAGAGCGATCTGCTGCTGGTGCTGGGTGCGCGTTTCGATGATCGGGCGACCGGCAAGCTGGCCGAGTTCGCGCCCTTCGCCCGCGTGGTGCACATCGATGCCGATGCGTACGAGATCTCCAAGCTGCGCAGCGCCGATGTCGCCGTACCCGGCAACGTCGGCCATGCCATCCGCGCCCTGCGTGCGGCCTTCCCCTCCCCCAAGGCCCACCAGGACGCGTGGCGCAAGCGCTGCGCACAGCATCGCGACCGCTTTGCCGCCCGCTACGACGCCCCGGGCCAGCACATCTACGCCCCGGCGCTGCTGAAGCGGCTGAGCGAGCTGGCACCGGCCGATACGGTGATCGCCTGCGACGTCGGCCAGCACCAAATGTGGGTGGCGCAGCACTGCCGCTTCAATCATCCGCGTAACCACCTGACCAGCGGTGCGCTGGGCACGATGGGCTTCGGCCTGCCGGCAGCAATGGGCGCGCAGTTCGCCTGCCCTGAGCGCACCGTGGTGCTGGTGTCCGGCGATGGCAGCTTCATGATGAACGTGCAGGAGCTGGCGACCATCGCCCGCTGCCGCCTGCCGGTGAAGATCATCCTGTTGGACAACAGTTCGCTGGGCATGGTGCGGCAGTGGCAGGAGCTGTTCTTCGCCGAGCGCTACAGCGAGATCGACCTGTCCGACAACCCGGACTTCGTGGCTCTGGCCAAGGTGTTCGGCATCGCGGCCACGCGCATCGATGCGCGTGATGACGTCGAAGGTGGCCTGGCCGCGTTGCTGGCCGAGCCGGGCCCGGCCCTGCTGCACGTGGCCATCGATGCCCGCGCGAACGTGTGGCCGCTGGTGCCGCCCAATACCGCCAACAGCACCATGCTGGAAAGCAACCCTGCACATGCACGCCAGGAGATCCCCAATGCAATACCGGCTTGACCTGGTGCTGCAACCGGCCGAGGGCGCGCTGCTGCGCGTGATCGGCATGGCCGAACGCCGCGGTTTCGCACCGCGCGCGATCACCGGTGCGCCGGTGGCCGCCGATGATGGCCGTTGGCACCTGCAACTGGTGGTGGACAGCCAGCGCCCGCCGGAAACACTGTGCCGGCAGATGGAAAAGATCTACGACTGCGTTTCGGTGCAGATGACCGCACTGGAAGGAGTATCCGCATGAACGCCCGTACCGTATTCACCACGGTGCCGGTACGGAGGCGTCTTCTTCGCCGCCCGTGCCCGCAGGCCCTGGTCGGCAACACCCTGCTGGTGGCCCATGCCGGCCGCTGATGCCAGCACGGAAAGCGATGTCGGCGACGTAACCGTTGCCGACGTACTGGCTGCGCAGGCCCGCCTGCGCCGCTTCCTGCCGCCCACTCCGCTGCACCATGCCGAGCGCTTCGGCACCTGGCTGAAGCTGGAGAACCTGCAGCGCACCGGCTCGTACAAGGTGCGCGGCGCGCTGAATGCCCTGCTGGCCGCCCGCGAACGTGGCGATACCCGGCCGGTGATCTGCGCCTCGGCCGGCAACCACGCGCAGGGCGTGGCCTGGGCCGCCTATCGCCTGGATGTGCCGGCCATCGCCGTGATGCCGCATGGTGCACCGGCCACCAAGATCGCTGGCGTCGCCCATTGGGGCGCCACGGTGCGCCAGCATGGCAACAGCTATGACGAGGCCTATGCCTTCGCCGTCGAACTGGCGCAGCGCCATGGCTACCGCTTCCTGTCCGCGTTCGACGATGCCGATGTCATCGCCGGCCAGGGCACCGTCGGCATCGAGCTGGCCGCACACGCGCCGGACGTGGTAATCGTACCGATCGGCGGTGGCGGCCTGGCCTCCGGCGTCGCGCTGGCACTGAAGTCGCAGGGCGTGCGCATCGTCGGTGCGCAGGTCGAGGGGGTCGATTCGATGGCCCGCGCGATCCGTGGTGACGTGCGCGAGATCAATCCTGTGCCGTCGTTGGCCGATGGCGTGCGGGTGAAGATCCCCGGTTTCCTGACCCGCCGCCTGTGCACCTCGCTGCTGGACGATGTGGTGATCGTGCGCGAAGCCGAACTGCGCGAGACCCTGGTGCGGTTGGCACTGGAAGAACACATCATCGCCGAGGGCGCCGGTGCGCTGGCACTGGCCGCCGGGCGTCGCGTCGCCGGCCGCCGCAAGTGCGCGGTCGTCTCCGGCGGCAACATCGATGCCGGCGTGCTCGCCGGCCTGCTCACCGACATCCGTCCGCGCCCGCCACGCAAACCGCGCAGACGCCGGGCAGAAACCCCGCGTTCGCCCGGCAAGGCGACCGCCACCGCTTTCCCAACGCCTTCCCCTTCCCCCCTGCAAGCCGTCGCACCCGCTGTCGAGGAGATTTCCCTGTGACCACCATCGAACGAATTACCACCCCGCGCATCCGCATCTTCGACACCACCCTGCGTGACGGCGAGCAGTCCCCCGGCTGCAGCATGAGCCCGCCGCAGAAGCTGGTGATGGCGCGTGCGCTGGACGAACTGGGCGTGGACATCATCGAGACCGGCTTCCCCGCCAGCTCGCAGTCCGACCGCGAAGCGATGGCCCTGATCGGCCGCGAACTGCGCCGCCCAAGCCTGAGCCTGGCGGTGCTGTCACGCTGCCTGCAGGCTGACATCGAGACCTCGGCGCGTGCACTGGAAGCGGCGGCCAACCCGCGCCTGCATGTGTTCCTGTCGACCAGCCCGCTGCACCGTGAGCACAAGCTGCGGATGACCCGCGAGCAGGTACTGGAATCGGTACGCCGGCACGTAGCGCTGGCCCGCTCCTACATCGATGACGTGGAGTTCTCCGCCGAGGACGCCACCCGCACCGAACTGGATTACCTGATCGAGGTCTCGCGCGTGGCGATCGCTGCCGGCGCCACCACCATCAATCTGCCCGACACCGTCGGCTTCACCACGCCGGAAGAGATCCGCACGATGTTCCAGCAGGTCATCGCGGGCGTCGCCGATGTGCCGAACGCAGCCAACGTGATCTTCAGCGCACACTGCCACAACGACCTGGGCCTGGCCGTGGCCAACTCGCTGGCCGCCATCGAAGGTGGTGCGCGCCAGGTCGAATGCACCGTCAACGGCATCGGCGAACGCGCCGGCAACTGCTCGCTGGAAGAGATCGCGATGGTGCTGAAGGTGCGCCAGGCGTTCTACGAGCAGGACACCGCCATCGACACCCCGCGCATCGTCGGCACCTCGCAGCTGCTGCAGCGCCTGGTCGGCATGCCGGTACAGCGCAACAAGGCCATCGTCGGTGCCAATGCCTTCGCCCATGAATCGGGTATCCACCAGCACGGCATGCTGCGCCATCGCGGCACCTACGAAATCATGCGTCCGGAAGACGTGGGCTGGGAGGACTCGCAGATGGTGCTGGGCCGCCACAGTGGCCGCGCCGCCGTCGAAGCGCGCCTGCGCGCACTGGGTTTCTGGCTGGAAGAAGACGAGCTGAAGCTGGTGTTCGAGCAGTTCAAGGGACTGTGCGAGCAGCAGCGCGTGGTCACCGACGCCGACCTGCAGACACTGATGCAGGGCGGCTCCAACGCACAGGGCTACCGCCTGGCCTCGATGACCATCAGCGATGTCGGCAGCCGCGCCAATGCGCTGGTCGAACTGTCCGACCCGGACGGCAACCGCGTGGCCGAGACCGCACAGGGCGATGGTCCGGTCGATGCCCTGTTCGGCGCGCTGTCGGCCGCCACCGGCGTGCAGCTGATGCTGGACAGCTACCACGTGCACAGCGTCGGCATCGGTGCCGATGCGCGCGGCGAAGCCAATCTGAGCGTGCGTCACGAAGGCGTCGAGTACGACGGTACCGGCACCAGCAAGGACATCATCGAAGCCTCCGCGCTGGCCTGGCTGGACGTGGCCAACCGCCTGCTGCGCCAGCGCCAGGCCAACGCCGGCGTCAGCGCTGAAGCACCTGCCACCGCCACCGCCTGAGGAATCCAAGATGAGCGCCTTCGACACCGCAACCGCCACCAGCAGCGCTGGCCAGCAGTGGAATGCCCAGGACTATGCGATCGATGCCGGGTTCGTGCCGACCCTCGGCGGCGCGGTAGCGCGCCTGCTCGACGCGCGGGCCGGCGAGCGCATTCTCGACCTGGGCTGTGGCGATGGCGTGCTCACCACTGAACTGGCCCTCAGCGGCGCACACATGCAGGGCGTCGATGCCTCACCGGAAATGGTGATCGCCGCGCGTGCACGAGGTGTCGATGCGCAGGTGATGGACGGCCACGCGCTGACCTTCGATGGCGCGTTCGATGCAGTGTTCAGCAACGCGGCGCTGCATTGGATGCCCAACCCGGATCGCGTGCTGGAAGGCGTGCGCCGCGCCCTGCGCCCGGGCGGTCGCTTCGTCGCCGAGTTCGGCGGTCATGGCAACGTGGCCACGATCGTTGCGGCGGTACAGGCCGCGCGCGTCGCCCATGGCCACGGTGCCAGCGCATTCCAGTGGTACTTCCCCAGCGCCGATGCCTACGCCGACCGCCTGCGCCAGCATGGCTTCCAGGTGCAGCTGATCGAATGCCTGCCACGCCCGACCGCGCTGCCGACCGGCGTTGCCGGCTGGCTGCGGGTGTTCGCCGCACCGCTGCTGGACGACCTGCCGGCCGACGCGCGCGCCACCGTGCGCGATGCCGCCGCCGCCCTGCTGGCGGATCTGCCGCGCAACGCCGCTGGCCAGGCGCTGGCCGACTACGTGCGTCTGCGCGTGCTCGCGCGTCGGCGCTGACCCGACCCTGTTACTTTCTCTTCGATGTCCGCTACTTCGTACTCCTGCCAGGCAAACGCATGACTTCCGCACCCCGCACCCTGTACGACAAACTGTGGGACGCCCACGTGGTGGTTCCAGAAACCGACAGCGCGCCCGCCGTGCTGTATATCGACCTGCACCTGATCCATGAAGTGACTTCGCCGCAGGCCTTCACCGAACTGCGCGAGCGCGGCCTGAAGCCGCGCCGTCCGGATCGGACCAAGGCGACGATGGACCACTCCACGCCGACCCTGCCGCCCGCCGCCGATGGCACCCTGCCCTACGCCAGCGCCGCCTCCGAAGCGCAGGTCGCCATGCTGGCACGCAACTGTGCCGAGCACGGCATCGAACTGTTCGACATGGCCTCGGACAATCGCGGCATCGTCCACGTGATCGCCCCGGAACAGGGCTTCACCCAGCCCGGCATGACCATCGTCTGCGGCGACAGCCACACCTCCACCCACGGCGCGTTCGGGTCGCTGGCCTTCGGCATCGGTACCAGCGAAGTCGGCCATGTGCTGGCCACGCAGTGCCTGCTGCAGCGCAAGGCGAAGACCTTCGCGATCACCGTCGATGGCCCTCTGGCACCCGGCGTCGGCGCCAAGGACGTGGTCCTGCACATCATCGGCGTGATCGGCGTCAATGGCGGCACCGGCCACGTGATCGAGTTCCGCGGCAGCACCATCGAAGCGATGGACATGGAACAGCGCATGACCCTGTGCAACATGTCGATCGAAGCCGGTGCACGCGCCGGCATGGTCGCTCCCGACCAGGTGACGTTCGACTTCGTTGCCAATACCCCACGCGGCCCGAAGGGCGCCGACTTCGACGCCGCCGTGGCCCGCTGGACGCAGCTGCGCAGCGATGAAGGCGCGCGCTTCGACAGCGAGGTGCACATCGATGCTGCTGATATCCGCCCGACCCTGACCTGGGGCACCCACCCCGGCACCGCCATCGCGGTGGACGCGCCGATCCCGGCAGCCAACGATGCCGCCGCGCAGAAGGGCCTGGATTACATGCACTTCCAGGCGGGACAGACGCTGGCCGGCACACCGGTGGACGTGGTCTTCGTCGGCTCCTGCACCAACGGCCGCCTGAGCGACATGCGCGAAGTAGCGCAGGTGCTGCGCGGTCGTCGCATCGCCGAGCGCGTGCGCATGCTGGTGGTGCCCGGCTCGGAAATCGTCAAGCGCCAAGCCGAAGCCGAGGGCATCCACGAGATCGTGCGCGCGGCCGGTGCCGAGTGGCGCGAGCCGGGTTGTTCGATGTGCATCGCCATGAATGGCGATCTGGTCGCCCCCGGCCAACTGGCAGTCAGCACCAGCAACCGCAATTTCGAGGGCCGCCAGGGCCCGGGCTCGCGCACCCTGCTGGCCTCGCCGATGAGTGCCGCCTGGGCCGCCGTGCAGGGCCACGTGGCCGATGCCCGTGAACTGTTCGCACAGGAGGTGGCCTGATGAGCGGCTTCCGCACCCTGCGTTCGGCCAGCGTGGTGCTGCGCCAGACCAATATCGATACCGACCAGATCATTCCGGCGCGGTTCCTGTCCACCACCGAGCGCGCCGGCCTGGGCCGCAACGCGTTCAACGACTGGCGCTGGCAGGCCGATGGCTCCCCGGTGGCCGACTTCGCCTTCAACCAGCCGCACAACGCCGGCCGCAGCATCCTGCTGGCCGGGCGCAACTTCGGCTGCGGCTCATCGCGCGAGCATGCGCCGTGGGCGCTGACCGACCTCGGCCTGCGCGCCATCGTCAGCAGCGAGATCGCCGATATCTTCCGCGGCAATTCGCTGAAGAACGGCCTGCTGCCGATCGTGCTGGACGAAGCCGACGTGCAGGTGCTGATGCAGCGCCCGGACGATGAACTGACCATCGACGTGGCCACGCGCGAACTGCGCACACCCGATGGCCGCGTCTACTCCTTCCCGTTGGACGGCTTCTCGCAGACCTGCCTGCTGGAAGGCGTCGATCAATTGGGCTATCTGTTGGGCCGTGTCCCTGAAATCGAACGTTACGAGAGTGAGCATGCACGCTGAGATTGTTGTCCTGCCCGGTGATGGCATCGGCCCGGAAGTGGCCGCCGCTGCGGTCGCCGTTCTGAACGCCGTGGCCGAACGCTTCAACCACACCTTCACCTTCAGCGAGCACGATATCGGTGGCATCGCCATCGACCGTCACGGCGAGCCGTTGCCAGCCTCTACCCTGGCCGCCTGCCAGGCCGCCAACGCGGTGCTGCTGGGCGCGGTGGGCGGCCCGAAGTGGTCCGACCCTAACGCCAAGGTGCGCCCGGAGCAGGGCCTGCTGGCGATCCGCAAGGCGCTGGGCCTGTATGCCAACTTGCGTCCGGTGCGCACCCACGAAGCGGCACTGCACGCCTCGCCGATCAAGGCCGAGCTGCTGCAGGGCGTGGACTTCGTGGTGGTGCGCGAACTGACCGGTGGCATCTACTTCGGCGACAAGACCCGCGATGCCGACAGCGCCAGCGATCTGTGCCGCTACACCGTAGCCGAGATCGAGCGCGTGCTGCGGAGTGCGTTCCGCCTGGCGCAGCAGCGGCGCGGCAAGGTCACCTCGGTGGACAAGGCCAACGTGCTGGAAACCTCACGCCTGTGGCGTGACGTGGCCGCGCGCATCGGCCGCGAGGAGTTCCCGGACGTCGCGCTGGAACATCAACTGGTCGATTCGATGGCCATGCACCTGCTGGCCAAGCCGCGCGAGTACGACGTGATCGTCACCGAAAACATGTTCGGCGACATCCTCACCGATGAGGCCTCGATGCTGGCTGGTTCGCTGGGCCTGCTGCCCTCGGCATCGCTGGGCGAGCCGGGTGCGGTGGGCATCTACGAGCCGATCCATGGTTCGGCACCGGACATCGCCGGCAAGGGCATCGCCAACCCCTACGCGACGATTTTCAGTGCGGCGATGCTGCTGCGCCATTCGCTGGGCCTGGAAGCCGAAGCCGCAGCGGTGGAAGCTGCGGTGCATGCGGTGCTGGACGATGGCGTGTTCACTGCCGATCTGGCGGCAAAGGGTTCGGCCGTGAGTACGGCGACGGCCACCGACGCGGTGCTGGCCAAGCTGGGATGACACACGCGGGTGCCGGGACATGCCCGGCACCCTTTGCATGCCGATCGGTAGCGCCGCCCTACCCCGCCTGCTGTTGGTTGCCCGGCATGAGATCAGCTCAGCGCGTGGTGCTGCGCGCGTAATCGCTGGCGCAACCGGCAACAACGCGGCCTTCGTTGGTGCGCATCACGATGTGCTGTGGGATCCAACTGCCACCGCTGAAAGCAACCGGCGGCAACAGGCGCTGCCAGGCAGCCTTGCCGACCCTGTGCGAGGTATCCAAGCCTGCCTTGGCAAGCACGGGCTCCAGCGCAACGTCGCCAAGATCCGCGCCGAAGAAGCCACCGAACGCCAGCGCAATCGTGTGCGTGGAAACGCCGTAGGCCTGGATGGGCGCCTGCAATCCGATCAGCAGCAGGTGCAGATCATCATCACCGACGCTGTAGTTCACCTCGTTGACCGAACGGACTTCCTGCGGCCATTCGAACTGCGGCTGTTCGTAAAGCCGCTGCCAGAACGCCTGCAGCCGGCGCATGCTTCCTTCGTCGGCGCTGCAGTGAATGGCATCCTGCAGGTCCTGGACTTCAACAACCGGCAGCTGTCGTACGGCTGGCCCGTTACCCTTCGTGGCAGGAGCGCAACCCAGTCGATAGCCGTCGCCCGCACTGCGCACGATGATCGGCGTGTAGGGCGTCGACCATAGCTCGAACGGCTCCTGCAGCGTGCTCGACTGCAGCCGCAAGCCGTACGCAGCGACGATACGATCGCGCTGTGCGGAGTCCAGCGCAACTGAGAAACCGAGTGCATCAGCGAACAACCGCGCTACTTCGACACCGTGGACGGTCATCGACTGTGGCGGAGTGATGACGGTCACCCGGTGATCGTCATCCTCGCCCTCCTGCTCGAATCGCCAGTCGCGCAGGTACGGCAGTCGTTCGGCCGCGTCGGCATAGCGTGCCGCGCGCAGGCGGCTGACGACGGCCTGCTGGACGTCCGCACTCGCACCGCACTCAAGTACGTCCCGCAGGTCATGCAGGAACGGCAGAGCATCGGCGTCTGCCGTCTGCGCAGTGGCAGAGCCGCTGCAGGCGACCAGCAGCAGCGCCGAGGCGCAGGTCGTGCGGAAGAACATGGCAGGCGCTCCGGCCCTGGAACTGGCCGCTATTGTGCCCGTGAACGCCCTGATGCTGTCCACTTGGGGACCAACAGTAGATCCACGCCATGCGTGGATGAACGTATTGGAAGCCAGGAGCACCCACGCATGGCGTGGATCTACGGCACGAACTCAAGCCTGGCGTGTCTCTACTTGGTGGTGTAGCCGCCATTGACCAGGATGGTCTGCCCGGTCATCCACCAGCCATCGGTTACCAGGAAGCGGATCCACGGCACGATGTCGGCGATGTCGGTCAGGCCGGTACGGGTGAATGCCGACAGCGCCGCGGCGGTCTTGTGATACGCCTGCGCATCGGCACTCTCGGCCGGATAGAAGAACGGCGTATCCATCGGCCCAGGACCGATCGCAGTAACCGAAATCCCACGCTCACCGAATTCCTTCGATGCTGCGCGGGTGAAGTGCTCCACCGGCGCCTTTGTACCTGCGTAGCTGGAATAGAACGGCGTGAACGCGCCGAGCAGTGAAGTGACCAGCGTGCAGATGCGGCCGCCGTCGTTGACATGGCGCCCGGCTTCCTTGAGGAAGAAGAACGCCGTCTTCGCATTGACCGCGCTCATCTGGTCGTACTCCACCTCGCTGATCTCCAGCATCGGCTTCTTCAGTACTTTGCCGACGGTGTTGATGGCGATGTCAGGGCGACCGACGGCGGCAACCGCGTCGGCGAACAGGCGCTCCATCGCCGCCGCCGAGGTCAGATCGGCCTGCAACGCCACCGCCTTGGCGCCTGCGGCCTGCACGGCGACAACGGTCGCCTCGGCATCGGCCTGGGTGGCGGCGCTGTTGTAGTGGATGACGATGGCCTTGGCGCCCTGCTCGGCGAAGTCGCGGGCGATCAGCCCGCCGAGATTCTTGGCGCCACCGGCGATCAGCACGGTCTTGCCCTGGATACGGTGGTCGGTCATGGCATCGGTCCTGGTAAGGGGCTGCCGGACTGGCAACCCTGTGCTGACGACGATATCGTGCAGAAATCGCGGATAAAGCCCGCAACATTGACTTAACTTTCCAGAGTGGGCGAACAATGGACCGGATCGAGCGTTTCCGCATCTTTGCCCGGGTGGTGGAGTGCACCAGCTTCACCCGCGCCGCCGACCAGCTCGGCCTGCCCCGCTCCACCGTCTCGGCGGCCGTGGCGGAACTGGAGCAACGTCTGGGCACACGCCTGCTGCAGCGCTCCACCCGCAGGGTCTCCACCACGCACGATGGCGACACTTTCTACGTACGCTGCCTGCGCCTGATCGCCGAAATGGAAGATGCCGAGTCGCTGTTCCGCCAGGACGACGCACAGCCGAAGGGCCTGCTGAAGATCGATGTGCCCAGCCGGATCGGTCGCCGCATCATCGCTCCGGCCCTACCCGACTTCTTTGCACGGCACCCTGAGGTCGAGCTGGACCTGGGCATGACCGATCGCGCGGTGAATCTGATCGAGGACGGCTGCGATGCGGTGCTGAGAGTCGGCCAACTGGGTGACTCCAGCCTGGTCGCCCGCGAACTGGGGCAGCTCGACTTCGTCAACGTTGCCGCACCGGCCTACCTGCGCGAACACGGCGCACCGCAGCATCCTGCCGACCTGCAGCAGCACCGTGCGGTGAACTACGCATCGCCGACCACGGCGCGGGTGGAGCCGTGGGAATGGCAGGACGGCGCGCAGCTGCGCACGCTGCCGATGACCGGCTGGGTGCGGGTGAACAACGCCGAGGCATCGATTGCCTGCTGCGTTGCGGGGCTGGGACTGCTGCAGATTCCGCGCTACGACGTGCAGGCGGAACTGCAATCGGGCGCGCTGGTGGAAGTGATGCCGCAGTACGTGGCGCAGCCGTTGCCGGTGACCCTGTTGCTGCCGCATCGGCAGCATCGCGCGCAACGTGTGCAGGTGTTTCTGGATTGGCTGGAGCCGCTGCTGCGCGACGGTTTGCAGCTGCAGTAGATCCACGCCATGCGTGGATGGACGGGCCAGGACATCCGCAGCCACCCATGGGGTGGCTCTACTGGTAGATCCACGCCATGCGTGGATGCATGCATCCGTGCCAACCAAGGTTGGCACCTACCAGGGCGGTGGCCAACCTCAGTAGATCCACGCCATGCGTGGATGGGCGGGCCACGCATCCGTGCCAACCAAGGTTGGCACCTACCAGGGGCGGCGGCCCGGGAAACCCGGGGCATTACACCCCGGATTCGTCCGGCTTGACCCGGAACCACGCCGCATACAACGCCGGCAGGAACACCAGCGTCAGCACCGTGCCCACGATCAACCCACCCATGATCGAGATCGCCATCGAACCGTAGAACGCACTGCGCGACAGCGGGATCATCGCCAGCACCGCCGCCAGCGCGGTCAGCACGATCGGACGGAAACGCCGCACCGTCGCATCGATGATCGAATGCCAGCGGTCATGCCCGGCATCGATGTCCTGCTGGATCTGGTCGATCAGGATCACTGAATTACGCATGATCATGCCCGCCAGCGCGATGGTGCCCAGCAACGCCACGAAGCCGAACGGCGCGCGGAACAGCAGCAGGAACAGCGTCGCACCGATGATGCCCAGCGGCGCTGTGACCAGCACCATCGCCGCACGCGAGAAGCTCCGCAGCTGCAGCATCAGCAACGTGGCCACCACGATCAGGAACAGCGGCATGCCGGCCTTGATCGAGTTCTGGCCACGGGCCGAATCCTCCACCGAGCCGCCGGTTTCCAGCAGGTAGCCGCTGGGCAACTCGGCACGGATGCCATCCAGCGTCGGCACGATCTGCTGCACCACGTCCAACGGCTGCTTGCCATCGCTGATGTCGGCACGCACGGTCACCGTCGGCAGGCGGTTGCGGTGCCAGATGATGCCGTCCTCGAAGGCGTATTCCAGCCGCGCGACCTGCGACAACGTCACCGCGGTGCCACTGCTGGTCGGAATCGCCAGGCTGCCGAGCAGGTCCAGCTGCGCGCGCTCGTTGTCCGGGCCACGCAGCAACATCTCGATCTGGCGGTTGCCTTCACGATAGGTGCTCACGCTCATGCCCGACAACGAACTGCTGAGGAACTGGCTGACCTGGGCACTGCTGACACCCAGCGCGCGTGCACGATCCTGGTCGATCACCAGCCGCACCACCTTGCTCGGCTCGCTCCAGTCCAGGTTCACGTTCATCACGTGCGGGTTCTCGCGCACCTTGGCCTCGACCTTGCGCGCAATCGCCTGCACCTGCGCGATGTGCTCGCCGGACACGCGCATCTGCACCGGATAGCCGACCGGCGGGCCGTTCTCCAAGCGCGTCACGCGCATCTGCACATCCGGGAACTGCCTGATCACGTCCTTCAGCATCCAGTCGCGGGTCGATTCGCGGGCCTTGGCGTCTTCGGTGAGCACCACGAACTGGGCGAAGTTGGTGGCCGGCAGCTGCTGGTCCAACGGCAGGTAGAAGCGCGGAGAACCGGTGCCGACGTAGGCCACGTAGTTGCTGATGCCTTCGCGGCCCTTCAACAGCTTCTCCAGCTTGTCGGCCTGTGCCTGGGTCGCGGCCAGCGACGCACCTTCGGCCAGCTCGATGTCCACCATCAGTTCCGGGCGGGTCGAGTCGGGGAAGAACTGCTGCGGCACGAAGCGGAACAGCATCAGCGAACCGATGAACAGCGCGATGGTCGCGCCGATCACCCACCAGCGATGGCGCAGGCAGGTATCCAGGAAGGCCCGGAAACGGGTGTAGAACGGCCGCTGGTACGGATCATGGTCGTGCGCATGCTCCTTCGGAGCGATCCAGCGCGCGAGTGCCGGATGCCGGTCTGCCCACTGCAGGCGCTTGGCACGCCAGCGACCGGCCAGACTGTCCGGCTTCGGCAGCTGCGGATTGAACAGGTCCGGCAGCATCTTGTCGCCCAGGTACGGGATGAACAGCACTGCCGCGATCCATGACACCACCAACGCGATGGTCACTACCTGGAACAGCGAGCGGGTGTATTCACCGGTGCTCGATGCGGCAGTGGCGATGGGCAGGAAGCCGGCAGCAGTGATCAGGGTGCCGGTCAACATCGGGAAGGCGGTGGATTCCCAGGCGAAACTGGCCGCGCGCAGGCGGTCGTAGCCCTGCTCCATCTTGGTGGCCATCATCTCCACCGCGATGATCGCATCGTCCACCAGCAGGCCCAGTGCCAGCACCAGCGCACCCAGCGAAATCTTGTGCAGGCCGATGTCGAAGTAGTGCATGACGAAGAAGGTCATCGCCAGCACCAGCGGAATGGTCACGCCCACCACCAGGCCGGTACGCAGGCCCAGCGAGAAGAAGCTGACCAGCAGCACGATCACCACCGCTTCGGTGAGTACCTGCACGAACTCGCCCACCGACTCTTCCACCGCATGCGGCTGGTCGGACACCTTGCGCAGCTGCATGCCAGCCGGCAGGGTCTTCTGCAGGCGTTCGAACTCGGCATCCAGGGTGGCACCCAGCTTGAGGATGTCACCGCCGTCCTTCATCGCCACCGCCAGGCCGATCGCATCCTGGCCCATGAAGCGCATCTTCGGCGAAGAGGGATCGGCAAAGCCGCGCTTGACCTCGGCAATGTCGCCCAGGTGCAGCGTACGTTCGCCGGCCTGGATCGGGAACCTGCGGATGTCCTCGATCGAATCGAACTGGCCGGTCACGCGCAGCTGCACGCGGTCGGTCGGAGTCTCGAAGAAACTGGTGGCGGAAACCGCGTTCTGATCGGCCAAGGCCTGCTGCACCTGCTGCAGCGATACGCCCAGCGTGGCCAGCTTGGTGTTGGACAGCTCGATCCACACCTTCTCGTCCTGCAGGCCGACCAGGTCGATCTTGCCGACGTCGGGCACGCGCTGCAGTTCCAGCTGGATGCGATCGGCATAGTCGCGCATCACCGCGTAGTCGAAGCCTTCGCCGGTCAACGCATAGATGTTGCCGAACGTGTCGCCGAACTCATCGTTGTAGAAGGGCCCGACGATTTCCCTCGGCAGCGTCGCGCGGATATCGCCCACGCGCTTGCGCACCTGGTACCACAGGTCCGGGATCTGCTTGGAGCGCAGGCTGTCGCGCGCCATGAAGATCACCTGCGACTCGCCCGGCCGCGAGTACGAACGGATGAATTCGTACTCGCCGGTGTTCATCAGAGCTTTCTCGATCGGCTCGGTCACCTGCCGCGAGACCTGCTCGGCGGTGGCGCCCGGCCACATCGTGCGTACCACCATCGCCTTGAAGGTGAACGGCGGATCTTCGGACTGGCCCAGGTGCTTGTACGACCAGGCACCGATGACCGCGAACGCCAGCATCGCGAACAACACCAGCGCACGGTTGCCCAGCGCCCATTCGGAGAGATTGAAGCGGCGCACGGGTCAGTGCCCCTTGCCTGCGGCCGGCGCCGGCTTGGCGGCCGACGGTGCCAGCACCGGGCGGTTCTGGCGATCGACCGGCGTCACCACCTGGCCTTCGCGCAGCAGATGGCCGCCGGCAGCGACCACCCAGTCCGCCGCGCCCACACCGGACACGACCGGCACGGCCTGCGCGCCATAGGCACCGACCTGCACGGGAGTTGCCTTCAGCGCACCATTGGACGGATTGACCACCCACACGCTGGCCTTGCCATCACTGCCGCGCAGTACGGCCGCCAGCGGCAGCTGCAACGCACCGCTGCGACCGGCAGTGGCGAACACCCGCGCACTCTGGCCCAGCTCCACTTCGCTCAGTGCTTCCGGCGCCAGGCTGACCCGCGTGGCATAGGTGCGGGCCTGTGCATCGGCGGCCGGGGCGATCTCGCGCAGGGTGCCGGGCAGAAGCTGACCCGGGCGGTTCCACAGTTCCACCTGCACCGACTGGCCGACCTTGTAGTCGCGGATGTTGCTTTCCGGCAGCGCGATCAGCACCTCGCGGCCACCATCGGCGGCCAGGGTGAACACCGTCTGCCCCGCGCTCACGACCTGCCCGGCTTCGGCCTGGCGGCTGGCGATCACGCCATCGGCGGGCGCGCGCAGCTGCGCGTACTCGGCCTGGTTGCGGGCCACGGCAAGGTTGGCCCGCGCGGCATTGGCCTGGCCTTGTGCGGCCTTGAACGCCGCCGTCTGCTGGTCCAGTGCCGAGCGGCTCACCAGCTGGTCTTCGGCCAGCTTGGCGTAGCGCTTCTGGTCATCGCGGGCGCGCACCAGGTCTGCTTCCGCCGCCGCCAGCTGCGCCTGCGACGCCGCCGCCTGCGAGGCGTAGTCGGCCGCATCCAGCTCGGCCAGCAGCTGGCCCTTCTTCACCCGCTCGCCGGCGTCGACGTGGCGCTTGACCAGATTGCCGCCAACGCGGAACGACAGCGGGCTTTCCTGGCGGGCACGCACCTCGCCGGGGTAGGCGGCCGCGGCTTGTCCGTCCTGCGTGGTGGGATGCACCACCAGCACCGGAATGGCCGCCACCGGCTCGGCGGCCTGCTTGCCGCACGCTGCCAACACCACGACCAGTACGCCTACGCCCAACCAACGCATGTTTTTCATGAGGTACAGGACCTGAAAAGAAATCCGGGGGGAACGCGCCGGCAACATACTGTTGCAACGCGGACATTAGTGAACCAGCCGGTATAGTATAAATATCGAACCGCTTGGTCTAGTATTAGCGGGATGAGTTCTCCCACTTCCCGAAAGCCGTTGGCCAAGCCCGCTGCCAAGGCTGCCGGTCCCGGGCGCCCCAAGGATCTGGGCAAGCGCGCGGCGATACTCGAGGCAGCCAAGACACTGTTCATCGAACAGGGCTACAGCGGCGTGAGCATGGACAGCATCGCGGCCCAGGCCGGCGTCTCGAAGCTGACCGTATACAGCCATTTCGGCGACAAAGAGACCCTGTTCTCCGAAGCTGTGCAGTCCAAGTGCATCGAGATGCTGCCCGACGCGCTGTTCGTGGCCGACGTGGAAGGCCCCCTGCGCGACCAGTTGCTGGGCATCGGCATGGCGTTCTTCGAGATGATCACCTCCGACGCGGCCCTGTCGATCCAGCGGGTGATGATGGCCCCGGAGACCGACGAGCGCCTGCGCGAACTGTTCTGGCAGGCCGGCCCGCAACGCACCTGCGAGGCGCTGGCCGACTTCATGCGCTTGCGTGCCGAGCGCGGTGAACTGGACATCCCCGACTGCTACATCGCCGGCCAGCAGTTCCTGACCCTGGTGAAGGGCGAAGTGCACATGCATATGATGTGCGGCATGCCACTGTCACCCGTCGAGACCGATGCTGCGCTCCACGTGGCCGCCAGCGTGGATTTCTTCCTGCGCGCCTACGCCCCGCGAGAGGTCGGAACCGCTGGATAACCAAAACTGAACGAACCGGAGGTCGCGATGACTTCCGGCACTGCGACCCCGGCCACCCCGCAGCAGATGCTCTGGGCGCGCCGCCGGCCTCCGGCACCGGTAAAATGGCCGGCCCACTGCGCTGGATTTGAACCTCATGACGATTGATTACGCCCACGCCCGCGAACTGATGGTGGAACAGCAGATCCGTCCCTGGGACGTGCTGGACATCAAGGTGCTCGACGTCCTGGCCCGCCTGCCGCGCGAGGCCTTCGTCGCCGACGCGCACCGGGCGCTGGCCTATGCCGATGTCGAACTGCCGATCGGCAACGGCCAGAAGATGATGAAGCCGGTCATCGAGGGCCGTACCCTGCAGGCACTGGATCTGCAGCCGGGTGACGAAGTGCTGGAAATCGGCACCGGCAGCGGTTTCCTGTCGGCCTGCATCGGCGCGCTGGCGCGCGACGTGCTGAGCCTGGAAATCGATCCGGAGCTGGCCGCGGCTGCGCGCGCCCGCCTGGATGCCACCGGCCTGGGCACCAACGTGCGCGTGGAAGTGGCCGATGGCCTGGTCTGGCAGACCGAACGCCGCTTCGACGTGATCTGTGTCACTGGCGCCGTTGATGTGGTGCCGTCACAGTTCGCTTCGTGGTTGCGTCCGGGTGGTCGTCTGTATGTCATCCAGGGCCGTTCGCCGGCCATGGAAGCGCTGTTGGTGAAGGCCGATGGCAGCACCGAGTCGCTGTTCGAGACCGATATCGATTACCTGCGTGGTGCCGCCCCGGCCCCCCAGTTCCACCTCTGAGTCCAAGGAAGCCGCAATGATCCGCCGATCCCTCGCTGTTGCGCTGGCCACTGCCCTGCTGCCGTTGTCCGCCCATGCCGCCGACCTGCTGCAGGTCTATGAAATGGCGCGCAATGGCGACCCGCAGCTGTCCGCCGCCGAATCCACCCGGCTGTACGACAAGGAAGGCGCCGTGCAGGCGCGCGCTGCCCTGCTGCCGCAGATCAACGGTGCGGCGCAGCTGAACCGCTCGCGCAGCGAGCCGAACGCTGATGCCAACTCCGGCTCGTTCACCAGCAAGCGCCGCAGCTACACCGTTGATGGCACCCAGACGCTGTTCAACTGGACGCAGATCAACAACCTGCGCTCACAGCGCGAGCTGAGCAAGGCGGCGGATTTCACCCTTGATTCGGCCAACGACAACCTGATCGTGCGCACCTCGGCGGCTTACTTCAACGTGCTGGTGGCGATCGAATCGCTGAACGCCGCACAGACCAACGAAGCAGCCGCGAAGAAGCAGTTCGACTTCGCCGACAAGCGCCTGGAAGTGGGCCTGGCGCCGATCACCGACGTGCACGAAGCACGCGCCCAGTACGACCAGGCGCGCGCCAACACGATCGTTGCGCAGAACACCCTGGCCGACAACTACCAGGCCCTGACCGAACTGACCGGCCAGCCGGTGATGAACCTGAAGGGCCTGCCGGCCGATTTCCGTCCGGAAGTGCCGGCCAACCGCGGCAACCTGGACCAGCTGGTGCAGCAGGCGACCACGCAGAATCCGGCGCTGAAGGCGCAGGAACTGAAGGTCGGTGCCGCCGAAGCCGGCGTGCAGGCGGCCCGTGGTGGCCACTACCCGACCCTGTCGCTGGGCGGCAGCTGGGGCAAGAGCGCGACCTGGGGCGACAGCGTCGGCGCCGGTTCGCTCTCCCCCGATGCACGCACCAACAGCATCGGCCTGACCCTGAGCGTGCCGATCTTCTCTGGCGGCGCCACCCAGTCCGGCGTGCGCCAGGCGCTGGCACAGCGTGACATCGCCCAGGATGGTTTCGAGCAGCAGAAGCGCGCGCTGGACCGCAACACCCGCAATGCCTACCAGACCCTGGTGCAGGGCATCAGCGAAGTGGAAGCGCGCCGCCTGGCCGTGGTTTCCGCACAGAGCGCCTACGATGCCTCGCAGGTCGGCCTGGAAGTGGGTACCCGCACGGTGCTGGACGTGATCCAGAACCAGCGCATCCTGTTTTCCGCGCAGCTGGATTACGCACAGGCCCGCTACAACTTCCTGCAGAACCGCCTGCTGCTGAGCCAGGCCGTGGGTGGCCTGGATGTCGCCGAACTGCAGGACATCAACCGCCTGCTGACCCAGGACGCGGGCAACCCGTCCACGACCACCAACTGAGTCGGCGCACCGGTCTGATCAGAAAGCCACCCGCAAGGGTGGCTTTTTTATTTAGTGATCGCAGATGGCTGGCGCCGCGCGTGGCGCTAGCGCGAACGCCCCGCCTGTCGACGCATTACGCCTGCCGAAACGACCGCCAGCACCACCAGCAGCGGCAGGAACAGCCGGGACGTGACAGCCGGCAACAGGCACAGGGCGGTCGCCACAAGTGCGAGCAACATCGGGATCAGTCGCCATTCGACGCCCGCCGTCCGCGACTGCCATTGACTGCGGGCAACGCCCAGGCACACGGCGGCAAGGACCAGCAGGCCTGCAGGCCCCGGCAACTGCGGAAGCCAACCGTCCGGCAGCGACAACGCCAAGGCAGCCGCCAGCACGGTCAGCGCAAGCGTCACCAGCAGACGCGCATGGGGGCCCGCATCACCCGACGCAGGCCGCCACAGCTCCAGCCCCAACCGCGCCGCCAACAGCAGCGACACCATCTGCAGGGCCGCCAGCCCGGCGCTGCCCGCCAACGGCAACAACGGCAGAAACCACTGCAGCTGCGGCACGCCCTGCAATGCCACCGACAGCGGCCGGGTGCTGGCCAGGGCCGCAAACTCGACCAGGCCCGATTGCAGCGCAGCCACTACCATCAGCCACAACATCGCCATCAGCAACGCAGCGCCGGCGGCGTTGGAAACCTGCGGACGAGGGCGCGGCAGCCTCCCGGCAAACCCTGCCAGCAGACCTGCACCGAGCAGGACACCGAGCAATGCCACACCCGCTGCAAGCACGCCGCCCAATCCGAAGCGGTAGGGCGCGGTCGCTGATGGCAGCCAGGGAATCCAGTGTGCGTAGTGCACGTGGCGTGCCGCCAGCAACAACAGCAACAGGCCCACGCCCAGCTTCACCGTCAGCAGTGCACTGGCCACCAGCAACGCGCACGGCATCCGCAACACTGCAGTGGCAGCGCCCAGCAGCAACAACAGGATCGACGCCGCCATCGGCAATGGCATCCACTGCGTGGGAGCGACGTCGACGGCCCCAGCGGCGGCGTACAGATGGCTCGCCATCGATTGCGCCTGGCCTGCGGTGGTCGCCGTCAGTTCCAGCAGCAGGGCGATCACCAGTACATCCGCAAGCGGCTTGCCCCAGGCGGCACTGAGCAGACCGTGCAGACCGGAAGGATCCGGCACACGCCGCATCGCCGAACGCAGGCAATACAGCATCGGCAGCGTGCCCAGCGCCGCCAGCAGCAGGCTGAGGACAATGGCGGGCCCGGCCTGCGCCGCCGTATGCTGGCCGACCAGGGCGACAACGCTGCCGCCCATCAGCAGGGTCAGCGCCACCACCAGCAGATGGTCGGTGCCCAACCCTCTGGTCTTCGCGCTGCCCTGCAGCGCGCCTCCGTTGTCGCCGATCATTCAAAGCTCCCTTGATGTCGTCCAAGCGCGGTCGACAGCAGGCTGGCAGCCTGACGCGGTAGGCGGAATCGGAATCTGCGCCATACGAATGATGCTGTGACAGCCTGCACGCAGCGGACGGCGGCAGCGGTCCGGCTACGACAGATTCAAGGCCATCAAGCGGGCTTGATACAGGCGATCACGACAGAGAGAGCCAGCGGGCAGGAGGCCTGGCGGCAACACGCAGGGTTTCAGGCCAGCGGTGGGGGCAGGTGCGGAGCCACCAACTGCAGGGTCCGCTGCAGCGCGCCGCGCCCATTGCTGACCAGTGTGCAACCGGCGCGGGCCATGTCCTCGCGCGCCTGCGCGTCGTCGAGCAGGTGCAGCAGCAGATCGCCCACCGCCTGCGCGTCCTCGCCGATCAGCAGTGCGCCGGCTTCACGCATGCGCCGCGAGATCTCGGCGAAGTTGTGCAGGTGCGGGCCGGTCACCGCTGCAGTGCCCATTGCCGCAGGCTCCAGCAGGTTGTGGCCGCCGATGGCCTGCAGGCTGCCACCGACGAAGGCAACCTGGGCGCAGCCGTAGAACGGCATCAGTTCACCCAGCGTGTCGATGACGAAGACATCGCTGTCGGCCCCTGGCCACTGCTGTGCGCGCCGCGTCGCCACGCTCCAGCCCTGCTCGCGGGCCAGCGCTTCCACCTTTGGGAAGCGCTCGGGATGCCGCGGCGCCCACAGCAGCAGCAGGTCCGGATGCTGCTGGCGCAGACGGCGGTGCAGGTCGATCACCGCCTGCTCTTCGCCATCATGCGTGCTGGCCGCGATCCATACCGGGCGCGTGGCCGGTACATGGGCATGGAACTGTTCGATGAACGGCTGCACGTCCGGCGTGGCGATGTCGAACTTCAGGTTGCCCAGCGCCTGCACCTGTTCCGGCGCCGCCCCCAGCTGCACGAAGCGTGCGGCGTCGTCCTGTGACTGTGCGGCCACGCAGGTGACCGTGCGCAGCGCACGCCGGATCAACGCCGCCAGTACGCGGTAGCCGCGCAGCGACCGTGCCGACAGGCGTGCATTGAGGATGTAGACCGGAATGCGACGGTCGCGGCAACCGAACAGCATGTTCGGCCACAGCTCGGTTTCCAGGATCAGCGCCAGGCTGGGCTGGAAGTGGCCGAGGAAGCGGTTGACGCTGCCCGGCACGTCGTAGGGCAGGTACACGTGGTCCAGCGCATCACCCCACAGCGCGCGCACCCGTTCCGAGCCGGTCGGGGTGATGGTGGTGATGACCCAGCGGATGTCCGGCCGCTGCGCGCGCAGCGCATTGACCAGCGGTGCAGCGGCGTTGACCTCGCCCACCGAGACCGCGTGCAGCCAGACCCGCGGCTGGCCGCTCGGCTGCGGATAGGACGCATAGCGTTCATCCCAGCGCCGGAAGTATTCACGGACCCGGAAGCCGCGCCAGACCAGGTGGTACACGGTGATCGGCAGCAGGAGGTACAGCACGGCCGAGTACAGGCCACGCAGGATCCATTCGACAGGGTCTTTACGCATGCGGCAAGGATACGGGAGCCCCCCGGGAAAGACACGCGGCCGGGTTGGTAGAATGGCGGCATGTCCGATGCCACCACCGCCGTCCGTCCGTCGCTGCGCGATCCACGCAACTGGCCGATGTTTGCCGTCATGCTCACTGCCTTCGGGATCGCCCGGCTGCCGTGGACGCTGCAGCGCGTGCTCGGCCGCGGCGTCGGCTCGATCGCCTGGCGCCTGGCCGGCAGCCGCCGCCACGCCGCCGAGGTCAACCTCAGGCTGTGCTTCCCCGAGAAGGACGAGGCCTGGCGCAAGCGCCTGGTGCGCGACAGCTTCGATGCATTGGGCGTGGGCATCTTCGAATGCGCGCGCTCCTGGTGGGGCAGCATTGACAGTATCCGCCCGCAGGTGCACATCGAAGGGCTGGAACACCTCAAGCAGATGCAGGCCGAAGGCCGTGGCGTGCTGCTGGTCTCGGGCCATTTCATGACCCTGGAGATGTGCGGCCGTCTGCTGTGCGATCACGTCGACCTGTCCGGCATGTACCGCAAGCACAAGAACCCGGTGTACGAGTGGGCGGTGAAGTTCGGTCGCCTGCGCTACGCCAAGGCGATGTACGCCAACGAGGACATCCGTGCGACGGTGCGCCACCTGAAGAAGGGCGGCTTCCTCTGGTACGCGCCCGACCAGGACATGCGCGGCAAGGACACGGTGTTCGTACCGTTCTTCGGCCACACCGCATCCACCATCACCGCGACCCACCAGTTGGCGCGGATGACCGGATGTGCGGTCATCCCCTACTTCCATCGTCGCGAAGGCGGGAAGTACTTCCTGAAGATCGGCGCGCCGCTGGAGAACTTCCCCAGCGAAGATGTCGAAGCGGATACCGCGCGGGTCAACCAGGCCATCGAACAGATGGTGCGCGAGGCGCCGGACCAGTACCTGTGGATCCATCGCCGCTTCAAGCGTCAGCCCGGTGGGCGGAGCGATTTCTACAAGTGATTTGACGGGCGGTCGGGAACGCCCCATCCACGCATGGCGTGGATCTACTGAATAGACACGACCATCGTCGCGCGCACTCCAGTAGATCCACGCCATGCGTGGATGCTCTCCGTTCCGACACCGGAATCTACAACGGCCAGCGACACCACGCATGCGGGTATTCCCCCAACTCGCTGGCCAGTCCAGCCCGCACCGGATTGGCCAGGATGTACATCGCCTTTTCATGAAGGGATTCATCGGTGCGCACCGCATGGTCGTGGTAGCCGTGCTGCCACAGCGGCCCTTTCTGTCCCAATTGCCGGTTCAGCAGCCGACTGCTGCGTGATTTGAGCACGGCCATGCACTGGACCAGGGTTCCCTTCTGCAGTTCCATCAGCCAGTGCAGGTGGTCGGGCATCACCACCCAGGCGAGGCTGTGGCTGAAGCCACTGCGTTCGATGAAACGCAGGGTATCGACCAGGACCGCCACGTTGGCAGCATCGGCGAACAAGGGGGCACGGCTGTGGGTCGCCGTGTTCAGTGAGTACACGTTGCCGGATCGGGAATAGCGACCGTAACGGAGTCTGGGGCTTGCCATGGGCACAGACTGCGGGTTGCGCGACCCTGCGTGCATTGGCGGACCACCTCGCGGCAGGTCGGGAAAAGCCGCGACGACGGCCAATGTTCATGGGAAAGCCCATCCACGCATGGCGTGGATCTACTGATCAGACACGACCATCGTCCCCGCGTAATCCGGTAAATCCACGCCATGCATGGATACAGCCCCGCCCCACGCACTCCAGTAGAGCCACGCCATGCGTGGATACGGCGCTACGTGGCGCGCGGCAGATCGTCCGGTTCGCGCACCAGCAACGTGCCGACGAACAGCGCGGCGAGCAGCACGGTCAGGCCGCCCCAGAATGCGGAATAGAACGCCAGGTGGGTGTTGAGCGGGAACACGGTGACCGCCAGTGCCAGCATCGCCGGCCGTGCACGCTCACGCGCCGCTGCCGGGGCGAAGCGCCATGCGCGCCATGCCTGCGCCACCGCCGCCAGCCACAGCAACAGACCCAGCACGCCGGTTTCGGCAAGGATTTCCAGCACGATCTGATGGGCGTGCAGCGCCGGCATCGTGCCCCACACCGCCGGCCCTTCATCCGCAACGCAATGGGGATAGGCATCGCGGAAGCCACGTGCACCGACACCATTGATCGGATGCGCTTCGATCATGCAGGCCGCCGCGCTCCAGATGCGGGTACGACCGGACAGTGCCTGTTCGACCCCGTCCTCGCCCCCATCCCAGGCCATTGCGGTGCGGGCCACACGCTCCCGCAGCTGCGGCACGCTGGCGGTCAGTACGCCCGCCGAGAGAACCCCCACCAGCGCGAGCAGGCCCAACCGCTTCCACCCCAGTTGGCGCACGCCGCTGTAGACAACCACCAGACTGAAGGTGATCCATGAGGCACGGGAGCCGGCCAGCAGCAGCACCACACCCACTGCAGCAGCGGCCAGCAACCAGCCCGCATTGCCGAAACGGCGCGCCACCGGCAACAACAGGAACGGCGAAAGGCTGGCCAGCACCTGGCCGAATTTCAGGTTGCACGGCCCAAGCGCCCCGCTGAGACGATCAGCCAGCGCGGCTTCTTCAGGCGGACACAATGCGTGGCCGCTGATGGCCAGCTTGAGCTGCTGCAGCGACCAGAACCACGGGCTGGTGCCTGCCAGTGCCTGCACCAGCGCGTCGAGCGTCCACAGGCCTGTGATCAGCGCCAACCCACCCAGGGTCAAGCGCCGCCGCTGCGGGGTGGCCACGGCGATCGCCACCAGCCACATGAAAGGCAGATAGCGCAGCCCGGCCGCCGCCTTGGTCCACGACGCCGACGGGTCCACGGCATCGAAGGCCGAGAACGCCTGCGGCAACCAGTAGCCGAGGAAGAGAATCGATGTCAGCGCCCACGCGGCCGGGCTCAGCAGATGCGGTCGATGCTGCACCCGGCGGATGACCATGCGTGCGGCGGCGTACAACGCTCCCAGGCCCAGCACCGTTTCGGCGATGCCTGGCAGCGGCCACAACGCGACGTAGGCCAGCACCCACCAGGGTGCCCAGCGGCCGGCGCGCTCGTCGCGCAGGGGCGGCGTGGCGTCAGCCAGCGAGGTCGGCATAAAGGCGGAGGGTATCGCGCTGCATGGCCTGCAGGGTAAACGGGATACGGGCCGGCAGTGATGGCGGCTGTGCCAGCAGGGCCAGCGCACGTTCACCCAGCAGTTGCGCATTGCCCAGCGGCACGGCGCCACTGGGCTGCAGCTGCTGCAGCAGTTCGCCGACGCCGCCGTGGTCCCAACCCAGCACCGGCCTGCCGACCGACAACGCTTCGACCACGGTGCGACCGAAGGCTTCCGGCTTGTCCGACAGCTGCAGCACCAGATCGCTGGCGGCGTACGCCTGGGCGATGCGCGCGGTCGGCGTGCTGATGTGCACGGCCCCGGTCACGCCAAGCACGTCTGCCTGCCTGCGCAGCTCTGCCACATAGGCTTCGCGGCCAGGCTCGTCGGTGCCCAGCATCCACAGCTGCGCCGGGGTGCCGGCAGCGCGCACGTCGGCCAGCAACTGCAGCGCGTGGGCGTGCCCCTTCAGCCGCGTGCCGCGACCGGGCAGCAGCAACAGCGGTCCATCGACCTGGGCCAGCCACGGGTAGTCCGCCGCCAGCGCCAGCCGCGGCCGCCGATCGGCGCGGGCCACACGCGGGAACTGGCTGACATCCACCCCGCGCGGGATCACCTGCAGCCTGGCGTGCGGCACCGTCGGGTAATGCGTATGCACGTAGTCGCGCACGCTGTTGGATACACAGATCACGCGTTCGCCGCTGGTCATCACCGCGCTGTAGCGGCTGGGCGAATTCAGCCCATGCACGGTAGTGACCCAATGCGGGCGCTGCGCCGGCTGCATCGCACGGATCGCGTACAGCCCCAGCCACGCCGGCAGGCGCGAACGGGCATGGACGATGTCGGCGCCCACATCGGTGAACAGGCGACGCAGGGTCGGCAGATGGCGCAGCGTCAGCAGCGACTTGCGGCCGATATCCAGGGTCAGGTGTTCGGCACCGCTGTCGAGCAGCGGCTGCACCAGGCGACCACCGGCCGACACCACCAGCGCGCGATGGCCGGCAGCGACCAGGGCCGCGGCGATTTCAAGGGTCGAGCGCTCGACACCGCCGGAGTGCAGCGCCGGCAGCAACTGCACCACGGTCAATCGGCGCATCGAGGGGGCGGCCGCTTAGTCGGCCAGCACGAACACGGCGCCGCAGTAAGCACACTGCGCTTGCCCGTTGGGCTCGTCTTCGATCGGCAGGTACACCCGCGGATGCGAGTTCCACAGCGCCATTTCCGGAGTCGGGCAGCTCAGCGGCAGATCGCTGCGGTGCACGGTGTAGCGCTTTTCGGCGTTGGCGGGCGCGGTGGCGGTATGGCTCATGGCGGATGTCGATGAACGGATTGCGAGGCCTGCGATTCTAGCATCTGGGCCCGGCAAACACCGTGCGCTGCGTGGCCGCTGCGCGCGGCGGCCAGCTTCCAGCCTTCGCCGATGCTGCCCCGCGCGACCGCGCTGACCCTTTGGCGCCGGCGCGGCCCTGCCCTGCGGCGGGAAATCCCCAAGCAGGCCAGTCAGTTCCGCGCAGAACCGGCCGCCGTTCGAATTTCCCGCATTTGGATCGAACTAAATGGCACTTGTCAGGGCGCTGCCCGCTGTTGCAGCATCGGGTCCGATCCATTCCTGACCCGATCGCATGGCCCGCCCCCCACCGGACCTGCATCGCCTCCCGACTGCCCTGCGGCGGACGGGGCGATGCTGTCCGTGGTGTTCGCCGATGCGGGTTCTGCCTGCCGCCTGCCCTACCGGGAGACCCTGCATGACCCTGTCCGATCCACGCCGCGCCCTGCTTCCGCTCGCCCTGGCCCTGGCCTGTGCGACCACTGCGACGCCGGTGCTGGCGCAAGGGCTGCAGACCTCCTTCGAGCCGGGCGAACCGGCACCGGCCCGGTCCAATGGCGCGCTGTCCGTCGAGGTCGGCAGTGGCCCTGGCGCGCCGTACGCAGCCAAGCGCAACGTCGGCTACAGCGGCCTGCATGCCTTGCACTACAGCGCCAACGGCGGCCAGGCACGCCGCGAACTGTTCAAGACCGATGTGCCCATCGACGCCGACACCACGTTGTCCTGGTTGGTACTGCCGGAGATCGTCGGCAAGGACAGCGTGGCCTCCACCTATGTGTCGCTGGACCTGCTGCTGGACGATGGCAGCCGCGTATCCGCCAGCGGCGCGCGCGACCAGCACGGCGTGGCGCTGGGCGCACAGGCGCAGGGCGATTCGAAGACGCTGTATCCGCAGCAGTGGGCGCGCAAGGCGGTACGCCTGGGCGATGTGCCCGCGTTGAAGGGCCGCCGCGTGATCGCCATCGAGCTCGAGGTGGCCAGCGCCGATGGCGCCCCGGTGTCGGGGTGGATCGACGACGTGCGCCTGGACGTGCAGCCACGGCAGGCACCGCAGCGCGTCTCCGACTGGGTGCTGACCACGCGCGGCACCCAGGCCAACGGCACTTTCTCACGCGGCAACAACTTCCCGGCCACCGCTGTACCGCACGGCTTCAACTTCTGGACGCCGGTGACCGATGCCGGCGCACTGAACTGGCTGTACCGCTGGAACGAGCAGAACGATGCGAAGAACCGGCCGCAGCTGCAGGCGCTCGCCCTGAGCCACCAGCCCAGCCCGTGGATGGGCGACCGCCAGACCTTCCAGGTGATGCCCTCCGCCACGCGCGGTGTGCCTGAGGCTGATCGCAGCAAGCGGGCGTTGTCCTTCGACCGCGCGCAGGAAAGCGCGCGCCCGTATCGCTACGACGTGCGCTTCGACAACGGCATCGCCGCGTCCATCGCCCCCACCGACCATGCCGCGCTGTTCCGCTTCGATTTCCCCGCAGGCGGCGACGCCAACCTGCTGTTCGACAACGTTGATGCGCGCGGCGGACTCACCCTTGATGCCGCCACGCAGTCGCTGTCCGGCTACACCGATACCCGCAGCGGCCTGTCCAACGGCGCCACCCGCATGTATGTGGTGGCCAGCTTCGACAGGCCGTGGCAAAGCAGCGGGCAGATCGGTACCGGCCGCCCGACCGGCTACATCAAGTTCGACGCGGGCAGCGAGCGCCGGGTGACCATGCGCATCGCCACCTCGTTGATCTCCGTCGAGCAGGCGCGCCACAACCTGGCGCTGGAAATCGCCGCCGCCGATACGCTGGAAAGCGTGGCCGGGCGTGCACAGGATGCGTGGGATGCGCGCTTGGCCCGCTTCGACATCGGCAACGCCAGCGACGACCAGAAGACCACGCTGTACTCCAGCCTGTACCGGCTGTACCTGTACCCCAATTCCGGCCACGAGAATGCGGGCACCGCCGCCGCTCCCGATTGGCGCTATGCCAGCCAGGCCAGCGCCGCCGATGACAACACCGATGGCAGTGCGACGCGCAGCTTCGCACCGGTGCGCGACGGCAAGGTGTTCGTCAACAACGGCTTCTGGGACACGTTCCGCACTACCTGGCCGGCGTACGCGTTGTTCACCCCGGATGATGCCGGGCAGCTGGTACAAGGCTTCATCGAGCAGTACCGCGCCGGTGGCTGGATCGCACGCTGGTCCTCGCCCGGCTACGCGGACCTGATGGTCGGCACCAGCTCGGACGTGGCCTTCGCCGATGCGTGGCTGAAGGGCATCGGCGGCTTCGATCCCGAAGAGGCCTATGCCGCAGCGCTGAAGAACGCCACCGTGGTGCCGCCGGACCGCCATGTCGGCCGCAAGGGCATGGAGCGTTCGACGTTCCGCGGCTACGCCAGCGCCGATGTGCACGAGGGTATGTCGTGGACGATGGAAGGGGCGCTCAATGATTTCGGCATCGCCAACATGGCCGAAGCGCTGGCCAAGCGTGCAAGCACGCCCGCCGCGCGCGAACGCTACGCCACCGAAGCCGACTACTTCCGCTACCGCGCCGCCAGCTACGCGACGATGTTCGATCCGGCCGCCGGCTTCTTCCAGGGCCGCAAGGCCGATGGCAGCTGGCGCCTGGATGCCAAGGATTACGACCCGCGCGTGTGGGGCCACGACTACACCGAATCCAATGGCTGGACGTTCGCCTTCACCGCCGCGCACGATGGCGAAGGCCTGGCTGCCCTGTACGGTGGCCGCGACAAGCTGGCCGCCAAGCTCGACACCTTCTTCGCCACGCCGGAAACCGCCGACGCCGCGTTCGCCGGCTCCTACGGTGGCACCATCCACGAGATGACCGAAGCGCGCGACGTGCGCATGGGCATGTACGCGCACAGCAACCAGCCGGCACACCACATCCCGTGGATGTACCTGTATGCCGGACAGCCGTGGAAAACCCAGCAGCATGTGCGCGAGATCCTGTCGCGGCTGTATGTCGGCAGCGAGATCGGCCAGGGCTATCCGGGCGACGAGGACAACGGCGAGACCTCGGCGTGGTACGTGCTGGCCTCGCTGGGCCTGTATCCGCTGCGCATGGGCGCACCGGAATACGCGATTGGTTCGCCGGCGTTCCAGCATGCGCGCGTGGAGCTGCAGGGCGGTGCGGTATTGGCCGTCAATGCGCCGCAGAATTCGCGTGAGAACGTGTACGTGCAGTCGCTGAAGATCAACGGCAAGCCGTGGACGAAGACCTGGGTGCCGCACGAAGTGATCGCCAAGGGTGCGACCCTGGACTTCGTGATGGGCCCGCAGCCGTCGCGCTGGGGCAGCGGCGTGGATGATGTACCGCGCTCGCTGACCGCGCGTGGCCAGCGGCCGCACCTGCTGCACGACCTTCTGGGCAGCGGCGCGCAGGCAACGCTGGCCGACGGTCGCGCACTGCCCGCGCTGGTGGACGACGACGCCACGACGGCAGTGCCGCTGGGCGGTGGCGCGACCATCGCGCTGAGCCACGTGGGCGATGGCGTACCGACGATGTACACGCTGACCAGCGGTGACGGCGCTATCCGCGGCGGCGAATGGACACTGGAAGCACGTACCGGCAACGGGCGCTGGGTAACACTGGACCAGCGCCGCGGCGAAGATTTCACCTCGGCCCGGCAGACCCGCCCGTTCCGTATCGCTTCGCCCTCACGCTACGCCGAGTACCGTCTGCGCCTGGCTGCGCCGGGGCGCCTGCAGCTGGCCGAGATCGAACTGTTGGCGCCCTCCCCCCTACAATGACGTCCATGCGCCTACGTTTCCTCCCCCTCGCTCTTGCCACCCTTGTATTTCCAAGCCTCAGCCAGGCACAGCCGCAGACCCAGGCCTTCGATGGCCAGGTCAGCCGTGACGGGGTGACCCTGTACTACCAGGATGCTGCCGGTGCGCTGGCCGCGCCGGTGCGCAAGCGCATCATCGATACGTTCTACTTCGCTTACCTGCGCGAGCGTGCGGACTTCCGCCCGGCCGCGCCGAACGAAGTGCGCATCGTGATCGATCCGGCGTACAACGGCGTCGCCTACGTCGGCGACAAGGACAAGGCCAGCACCATCACCATCAATCCGGGCTGGCTGGTGCAGCACCCGGATGACATCGATCTGGTGACCCACGAAGCGATGCACATCGTGCAGGGCTACCCCAGCTACGGCGACAAGCGCGTGCCGGGCTGGCTGGTGGAGGGCATCGCCGACTACGCGCGCGATCGCTACGGCATGAACAACACCGCTGCCGGCTGGGCGTTGCCGGACAAGTTGAGCCAAGGGCAGACGGTGGAAAGTGGCTATCGGGTAACCGGTGCTTTCCTGAAGTGGGCCGAAGCGGCGCACCCAGGACTGGTGCTGGCACTGGACAAGGATCTGCGCGACGGGCGCTATGCACCCGCGCTGTGGCAGAAACACACCGGCAAGACCCTGCCGGCGCTGTGGACGGAGTTCGCCAAGCCGCGCTCCCCGGCCCCTGCGCCGCCGCCCGCGCGACGCGCGAAGCGGCGGTAAGTTCGACGCTGCCGGGGCGATGCCCCGGCGGCCTTCAACGGGATTGCACGAAGCCGGCGTACAGCGCGAACAACTGCTGGAAATACCGCTTGCTCACTCGACTGCGCATGACACTGCTCCGCCCATGGAAAGTTGGTCGGGCCCAGGGTGGGAAGGCCGGTCCGGTCCCTTCCCACGGCCAGGCCGCGTGGGCGTATTGGGCCGCAGCGAGGTTGCAGGGCGATTACCGGGCGGCTGCAGTTCTCCGGTAGCGCCGGGCCACGCCTGGCGGAATGCGAGAAGCGCCGCGCTGCGCGCTCGCCGGGCATGGCCCGGCGCTACCCGATCCGGTTTCCGCTGGGCGGAAACAGAAACGCGCCCCGCGGGGCGCGCTTCTGCAGATCGCAGCGGAACGAAGGCTTATGCCTTCTTTTCCGCTTCGATCTGCTTGCGGATCTGCGCATCGACGGCGGCAATCGCGGTCATGTTCAGGATCCGGCGCGAGGTCGCGCTGGTGGTCAGGATGTGCACCGGCTTGTTCACGCCCATCAGGATCGGGCCGATCGCCACGCCATCGGTGAACACGCGCACCAGGTTGTAGGCGATGTTGGCCGCTTCCAGGTTCGGCAGCACGAACAGGTTGGCACGGCCCTGCAGGGTCGAGCCCGGCAGCAGCTTCTGGCGCAGGGCTTCATCCCATGCGGTGTCGCCCTGCATTTCGCCGTCCACGTTCAGACGAGGGTTGCGCTTGAGCAGCAGCTCGCGCACCTGGCGCATCTTCAGCGCATCCTTCGAGTCGTGGCTGCCGAAGTTGGAGTGCGACAGCAGTGCCACCTTCGGCTCGACGCCGAACAGCTTCATGCGGTACGCCGCCTGCAGGGTCGCTTCGCACAGCTGCTCGGCGGTCGGGTCTTCCTGCACGTGGGTGTCGACGAAGAAGAACACGCCCTGCTGGTTGATCACGCCGGTCATCGCCGAGGTCGAGGTGACCTTCGATTCCAGCGGCAGCACGCTGCGCACGTAACCCAGCTTCTTGTGGAAGCGGCCGACGATGCCGGTCAGCATCGCATCGGCTTCGCCACGGGCCACCATCACCGCAGCGATCAGGGTCGGGCGCGAGCGCATCAGGTTCTTGGCCGCGGCCACGGTGACGCCACGACGGCCGGTCAGGCCGTGGTAGTACTGCCAGTATTCGTTGAAGCGCGGGTCGTCATTGATGTTGGTGACTTCAATGTTCTCTCCGATCTTCAGGCGCAGGCCGAGGCGCTCGATGCGCGATTCGATCACTTCCGGGCGACCGATCAGGATCGGGTGTGCCAGGCCGTCGTCGACCACGTTCTGCACCGCCTGCAGCACCACTTCCTCTTCGCCTTCGGCATACACCACGCGCTGCTTGTCGCTGCGCGCGCGATCGTAGACCGGCTTCATCATCAGGCTGGTGCGGTAGACGAACTGCGACAGCTTCTGCCGGTAGGCTTCCATGTCGGCGATGGGACGGGCGGCCACGCCCGAATCCATCGCGGCCTGGGCCACGGCAGCCGACAGCTCCACCAGCAGGCGGCGGTCGAACGGACGCGGAATCAGGTACTCGCGGCCGAAGCTCGGGGTCTCGCCGCCATAGGCCGAGCCCATGTCGGTGGCGGCGCGACGGGCCAGCGCGGCGATCGCGCGCACGCAGGCGATCTTCATTTCCTCGTTGATCGCAGTCGCGCCGACGTCCAGCGCACCGCGGAACAGGTACGGGAAGCACAGCACGTTGTTGACCTGGTTCGGGTAGTCCGAACGGCCGGTGCCGATGATCGCGTCCGGACGCGCAGCGCGCACCAGCTCCGGCATGATTTCCGGGGTCGGGTTGGCCAGCGCGAAGATCACCGGATCCGGCGCCATCGTCTTGACCATCTCGGCGGTCAGGATGCCCGGCGCCGACAGGCCCAGGAAGATGTCCGCGCCGTCGACGATCTCGGCCAGGGTGCGCTTGTCGGTGTCGCGCGCATAGCGCAGCTTTTCCGGGTCCAGGTCGGTACGGCCGGTGTGGATCACGCCCTCGCGGTCGAAGGCCAGGATGTTCTCCGGCTTCAGGCCCAGCTGCACCAGCATGTTCACGCAGGAAATGCCGGCCGCGCCCATGCCCGTGGTCGCCAGCTTCACTTCTTCGATCTTCTTGCCGGTGATCGCCATGGCGTTCAGCACTGCGGCACCGACGATAATCGCCGTGCCGTGCTGGTCGTCATGGAACACCGGGATCTTCATGCGCTCGCGCAGCTTGCGCTCGACGATGAAGCACTCCGGTGCCTTGATGTCTTCCAGGTTGATGCCGCCGAAGGTCGGCTCCAGCGAGGCGATGATGTCGACCAGCTTGTCCGGGTCGTTCTCGTCCACTTCGATGTCGAACACATCGATGCCGGCGAACTTCTGGAACAGCACGCCCTTGCCTTCCATCACCGGCTTGCCGGCCAGTGCGCCGATGTTGCCCAGGCCCAGCACCGCGGTGCCATTGGAGATCACCGCCACCAGGTTGCCGCGGGCAGTCAGCTCGCTGGCCTGCTGCGGGTCGGCCTTGATCGCTTCACAGGCGTACGCCACGCCCGGCGAATACGCCAGCGACAGGTCGCGCTGGGTCAGCATGGGCTTGGTAGCGGAAACCTTGATCTTGCCGGGCGGAGACATCCGGTGGTAATCGAGGGCGGCCTGTTTGAAATCTTCGTTGGACATCGATGTGGGTTACATGAATGGGCAGAAGGGACAGGGGATCATACCCCCGTTGGAGCGGTCGGACCTGTCGCTATGCTGTCGCAGTGATGCTGCGACCGCACAATTCCATGGCGTATGCGACGTTATCAGAGCACAGCTTCGGCGCTGGCGATGACAGCCGTGGGACGCCTTGAAACGCTGCGGGGCCGTGCCACTGTCGTGACCGGCCCCGCAGTACCACACACCCGGATCAGCCCTTGGCGGGCAGCGCCTCGGTCATTGCCAGCGGCACGGCATCGACCGGCGGCGGCAGTTCGCTTTCGCGACCATCCAGCGCCAGCTTCAGGCGGTCGCGGTCCAGCGCGCCTTCCCAGCGCGACACCACCACCGTGGCCACCGCGTTGCCGATGAAGTTGGTCAGCGAGCGGCATTCGCTCATGAAGCGGTCCACGCCCAGGATCAGCGCCATGCCGGCCACCGGCACTTCCGGCACCACCGCCAGGGTGGCGGCCAGGGTGATGAAGCCCGCACCGGTGACGCCAGCGGCGCCCTTGGAGCTGAGCATGGCGACCAGCAGCAGGGCGATCTGGTGGCCCAGGGTCAGTTCGGTGTTGGTGGCCTGGGCGATGAACAGCGCGGCCAGGGTCATGTAGATGTTGGTGCCGTCCAGGTTGAACGAGTAGCCGGTGGGGACCACCAGGCCGACCACCGACTTGCTGCAGCCGGCACGCTCCATCTTCTCCATCAGCGACGGCAGCGCCGACTCCGACGACGAGGTGCCCAGCACCAGCAGCAGCTCGGCCTTCAGGTAACGGGCCAGCTTGAACACCGAGAAGCCGCACAGGCGGCAGACCACGCCCAGGATCACCGCAACGAACAGGAAGGCGGTGAGGTAGAACGAGCCGACCAGCCAGGCCAGGTTGACCAGCGAGCCGACGCCGTACTTGCCGATGGTGAAGGCGATGGCACCGAATGCACCGATCGGCGCGGCCTTCATCAGGATGTGCACCAGCTTGAAAACCGGGGCGACCAGCGCTTCCAGGAAGTTCTGGATCGGCTTGCCCTTCTCGCCCACCGAGGCCAGCGCGATGCCGAACAGCACCGCCACGAACAGCACCTGCAGGATGTTGCCGTCAACGAAGGCGCTGAGCAGCGTCTTCGGGATGATGTCCATCAGGAAGCCGACCAGGGTCAGGTCGTGCGACTTCTCGACGTAGCTGTGCACCGCGGTCTGGTCCAGCTCGGCCGGGTTGATGTTCATGCCGGCGCCGGGCTGCACCACGTGCGCCACGATCATGCCGACGATCAGCGCCAGCGTGGAGAAGAACAGGAAATACGCCATCGCCTTGGCGAACACCCGGCCCACCGTGCGCAGATGGGTCATGCCGGCGATGCCGGTGACGATGGTCAGGAAGATCACCGGGGCGATGATCATCTTCACCAGATTGATGAAGGCATCGCCGAGCGGCTTCATCTTCTCGCCGATCAGCGGCTCGTAGTGGCCGAGGACAGCGCCCAGGACGATCGCCACGATCACCTGGAAATACAGCTGGCGGTAGAGCGGCAACGGCTTGCTGGGCACCGGTGCAGCGGTCGGGATGTGCATGGCGGACTCCGGAAGGGGCGTTTTCAGGCACGTACGGCCCCGGAAGTGCACGGGAACCGTTACCGTGGAAACTGATCGCACGCCCCTGGATTGCAGGTGCGGGGTGCGACCAATGGACGCCTTTGTACGCGCCACGCCCCGCCGCGCAGATAACCTATTGGTACTAGCCCCCCGGTTCAGGTGGCTGCGCTGCCTACACTGGCGCCGCACCGCTGATCGCGGGGATGCCGGTGGCCCGACCTGAACGGCCGGGCGCGTCATTGCGAAAGTTCCGGCCATTGCGGCCGTTGTTGTCCTGTCCACACGCATTCTGAGAGAGCCGCACCACCCATGCGCCCGATTCCCACCTTGCTGGCCCTTTCCCTGGCCGCCCTCCCCGCCTTCGCATCCGCTGCGGATTTCGACAACTGGCCGACCAAGTACGCCTTTGGCGACGGCACCGAACTGGCCGCTACCGCCAACATCGCCTACGACTACAACGACTTCTCGTCCGCCAGCGGCATCGAGGATGACGACGCGGTGCGCCGCAAGGAATTCGGCGCGACCCTGAAAAAGAAGGGCGTGTACGACGCGATGGTCTACTACGACTTCCAGGCCGACACCTGGCTGGACGTGTTCGTGCGCTTCGAGAGCAAGGCGTTCTTCGGTCGCGATGTCGGCCGCTTCCGCTTCGGCTACATGAAGACCCCGGTCGGCCTGGATGCCAACACCTCTTCGCGCGCCGGCAGCTTCCTTGAGACCGCGCTGCCCGTGCAGGCGTTCTACGCAGGCCGCCGTACCGGCGTGGAATGGGTGCTGGAGCGTCCGCAGTACCTGCTGCAGGCCGGCGCCTATGGCGGCAAGGACCTGCAAGGCGACAACCCCGGCACCACCCAGGCGGTGCGTGCGGTGTGGACGCCGGTGAAGGCACCGGGTGACGTGATCCACCTGGGCCTGGCCTATTCGCAGGAAAACCCGCGCGGTTACCACGATGGCCGCGACGTGCATCATGAGGCCAGCGCGCGCCTGCGCGCCCGTCCGGAAGCCGGCCTGACCGACATCCGCCTGGTCGATTCCGGGGCCCTGGTCACCGCCGACCAGATCCGCCGCACCGGCCTGGAAGGTATCTGGATCCGCGGCCCGTTCTCGCTGCAGGCCGAAGCGCTGCAGGCCACCGTCACCCGCAATGACGGCAAGCCCGATTACACCGGCCACGGCCAGTACGCGATGGCCAGCTGGGTGCTGACCGGCGAATCGCGCCCGTACAACGCCGGCGCCGTTGCCAACATCAAGCCGGCGCACGACTACGGCGCGGTGGAACTGGTGGCGCGCTACAGCCGCCTGGACCTGGACGACGGCAGCATCCTCGGCGGCCGCCAGCACGACCTGACCCTGGGTGCGAACTGGTACCTGACCAGCCACTTCAAGTTCCAGGCCAACTACGTGAAGGTCGACGCCAGCCGTCGCGGTGTGCACAGCACCCCGGAGATCTTCGAACTTCGCGCGCAGATGCACTTCTGATCCCTTCCACGTGTCAGATCCCGGCGGGCGTGTACACCGCGCCCGCCGGCCCTGCGTAGACTGCCGCCATGTACTGGCTCAGCCGCCACCGCCTGCAGTTGCTGACCGTTCTGGTGATGGTGGCCGGCACCGTGCTGTGCGCGGCCGCCGCCGGCCACTACGCCTGGCGACGCGCGCTCGGCACGGAAAGCACGCAGGTGCAGCGCCAGCTGCAGCTGTATGGCCAGGGGCTGCAACAGCGCATCGACCGGTTCGGCACCCTGCCGCAGGTGATGGCGCTGGACCCGGACCTGCTGCATGCATTGCAGGTGCCGCCCTCGCCCGCCGAGCGGCAGCGCCTGAACCTGAAACTGCAGCGCGCCAACCAGGTCACCCGCACCTCGACGCTGACCTTGGTCGGCCGCGATGGCGTGGCCGTGGCCGCCAGCAACTGGGACCAGCCGACCAGCAACGTCGGCGAGGATTACAGCTACCGCCCGTACTACCAGCAGGCACTGGCCCATGGCCGTGGCCGTTTCTACGGCATCGGCATGACCACCGGCGTGCCCGGTTACTTCATGTCCGAAGCCATCCTGGATGCCGACAGCCAGCGCATCGGCGTGATCGTGATCAAGATCGAGCTGTCCGCGCTGGAACAGGAGTGGTTGAACAGCCCGGACGTGGTGCTGACCAGCGACAACCACGACGTGGTGTTCCTGGCCAACCGCGATGCCTGGCGCTACCGCCTGCTGCGCCCGCTCGGCGCGGAGGAACGCAACGAGATGCGTGCGGCGCGGCAGTATGCCGATCGCTCGCTGCAACCGCTGCGCGTGCGCACCGAAGATGTGCTGGCCGATGGCGGCCGCATGGTCCGCCTGCTCGACCCGGCACTGCCGCAGGCAATGCTGTGGCAGACCCTGGCGCTGCCCGACGAAGACTGGAGCCTGCATCTGCTGCACGACGCCAGCGCGGCCACCAGCGCGGGCCGAGGCGCGGCCGTGGCCGGCGCCGCCGCATGGCTGGCACTGGGTTTCCTGGTGTTGTTCGTGCAGCAGCGACGTCGCCTGTCCAAGCATCGCCAGCGCAGCCGGCGCGAACTGGAAACCCTGCTGAAACAGCACGCCCAGGAGCTGCGCACCGCCCAGGACGGCCTGCTGGAAGCCGCCACCGACGCCGACGTCGGCTTGAGCCGCAGCCTCGAACATCTGCCACAGGGCGTAGTGGTGATCGACAAGGAGCAGCGCCTGGTGGCGTGGAATTCACGCTATCTGGAACTGTTCCGCTTCCCGGCCGGGCTGGTGCGGGTGGGCCGCCCGATCGAGGAACTGTTCCGCTTCAACGCACGTCGTGGCCTGTTGGGCCCCGGCCCGATCGACGAGGCCATCGAACGCCGCCTGACCCACCTGCGCAGCGGCCGCCCGCACATGCGCGAGAGCGAGAAGGACGACGGCACGGTGCTGGAGATCCGCGGCAACCCTTTGCCCGATGGTGGCTTCGTCACCAGCTATGCCGACATCACCAGCTACAAGAACGCCGCACGCGAACTGCGCTCGCTGGCCGATGCGCTGGAACACCGCGTAGCCGAGCGCACGCAGGATCTGGACGAAGCCCGCCGCGAGGCCGAACAGGCCAACCGTTACAAGACCCGCTTCGTCGCCTCGGCGGTGCACGACCTGCTGCAGCCGTTGAATGCCGCGCGCATGTTCGTGTCGGTGCTGCGCGGCAAGCTCAGTGACCCCGCACAGCAGCAGACCAGCGACCATATCGATGCCGCACTGGCGGCACAGGATGCGATTCTCAACAGCCTGCTGGATATCTCTCGGCTGGAATCGGGATCGTTGCAGGTCCGCGTGCGCGCTTTTGCACTTTCGCCTTTACTAGAAACCCTGGCGCGCGAGTTCGGCATCGCCGCACAGAGCCGCAGTCTGCAGCTTGACTGGGTGGACACCCGCGCGGTGGTCATCAGTGACGAAGCGCTGCTGCGGCGCATCCTGCAGAATTTCCTGTCCAATGCGCTGCGCTACACGCCACGTGGGCGCGTGTTGATCGGCTGTCGGCGCACCGGCGACCAGCTGCGCATCGAGGTGCATGACCAGGGGCCGGGCATTCCGGAAAGCCTGCAGGGCGAGATTTTCGAAGAATTCCGCCGCTTGAATGACGGCGTGGAGCAGGAACGTGGCGCCGGCCTGGGCCTTGCCATCGTCGAGCGCATCGGTCGCCTGCTCGGCCACCGCATCAGCCTGCGCTCCACGCTGGGCAAGGGCAGCGTATTCGCCGTCAGCGTGGCACTCGGACGCGCCGACGAGGTGATTGCACCGCCGGCAGCGCCGGTCATCGCGACCGAACCGTCCGATGACAGCCCGCTGCGGCAATGTCGGGTATGGAGCATCGATGATGACCCGCACGTCTGCGCGGCGACCCGTGCGCTGCTGGAACGCTGGGGCTGCAATGTGGAACTTGCCGACGGCCCGCAGGGCGCGTTGGAAATCGCCAGCGCGTTGAACGTGCCGCAGCTGTTGCTGCTGGACGTGCGCATGGGGCAGTGGCACGGACCGGACCTGTATGAAGCGCTGTGCACGCTATGGCAGGCGCGGCCGCCGGTGATCCTGGTAACCGCCGAGCGCGATGATGCGCTGAAGGCGCATGCTGCCGAGAACGGTTGGGGCTTCCTGCTCAAGCCCGTGCGGCCACCGGCGCTGCGTGCATTGATGACGCAGTTGCTGTTGCGGCATCGGGGGTAATGGTGCTGCACCATGCGAGGACCATCGGCCGCTCTTTGAGACGAGGCTGAAAAGCGATCGCCCCCATGGATAGAGGATGGGCATAGTCTGAACAGCAGACGAGCCATTGCCCTACTTACCACCGTTGCTGAAGATCAGAAAATTGCATGACCGGGCCAATCGGCCAGCCAGACCAGAGGCATTGATCGTGCCCGTTTCTCCCGTATCTCCTGCATTCACAAGATATTTCAGCCCGATCGTGGCGACGCTTCTCGGCCTCTGCTGCAGCGGATGCATCGATGGAAAATCATCGAAAGCAGACGGGAATCAACAGACAACTACAGAAGAAGGCAGCATCAGCCAGCGTCATCCAGATACAACAGAATCAGCCAACCCGCGTGGCCGCACTGTATCGAATCAGCGCATTTCGGCGTCGGCCAGGAATAGTACGGAACGCACATCCGAGTACCTTCAGGTCGAGTCTGGATTCATGCAGAACAGAGGCATCTCAAGCCAGACTGCTGAAGACCTTCTGCGGTCCAGCCGTAGTACCTATGAAGCAATCGATCGCATGACCATCGACGCAGCATCCAGCCCGGATGCGCAGGACCTGGCCAGGCACTATCGATCGTCTCTCATGCGCGCAATGGATCAGAACGCCGTTCTTGAGCGCCTTGCGTGCGGCCTGAGCATATGCATTGGTATCGCTCGAGCCCGAAGCAATGCCGATCACCAGGCATGGGGCCAGAGGCTGGCGTCAGACCGATCGTCTCCCACATACAGCTACGCGGAAGTATCTGAGGGTATCGGTGCGGGATACGAAAACAGATTCATTTTCTCTATCGATCCGGAACTGAACTCGATCAGCGGAAACTGATCGAGGAAGCGGAACAGAATCAACAACGACCTGATACACGGGTCAATTCAATGTCCTGCCGCGATCAGCCATCCATCCCAGCGCGCGCATCACCTTCGGGCTCCAGCGCCTTCACCAGCACGGCCGCTTGGGTGCGGCTGTGGCATTCGAGCTTCTTCAGGATCGCGGTGACATGCACCTTCACCGTGTTCTCAGCCAACCCCAGCTCATAGGCGATCTGCTTGTTGAGCAGGCCATCGGCCAGGCACAGCAGCACGCGGAACTGCTGCGGGGTCAGCTGGGCCAGGCGGCTGGCCAGCAGCGCGTCGGCCTCGGAGCGCTCGGCCGCCATCGCCGGGAACCACAGGCCCCCATCGAGTACCGCCGCCACTGCTTCACCGATGGTTTCGGCAGGCGCGGACTTGGGAATGAAACCGGCTGCGCCGAACTGCTGCGCGCGACGGATCACCCGCGGATGATCGTTGGAGGACAGGATCACCACCGGAATGTCCGGGTGCGAACCGCGCACGTGCAGCAGCGCGGAGAACCCATGCGCGCCCGGCATGGTCAGGTCCAGCAGCACCAGATCCACATCGGGCTGCGCATCCAGCGCCGCGGCCAGTGCTTCGGCGCTGGCCACCTCGCGCACCTGCGCCAGCGGCAGGCTCTGCCGCAATGACTGCACCACCGCCGAACGCAGCAGCGGATGGTCATCGGCGATCAGGATGGTGTATTCGCTCATGCGGCTATTGTACGGGCAGCAAACCGCATCCGCCGGGCATGGCCCGGCGCTACCAGGGCATCAGCGCCCCGCCGGCTCCACGCTGCTGCGCCAGGCATCGAGGAACTGGCGGCGCTTGAGCGCATCCAGGTAGACCAGCAGGCCGGGGCCGAGCTGGATCGGGCGGCGGCTGCGGCCGGGCGCTTCGTCGCCGCCTGCATCGCCGCGCACGATCGGCATCAGCCGCGCCTCGCGCGCGAGCACCTGCTGGCCGCGTGGCGACAGCAGATAGTCGAGGAAGCGTCGCGCTTCCTGCGGGTGCGCTCCGGTGCGCGGAATCACCGCGGTACGCAGCACCACCAGCGTGTAGTCCTCCGGCTCGACGATGGCCAGCGGTGCGCCCGCGTCGATACGCGCCTGCGCATACGAGCCCAGCACGTTGTAGACCAGCGACAACTGGCCGCTGGCCACCTGGTCCAGCAGCACGCCGGTGCGCTCCTCGCGCACCACCGCGTTGTCCCCCAGCGCACCGAGCAGGGCGCCGGCGATGCTGCCGCGCTGGGCGTCCTGGGTCGCCAGCAGATAACCCACGCTGCTGCGTTCGATGTCGTAGGTGCCGACCTTGCCGCGCAACGGCGTGCCTTCCGCACGCAGCAGGTCCAGCAGCTGTCGACGTGTGTGCGGCACTTTCGCGGCCGGCAGCCTGCGCGTGTTGTAGACCATCACCACCGGCTCGTAACTGATGCCGAACGCCTCGCCACGCCACTGCGCCCACGCCGGCAGCGCCTGGGTCTGCACCGAGCGGTGCGGCAGCGCGTGGCCGTCGTTGACCAGCTTGGTCTGCAGGTCCATGCCGCTGGAGATCAGCAGATCCGGCGACGCAGGTCCGGCGCGGTCATGCAGGTAACGCGCGTACAGGTCCTGGGTGATGATGTCTTCGTACACCACCTCGCTGCCCGGATACAGGCGCTGGTAGTCGGCGATGACTTCGGCGAAGACCTCGATATCGGTGGTGCCGTGGATGCGCAGCTGTGCAGTGGCGGTGCCCTGTGCGGGAAAGCGGCGTACATCGCCGGGCGCAGCGAGGGCCGGCACGGCCAGCAGCAGGGCAACAACAGCGGCAAACAGGCGGATCATGTGCTGCTCCGGGGCAGGCGGATGGTGGCGACCAGACCGCCCTGCGGTCGATTGCTGAGGTCGATCTGGCCACCATGGCTGTCGACCACCCGCTTGACGATGGCCAGGCCAAGGCCGGCACCGCCGGAGGGCGCGCCCTCGCCCCGTGCGAAACGCTCGAACACGCGTTCGGCATCCACTGCGGCGATGCCCGTGCCGTGGTCGGCGATGGTCAGCACGGCCTGCCCGCCCTCAGCGGTCAGCGCGATCTGCAAGGGACCATCGCCGCCATACTTAAGCGCGTTGTCGACCAGATTCTTGATGGCCTCGCGCAGCAGCAGCGCGTCGCCGTGCACCTGCACCGGCTCGGCCGTCATCGCCAGCTGCACGCGCGGGGTGGGCCCGGCCTGCGGCAGCGCTTCGTGCAGCGCCTGGTGCACGGTCTCGGCCAGGTCCACGGTGGCGAAGCGCTGCAGATGTGATCGATGGATCACGCTGGCATCGCTGAGCAGCTGGTTGAGCAGGCGGCTCATGTGAGTGGCATTGCGCTCGATCGCCAACAGGCTGCGCCGCATGTCCTGCGGATCGTCGTCGTCCAGCGCCAGTTGCGCCTGCGCACGCAGCGCGGCCAGCGGCGTGCGCATCTGGTGCGCCGCCTCGGCCATGAACGCACGCAGGGTTTCATTGCTGCTGGACAGGCGTTCCATGAAGCGGTTCAGCGCTGCCACCATCTGGTCCATCTCGCGCGGCACGCGCGCATCCAGTGGTTTCAGGTCGGACGGCTCGCGGCGCGACAGCTCGCGCTCGACCCGCACCAGCGGCCGGAACGCGCGGTGCACGCCGAAGGCCACCAGTGCCAGCAGCAACCCCGACAACACGCCGATCGCCAGCAGCGCGCGGTTGACCAGCTCCTGCGCCACCGCTTCGCGCGCACGCCGGGTCTGCCCCACCTGCACCTGCACCTCGCCCTGCGCGGAGGCAGCGGCAAAGCTGCGGCCGACCACGACGAAACGCACGGTCTCGCCGCTGTAGGGCGCATCGAACAACTGCGGTTGCGTGCCCGGCCGACGCGGCGACGCGGGCAGGTCGCCGTAGCCGGTGATCAGGGTGCCGCGGCTGTCGGCAACCCGGTAGAACACGCGGTCCTCCGGCGCCATCGCCAGCAGGTCCAGCGCAGCATACGGAAGATCCACCTGCCACTGGCCGTCCACCAAGGCCACCGAATCGGCGATGGACAGGGCCGAGGACACCAGCAGATGGTCATAGGAGCGGTTCGCCGCGCGTTGGCCGTAATCGCGTGCAGCAAACAACAACGCCACCGCGAATACCGCCAGCAACGCGCCCAGGTACAGCAGCAGGGTGCGCCGCAACGAGCCCGGTGCGGCGTTCGCAGCGCGTGCGTCAGCCATCGGCGTCGCCGCTGCCGTCGCTGGCTTCAAGCAGATAGCCGACGCCACGCACGGTGGTGATGCGCAGCGGCGCAGCCGCAAGCTTCCTGCGCAGGCGGCCAACATACAGCTCGATGGCGTTCGGGCCCGCTTCGTCATCGAAGCCGAACAGGCCATTGCCGATCTCATCCTTGCCCACGACCTGGCCGATGCGCCCGACCAGGATCTCCAGCAGGCGGTACTCGCGGTTGGGCAGCTCGATCGGTTCGCCATCCAGGGTCACCCGGTGTGCGGCGTTGTCGAACTGGAAACCACCGATCTGCACCACTTCACTGGCCTGCCCACGAGCACGTCGCAGCAGCACGCGGCAGCGCGCCTCGAACTCGCGGAAATCGAACGGCTTGCCCAGATAGTCGTCAGCACCGACATCCAGCGCCTGCACGCGATCTTCGATGCCATCGCGTGCGGTCAGCATCAGCACCGGGGTGCTGTCGCCACGCTCGCGCATGCCGGCCAGCACGCGCAGCCCATCCAGTTTGGGCAGGCCGATATCCAGCACCACCAGATCGAAACTCTGGTAACGCAGCACGCTGGCAGCGGCCAGACCGTCGGCCTGCCAGTCCACCGCGTGACCACTGCGGCGCATGCGCCGGATGATCGCATCGGCCAGGTCCGGGTTGTCTTCGACCAGCAGCAGGCGCATGGGCGGGGGCGTGAGGGGGGAAACGAATGCTACCGCATGGCGCCGCTGCGCTCGCCGGGCATGGCCCGGCGCTACCGATGCTGACCTGTTCCGCCGGGCGTGGCGGCGCCACCGGGCGCATCGTCGCGGGGTAGCGCCGGGCCATGCCCGGCGAGCGCAGCGGCGGTCTTTACGCTGCACCGCACAAACCGCTGACAGGACGATGACAGCTTGCGCGACACAGACTGCGGCCGCGCACCGTCCGGTGCCCACGATTGCCGCGCGCCTGGCGTGCACCTGGGAGGGTTTGTGGAATTGAGCATTGCCTGGCGGCGTCCTGCCGCCATGATGGCCCTGGCTGCGCTGTCCGCGCCGGCCTTCGCCGCCGAAGACGACCGTCCGGTCACGGCCACCCTTGGCGGTCGTCTGCATCTGGACTTCGCTACCTTCGACAACGACAACCGGGGTACGCCGAACAAGGATGACACCGAGATCCGTCGCGCCTGGGTTGACGTTTCCGGCAAGTTCTTCGTGGTCGACTACAAGCTGGAAGCCGATTTCTCCGGCGACCGTGTCGAGGCCAAAGACGTCTACCTGAGCCGCAGCTTCGGCGATGCCGGCCGGCTCACCGTGGGCCAGTTCAAGCAGTACTTCTCGCTGGATGACCGCACCGGCTCCAACTACGGCAGCTTCCTGGAGCGCGGCAACGCCGGCACCACGCTGGCACCGCTGTACCGGCTGGGCGCGTCCTGGCAGGCCAATCCGGGCGATTTCACCTGGGCAGCCAGCGTGTACAGCCTGGAAAGCATCGATGCCTGGCAGGTCAAGGGCCGCGCCGCCGGTGGCCGCGTCACCTGGGCACCGGCCCCCAGTGAGGGCGACGTGCTGCACCTGGGCCTGTCGCTGGCCCGCGAGGCCTACGACAACCCGGGCGGCAACGGCACACCGGGCCTGAAGATCCGCCCGCGTCCGGCCGGCCATCTGTCCGACGAGAGCCGCCTGACCCTGGTCGATTTCTCCGCCGGCCGCGATACCGACGTCAACAAGTGGTCGCTGGAATATGCGCAGGTGCGCGGCCCGCTGTCATGGCAGGGCGAGTTCAGCGGCGCCACCTTCGATGATGGTGCCCAGCGCGGTGATGTGATGGCCGCCTACGGCATGCTCAGCTGGTTCGTCACCGGCGAAAGCCGCGCCTACGACCGCAAGACCGGCCGCTTCGCCCGGGTCAAGAACATCCGCCACAAGGCCGGTGCCTTCGAAGTGGCCCTGCGCTACGACCAGATGTGGGGCGCACAGCACCTCGATGGCCAACCCGACCTGCGCCGTGGCAGCACTGAAGGCTGGACGCTGGGCGGCAACTGGTACCTGCGCGACAACCTGCGCTTCATGCTCAACGTGATCGAAAGCCGCAACCGCGATCGCCTGGCCGGCACCACGGTGGACCGCACGCGCGCGGTCACCGGGCGCCTGCAGTTCGACTTCTAAACGTCAGCCCCTTCCACTTCCCCACATCCTGATTCTTCAAGGAGTCCGCAGATGATGCTGAGCATCCTCGGCTTTGGCATGGTCATTACGTTCATGTACTTGATCATGAGCAAACGACTGTCGCCACTCGTTGCCCTGATCACCATTCCCATCATCTTCGCCCTCATCGGTGGCTTCGCTGCCGGCATCGACGAAATGATGCTGGAAGGCATCAAGAAGATCGCGCCGACCGGCGTGATGCTGATGTTCGCCATCCTCTACTTCGGCGTGATGATCGATGCGGGCCTGTTCGATCCGCTGGTGCGGATCATCCTGCGTTTCGTCAAGGGCGACCCGATGAAGATCGTGTTCGGTACCGCCGTGCTGGCGATGCTGATCTCGCTCGATGGCGATGGTTCGACCACCTACATGATCACCGTCTCGGCGATGCTGCCGCTGTACCAGCGGTTGGGCATGAACGCGCTGAACATGACCTGCGTGACCATCCTCGCCGGTGGTGTGATGAACCTGACGCCGTGGGGTGGCCCGACCGCACGCGCGGCCACCGCACTGCACGTGGACCCGGCCGATGTGTTCGTGCCGCTGATTCCGTCGATGGTGATCGCCTGCGCCGGCGTGCTGCTGCTGGCCTGGTACCTGGGCCTGAAGGAGCGCCGTCGCCTTGGTGTCGTGACCCTGCCCAAGGGTGGCAGCTGGATGGACAACAGCGTGTCCGACGACGGCAATACGCTGCCGACCGTGGAAGATGCCGAAGACACCAAGCGCCCCAGGCTGCTGTGGGTGAACCTGGCGCTGACCGTGGCCCTGATGAGCGCACTCATCATCGGTGTGCTGCCGATGCCGGTGCTGTTCATGATCGGCTTCGCCATCGCGCTGGTGATCAACTACCCGAACCTGGCCGAGCAGCGCCGTCGCGTGGTCAGCCATGCCGGCAGCGTGCTGTCGGTGGTGGCGCTGATCTTCGCTGCGGGCATCTTCACCGGCATCCTCAACAACACCGGCATGGTCGAAGCGATGTCGCACAGCTTCCTGGCGATCATCCCCGACAGCTGGGGCCCGTACCTGGCGGTGATCACCGCCGTGGCGTCGATGCCGTTCACCTTCTTCATGTCCAACGACGCGTTCTACTTCGGCGTGCTGCCGATCCTGTCCGAGGCGGCCGGCAACTACGGCATCACGCCGGTGGAAATGGCCCGCGCGTCGCTGGCCGGGCAGCCGGTGCACCTGCTCAGCCCGCTGGTGCCGTCCACCTACCTGCTGGTGGGACTGGCCAAGGTCGAGTTCGCCGACCACCAGAAATTCACCCTGAAGTGGGCGATCGCCATTTCGTTGTTGCTGATGATCGGCGGCCTGTTGTTCGGGCTCTATCCCTTCACGACCTGATTCCCTTATCAAGGAGCGTTCTGCAATGACTCTTCGCATCGCCTACGTCACCAGCGGGATGGGCAGTGTCGGTACTGCCATCTGCCAGAGCCTGGCCCGTTCCGGCCATACCGTGGTCGCCGGCTGCGCGCCCAACTCGCCGCGCAAGGCCAACTGGCTGCGCGAGCAGCGCGAGCAGGGTTTTGATTTCATCGCCTCCGAAGGCAACGCGACCGATTGGGCGTCGACCACGGCGGCCTTCGCCAAAGTGCGTGCCGAAGTCGGCGAGGTGGACGTGCTGGTCAACAACTCCGGCGGCAGCCGCGACCTGCTGTTCCGGCAGATGACGGTGGAGGACTGGAATGCGGTGATCGCCTCCAACCTCAACTCGCTGTTCAACCTGACCAAGCAGGTGGTCGATGGCATGGCCACGCGTGGCTGGGGCCGCATCATCAATATCGGTTCGGTCAGCGCCCACAAGGGCCAGATCGGCCAGGTGAACTACGCCACGGCAAAGGCCGCGATGCACGGTTTCAGCCGGGCGCTGGCCGCTGAAGTCGCCTCGCGCGGGGTCACCGTGAATACCCTGTCGCCGGGCTACATCGCCAGCCAGGCGATCAGCAGCTTCCCGCCGGACGTGCTGGACCGGCTGGCCGCGTCGGTGCCGGTACGACGCCTGGGTCGCCCGGAAGAAGTGGCCGGCCTGTGTGCCTGGCTGGCTTCGGATGAAGCCTCCTACGTGACCGGTGCGGACTATCCGGTCAACGGTGGCCTGTACATGGGCTAGCGCTTTCCCACGCAGGGCGTGGGTCTACTCCCCTCCCCCGGTAGATTCACGCCCTGCGCGGCTTCCCCCCGCGATGCCGTTCGTTGGTTTTTCGTAAACAAGGTTTCATGTTCCGTTCGCATAGTGGCCACGCACCGCGCCCCCGGGCCGGTGACCACCCCCCATGCAATGGACCATCATGCAGACCCGATACCTGACGATCGCCGTGGCGATCGCGCTTTCCGCCGCCAGCGCCCACGCCGCTGAAGCCACCGACGCCACCGCCGATACCGCGCTGAGCGCGCAGACGCTGGATACCGTCTCGGTCATCGGCCAGGGCGAGACCCGCCAGGTGCAGCGCATCACCACCGTCGACAAGCAGGTGCTGCCGCCAGGTACCAGCGGCCAGAAGATCCTCGACCGCCTGCCCGGCGTGTCGGTGCAGTCCAACGATGCGTTCGGCGCGAATGAAGAATCGCAGACCATCAGCCTGCGCGGCTTCGACAAGAGCCGCCTGGGCTACACGCTGGATGGCATTCCGCTGGGTGACAACAGCTACGGCAACTACAACGGCCTGAGCATCGCCCGTGCACTGATCGCCGAAAACCTGGCCGGCGCCGAGCTGTCGCAGGGCATCGGTTCGCTGGGCGTGGCCTCGACCAGCAACCTCGGCGGCACCATCCAGTACTTCTCGATGGATCCGTCCACCGAGTTCGGCGGCCGCGCCAGCATCACCGCGGGTGATGACAACCAGCGCCGCGGCTACCTGCGCGTGGACACCGGCGACATCAACGGTTTCTCGGCCTATGTCTCCGGCGTGCACCAGGACCAGGACATGTGGGCCGCGCCGTACCAGAACCAGACCACCCGCCAGTTCAACGCCAAGGCGGTGTGGAATGTGGGCGACAACCGCTTCGGCGCCTTCGTCGCCACCTCGCGCGCCAGCCAGGCCAACTATGCCTATCTGTCCAAGGACATGCTGGCGCGCGGCCTGGGCTATGACTGGAACATCTATGCACCGGACTGGGATCGCGCCGTTGCGGCCGCGTACTGCGCACCGGGCACCTACAACAAGGCGCGCTGCGCGTTCAGCGGCGGCGTCAACAGCATCGACGATGCGTACTACCAGAGCCGTGCGCTGCGCGACGACAACCTGTACTCGATCGACGCCGACATCCGCCTGGGTGAGCAGGGCCGCCTGAAGCTGCTGGGCTACCACCATGAGAACCGTGGCCAGGGCCACTGGTGGGCACCAGGCCAGCCGTCCTACCCGGGCACCGACAAGATGCTGCCGATCTCGATCCGCAGCACCAACTACACCATCAACCGCGACGGCATTACCGCAGCGCTGTCGTGGACGCTGGGCATCCACGAACTGGAAGCCGGTGTGTGGTACGAGCAGAACGACCATAACGTCTCGCGCAATTTCTACTACATCAGCGGCCCGTTCCTGGACGACCTGTACCTGCAGAACCCGGACCGCCGCCTGTTCAACCAGGACTTCGACATCCGTACCCGCCAGTTCTACGTGCAGGACCGGATGCGTTTCCTCGACCAGCGCCTGACCGTGGATGTGGGCATCAAGAGCCCCAACACGCGCATGACCGCCAAGGCCCAGCCGGGCGTGGAAACCAGCATCGCCTCGGGCACGCTGACCGCCAAGGAATCGGTGCTGCCGCAGCTGGGCGTGGGCTTCAAGCTCAACGCCAACAACGAGGTGTTCGCCTCGTATGCGGAGAACATCGCTGCCTTCGTCGGCGGTGGCAGCGGTGGCCCGCTGCAGGTGTCACCGGAATCGTTCGCGGCCAGCGCCGGCCTGGAGCCGGAGAAGTCCAAGAGCCTGGAAGCTGGTTTCCGTACCTTCGGCGAGAAATACCAGGCCTCGATCGCGGCTTACAACGTGAAGTTCGACAACCGCCTGCTGTCGCTGAACCCGTGCTCGAGCATCGAAGTCGGTACGCGTCCGGAGTGCGTGACGCGCTTCATCAACGTCGGTTCGGTGAAGAGCCACGGTGCAGAGCTGACCTTCATCCTCAAGCCGGTCGATGGCCTGCAGTGGTACAACGCGCTGTCCTGGAACAAGACCACCTACGAGGATGACTACACCTCGGGCGGTGCGATCGTACCGGTGGCCGGCAAGATCACCGTGGACACACCGCAGCGCATGGCCTCCAGCGAGATCAGCTGGAACCGCGATGGATTCTTCGCCAGCCTGCGCGCCAAGTACACCGGCAAGCGCTACTACACCTACACCAACGACCAATCGGTGCCGGGCGTGACCACCTTCGATGCGGGCGCCGGCTACGACTTCGGCCCGGGCATGGGCCTGCGCAACGTGCGGGTGTCGTTGAACGCGACCAACCTGACCAACAAGCGCTATGCGGGCCAGTTGAGTTCGTTCGCACCGACCGATCCGAAGGGCACGCGCTATGCGATCCATGCGAGTGCGCCGCGGCAGGTGTTCATGACGGTGGCGGCGGAGTTCTAAATCAAAAGCGGGCGCTGCGGCGCGTTGATGCCGTAGTGGGGCGAGGTGGGACGGGCCGAGGCAGGACACGCCGCAAGTACGTCCCTGTAGGCTCGGTCGGCGCATCCATGCGCCTCACGGTCCTGCCTCGGCCCGTCCCACCTCGCTCGACAGTTTCCCGCTCCGGCGCGGAGACAATGAGAAGCAAGGGCAAAAGCAAAGAGCCGGGCGTTGCCCGGCTCTTTGCTTTTCAAGCTTTTCAAACGTAACCCCTCTGGTGGATTGCTGGCCGTCTCGCAGGAAATTGTCTGGAGCGGGGGGCTTGCGCTGGCCAGGACCGTCCACGGCATGGATGCCGTGGCCGAGCCTACAGGGACGTACTTGCGGCGTGTCCTGGCCAGCGCAAGCCCCCCGCTCTCCCCGATATCAATCAAGACGCCATAAGCCGCCAACGCATTTCATTCCGGCGCCAGCTGGTCCATCCGGATGCGGTTGGCGAACAGCGAGAACGCCAGCATGCCGGCCAGGCCGTTCGCACGGCTCATCCAGTGCGGCAGCCAACGCGGTGGCTTCAGCACGCCCGATTCGAACAGCGGCGCGAACGCGATCGCATCGGTCAGGCTCATCTTGCCGGCGAACAGCCAGCGGCAGACCTGCAGGCGATCCTCGGCCAGCATGTGGCGGAAGAACGTGTGCACCGACACCAGACCGCGCAGGTACACCGTGTCCTTGGTGAAGGCCAGGCCACCGCTCGGCGGCACACCGCGGAATACCCGCTGCGCCGAGGCGAAGCTCTCTTCCGGGTTCTGCCCGGCATCGCAGAAGTAGCGGAACACCTCGATGAAGTCCGCACCTTCGCGCGCCATCGCGATCGCCTCGGTACGCAGGCTGATGCGCTTCAGTCGCTCGATGTCGATACTGCCGGTGATCTGTTCGGCGAATGTCGCCAATCCTTCCTGGGTGGCCGTGACCCGTGGCGAAGACAGTGCCAGGCTCGGCAGCACCGGCTGCGCGCGGCCGTTCAATGCGGTCAGCGAATGCACCAGCGCTTCGTGGTGGAACAGCTGCGCGCGGTCGTAGGCGCTGAAACGCGCACTGGTGCGCAGGCGGATGCGGGTCGGTCCGGCCGCTGCCTTGGAGACCAGCTCCGGATCCAGCTGCACCTGGATGATGCGTGATTCGAAGAATGCATCGAGGTCATTCTGCAGCTGCAGTTGCAACGCGATCGCCGAAACCGGCACCTGCTCTTCCGGCGCCAGCAGTTCGTGATCCAGTTCGGCAGCAATCTGGATGAAGTGGCGCGCTGCATCGCGCGTGCTCGGTCCGTTGCCGGGCAACGGTTGCTCGGGTGACCCGAACAACTGCACCGAACAGGCATCCACGGCCGCGGTACCGAGGCCTTCCAGCAGCTGTGCAGCCAGATCCCAGCTCTGCGCGGACTGCCGCACGTAATGGCCGAGCGGATGGCTTTCATCGCACTCGGCAGCGAGGGCGGCCAGTGCACGACGCTCGTCGCTGAAGTCCAGCTTCGGGTAGTCGACCACCGGCAGCGTCGGCTGGCCGCGCGCAACGCTGTCCAGGAAGGGTGCTTGCAGGGTTGCCGGCCAGCTGGTCAGGCCCAGCAGGCGGATGCCTCCTACGGCCTCGACCAGGCGCGCATCGAGCGCTGCATGGTGGGCCACGTCACGGTCCAGCGTCGCGGTCGGTTCCATGGGCGGACTATAACGCTCCGCTCTTGCTTTGGTAGGTGCCAACCTTGGTTGGCACAGATATGCATGCGCGGAAAGCATCCACGCATGGCGTGGATCTACTGGGCTGCCCCCTGCCCTGACAGTGCCAACCAAGATTGGCACCTACCAGAAGCGCGTTCCCGGTACCTCGGGCTCAGCGCCTACGCGGCTTGCCGGCGGGGCGGAACTGCTGGCCCTTGCCTTTCCTGCCACCGCGCTCCTGCGCGGTCTCGGCCTGGCGCACGGCCAGCTTCGCAGCGGCGGCGGCCACTTCTTCCTTCAACTTGAAGTAGTTCTGCAGCCGGCTCTCTTCAATCTCGCCGGCATCGATCGCCGCACGCACGGCACAGCCGGGTTCCTGCTGGTGCATGCAATCGCGGAAGCGGCACTGCGCGGCCAGCGCTTCGATATCGGCGAAGCCGCCTTCGGCCAGCGTCTCTTCGCCGGTCGGCTTCAGTTCGCGCATGCCCGGCGTATCGATCAGGCAGGCGCCCATCGGCAGCGGCATCAGTGCGCGGTGGGTGGTGGTATGGCGGCCGCGCGAATCGTTGGCGCGCACCGTGTTGGTCTTCATCCGCTGCTCGCCCAGCAGCGTGTTGGTCAGCGTCGACTTGCCCGCACCGGAAGAACCCACCAGCACCACCGTGCGGCCCGGGCCCAGCCACGGCTCCAGCACTGCAACACTGTCCGCATCCAGGCCGTTGATCGCGTGCAGCGCGATGCCCTGCAGCTCCAGTTCTTCCAGCACCGCCAGCGCATCGTCGCTGTACTCGGTCTGGTCGGCCTTGGTCAGCACCACCACCGGTTCGGCACCGCCACCGCCCACCAGCAGCAGGTAGCGTTCAATACGACGCGGATTGAAGTCCGCATCCAGCCCGCAGACGATGAAGACGGTATCGATGTTGGCCGCGATCACCTGCTGGTGGTAATGCTCACCGGCAGCGCCACGCTTGATGGCGGTACGTCGCGGCAACAGGGCGACGATGCGGATGCCGTCCAGCAGCACCCAGTCGCCCACCGCTGGCCGTTCGTGGCTGGGGAAGCGCGGGCGCTGCCATTCCGGCAACGATTCGGCCTTGATCGACGCCTCCGGGCCATCCGCCACCACGTAGTGGGTGCGGTGCTGTTCGATCACCCGCGCCGGGTGGGCCTGCGGGTGCGCAGCCATCACGGCCTGCCAGTCGGCCTGCTGCGGCGGGCCCGGCCAGGGCCAGCCAATGGTCTGCAGGGCGGTGAAATCGGGGGTCTGGGTCATCGCCGCCATTCTACCTGTGCGATGCCGCCCAGCCCAATGTTGGCGGGCCCTGCAGCCCTTGCCATGCGCTGCAGCAATTCCGCTACCATGGAACCCCCATGCCTTTTGCGGCCCACCGCCCATGTCCACTCCCTCGCCCAAACCCCTGGTCATCCGCGAGCGCCTTTCCGAAGTGCGCTACGAAATCCGCGGAGAACTGGCGCGGCGAGCCCGGGAGCTGGAAGCGCAGGGCCACAAGCTGATCAAGCTCAACATCGGCAATCCCGGCGCGTTCGGCTTCCGTGCACCGGAACACCTGCAGCGCGCCATCGCCGATGACATGGGCCGCACCGATCCGTACACCCACCAGCAGGGCCTGCCGGTCGCCCGCGAAGCCATCGCCGCCGCCTACGCCCGCCGTGGCGCACCGGATGCCCACCCGGACCGTGTGTTCGTCGGCAACGGCGTCAGCGAGCTGATCGACCTGTCGCTGCGTGCGCTGCTCAACCCGGGCGACGAAGTGCTGGTGCCCTCGCCGGACTACCCGCTGTGGTCGGCCTCGACCATCCTCAACGACGGCCGCCCGGTGTACTACCGCTGCGCCGCCGAGAACGGCTTCCAGCCGGACCCGAGCGAGATCGAGACGCTGGTGTCCTCGCGCACCCGCGCCATTGTGCTGATCAATCCGAACAACCCCAGCGGCGCCAGCTACCCGCGCGAGCTGCTGGAGCGCGTGGTCGAGATCGCGCGCCAGCACAACCTGCTGCTGCTGGTCGATGAGATCTACGACCAGATCCTGTACGACGACGCGGTGTTCCAGCCGGTCGCACCGCTGGCCGGTGACCATCCCTGCCTGACCTTCGGCGGCCTGAGCAAGGTGCACCGCGCCTGCGGCTGGCGCGTGGGCTGGGCCCACCTCAGCGGCGACGACGCACGCCTGGGCGACTTCCGCGCCGCGCTGGACCTGCTGGGCGCGCTGCGCCTGTGCGCCAACGTGCCGGGCCAGTACGCCATCGACGCCGCAGTGAACGGGCCGGACACCATTTCCGAGCTGTGCGCACCGGGCGGCCGTCTGTATGAAACCCGCCGTGCGGTGATCGAAGCCTGCGAGGCCAGCGAGCACCTGTCGCTGGTCGCCCCCGCCGGTGCGCTGTACGCGTTCCCGGCCGTGGTCGGCGCCGCCGCCAAGGGCTTCGACGACCACAATTTCGCGCTGGACCTGATGAACAACGACGGCGTGCTGGTGGTGCCGGGCTCGAGCTTCAACGTGCCTTACCGCCACCACTTCCGCGTGACCCTGCTGCCAGAGGCGTCGGTGATGCGCGACGTGTTCGCCCGTATCGATCGTGCCCTCGCCCGCCGTGCCGAAGACGCCACCAAGGTGGTGCCGCTGAAGCCCCGCCGGTCGGTGGCTTGAGCGATGGGCTTGTCGTATCTGGCCCTAGGCGATTCCTACACCATTGGTGAAGCGGTCGCGGTCGACGGTCGCTGGCCGCATCAGCTCGCCGCCGCGCTGCGCGCGCAGGGCATCGATCTGGCCGACCCGCAGACCATCGCCATCACGGGTTGGACCACCGACGAGCTCGACGCCGGCATCGACGCAGTGGCGCCGCAGGGGCCGTTCGACTTCGTCAGCCTGTTGATCGGCGTCAACAACCAGTACCGCGAGCGCCCGCTGGATGAGTACCAGGTGCAGTTCCAGGCCCTGCTGCAGCGCGCGATCGGCTTTGCCGGTGGCCGCGTGGACCACGTGCTGGTGCTGTCCTTCCCGGACTGGGGCACCACGCCGTACGGTGCAGGCAGCGGTCGCGACCTGGCCCGCGTCGAGCTGGAGACCGACGAGTTCAACGCGGCTGCCGAGGTGATCAGCAGCCAGCAGGGTGTTGCCTTCGTCGACATCACCGATATCAGCCGCGACAACAGCGCTGACCCGACGATGATCGCCGAGGATGGCCTGCACCCGTCCGCACGGATGTATGCGCTGTGGAGCGCACGTGCGCTGCCGGTGGCCGCGCACCTGCTGGGCAGGACGGACTGATCCGATGGACGGCACGCCACGGAACGGCACGCCTCTGCCCTGCTCGCCGCTCGATGCCGGGCAGGCGCGCCTGATCGCCGAGTCCTTCCGGCCGATGCAGGCCTGGGGCAGCCGCCGCGATTACTACTACACCCGCGGCAAGCTGGGCAGCGACCCGCTGTATGACGGCGTACTGCAGCACCTTCCCGACGACGGCCAGCCGGTACTCGACCTGGGCTGCGGGCTGGGCCTGTTCGCGCACGTGCTGCGCCAGCGTGGCCGCCAGCAGGCGTACCTCGGGATTGACGTGGACAGCGACAAGATCGCGCGTGCGCAGCGCGCCGGCACCGGCCTGGCCGATGCACGTTTCGACTGTCTGGATGTGCAGGCACCCTTGCCGGCGCATGCCGGGCATGTGTTGCTGCTGGATGTGCTGCAGTACCTGGACGAAGCGCCGCAGTTGGAACTGCTGCGCGCGGTGAGCGCGCGGGTCGCACCCGGTGGCCGCCTGCTGCTGCGCACGCCGCTGGCGACCGGCGACCGCCGCGACCGCGCCACGCGGGTGGCTGATCGCCTGGCCTGGCTGGTCGGCTGGATGGGCACGCGACCGCGTCACTACCCGGATCCGCAGGTGCTGCAGGCCACGCTGGCCGAGGCTGGATTGCGGGTGACGGCACCACGGCCGCTGCATGGGCGCACGCCGTTCAACAGCTGGCTGCTGGTGGCTGAGCGTCCGGGAACTCCGGCCAACGGCTGAGCCCCTCGTGGTGCGCGGCGGTCTACGAGGGCTGCCCGGGCGGGATGGGCTGCGCGGGGACGCCGTGAACCCCTCCTTGGGGGCTTAGCCGCGCCATCCATGGCGCGGATACCCCGCACAGCCCATCCCACCCGGCCACGGACGGTTTACGGGCGCGTCCACCACGGAAGACAAGAGAAAAGCGAAGCGCAAACGCGGGTCGCTTCGCTCTTGCTGCGTCTGGCGCTCGCCGGGCGTGGCCCGGCGCTACCGGTCAGCCGGGCGGCAGTTCGGCCTTCAGGCCGCGCTCGTCCAGCGCCTGCAGCACGCGTTCGATGATGGCCAGGTTGTGGCCGTGGGCGGCACCTTCATGCAACAGCACGATCGCACCCGGCCGCAGGTCGGGCAGCAGACGTGCCAGCACGCCGTCCGGCGTGCAGCCGACGCCGTCGTAGCCGCGGGCGCTCCAGCCCACGCGCACCAGGCCCAGCTTGCGCAGGACCGGCGCCACGAACGGGTTGGTCATGCCCACCACCGAGCGGTACCAGCGCACCGGTCGCCCGCTGACCGCCTGCAGCGCCTGCTGGCAACCTTCGATCTCCGCCGCCATCGTGCCCGGGCCCAGCCGCCAGAAGCGCGCCTGCGGGTGGCTGTGGCTGTGGTTGCCGAGGTCGTGTCCACGACGCAGGATCTCCTCCACCAGGGCCGGATGCGCCAATGCGCGCTCGCCGACCAGGAAGAAGGTCGCCCGTGCCTGGTGCCGGTCCAGCAGATCCAGCACCGCCGGGGTCTCTTCACTGGGACCGTCGTCGATGGTCAGCCAGACGCGGTTGCCGGCATCGGGCAACCGGCTAAGCACCGGCGCGTAGAAGCGGCTGTTGGGCAGGAACACCGGCACCATGAACAAGGCGTGGCTTGCCACCATCACGGCCAGGCCCCAGTGCCAGCCCGCCAGCACCCAGATCAGGATCACAGCCAGCTGCGACAGCAGCAGCCAAGGCACCCAGCGCCAGGGCCGGGTCGGGATGCGATGCAATGTTCCTGCGCTGGTCATTCCCCATGATGCCATGGGGGGTAGAATTGATGATTCGAATTTTTCGGACCCATGACTGCCATGTCCCTCGATCCCGCCCTGCGTTCGCGCATCGAAACCATCCTCAACGACAACCGCGTCGTGCTGTTCATGAAGGGCCAGCCGTCGATGCCGCAGTGCGGTTTCTCGGCCAAGGCCGTGGGTGCCCTGCAGGACCTGGGCGTGGAGTTCGCCCACGTCAACGTGCTGGCCGACGCGGAGATCCGCGAAGGCATCAAGGCCTATGGCGACTGGCCGACCATCCCGCAGCTGTACATCGACGGCGAACTGGTCGGCGGCAGCGACATCGTGCTGCAGATGGCCGCCAGCGGTGAGCTGAGCAGCGTGCTGGGCCTGGCCGCACCGGACCGTACCCCGCCGCGCATCACCGTTACCCCGGCCGCAGTGGAAATGCTGAAGGGCGCGCTGGCCGATTCGCCGGGTGCGTCGCTGCAGCTGGGCATTGATGCCCGCTTCCAGCCGAACTTCCAGCTGGCCCCGTACGACGAAGGCGCGATTGCCGCCGAGTCCAACGGCCTGCGCGTGCAGTTCGATCTGGCCAGCGCCCGTCGCGCCGACGGCATCACCATCGACTGGGTTGACGACATCCGTGGCAAGGGCCTGGCAATCGACAACCCGAACGCGCCCAAGCCGGTGCAGGAAATCAGCGTGCGCGATGCCGACGACCTGGTGCGTGCCGGCAACGTGATGCTGGTGGACGTGCGCCCGGCCGAAGAACGCGCCATCGCCGCAGTCGGCGTGCCGTTCAAGAGCTTCGATGGCAACGGCCGCGCCGAGCTGGAAGCCCTGCCGAAGGACACCGCCCTGGCCTTCCTGTGCCACCACGGTGGCCGCAGCGCGCAGGCCGCAGAGCAGTTCCGTGCGCTGGGCTTCAGCAAGGTGTTCAACGTCACCGGCGGCATCGATGCCTGGTCGGACGACGTGGACAACGGCGTGCCGAAGTACTGATCGGCCGCAGTTGATACCCACGAAAACGCCGGCGAAAGCCGGCGTTTTCTGTTGAGCCCATCCACGCATGGCGTGGATCTACTCCTTCCGGGTTACCCGGCAAAACCGCCTTCGGCCAGGTAATCCAGTTCTTCCGGCGACGGCATGCGGCCAAGTACCGCATTGCGGTGCGGGAACCGGCCGAAGCGGCGGATGATGTCGCGGTGCAGTTCGGCGTACTGCAGGTATTCCTTGTCGCCCAGCACGTCGAACATCGCGACCGAGCGGTCCTGGTCCAGCGGATCTTCGGAATGCTCGAACGGCAGGTAGATGAAGGCGCGCAGCTTGGGGACCAGCTGCAGGTCCAGCCCCTCTTCGATCGCGCGCATGGCGTAGTGCCGGGCCAGGCCATCGGTGGCATAGGAATGGGCCGTGCCACGGAAGCAGTTGCGCGGGAACTGGTCCAGCAGCAGCATCAGCGCCAGCGCGCCCTCGGCGCTGCTCAGCCAGTGCTCGCGCGCGCGCGATGCGGCGGCATGGTGTTCGTCCGCGAACAGCGTACGGAACCGTGCGTCGAACGCATCGTCGCGGGCGAACCACTTTTCAGGGCCCGCGTCTTTCCAGAATTCCACCACTTGCGCGGCAACGTCCATCACCTACTCCCCAGGGCCGGCGCACCGCGCCAGGCCATCATCATCATTCGTCGAAGCGCAGGTGGCGGACCGACTTGCCGTTGCGCCGGATAAGCTTAAGCGCCTCGATGCCGATCTGGATATGGTTTTCCACGAACTGCGAGCTGACCTTGGCGTCGGACGCCTCGGTCTTCACCCCGTCCGGGATCATCGGCTGGTCTGAAACCAGCAGCAGGGCGCCACTGGGGATGTGGTTGGCGAAGCCGGCAGCGAAGATCGTCGCGGTTTCCATGTCGATGGCCATGCAGCGCATCGCCCGCAGCCGCTCCTTGAAGGCCTCGTCGTGCTCCCAGACCCGGCGGTTGGTGGTGTAGACGGTGCCGGTCCAGTAGTCGTGGCCAAGGTCGCGGATCATGGTCGAGACCGCACGCTGCAGGGCGAAGGCCGGCAATGCCGGCACTTCCGGGGGCAGGTAGTCGCCCGAGGTACCCTCGCCGCGGATGGCCGCGATCGGCAGCACCAGGTCGCCCAGTTCGTTCTTGCGCTTCAGCCCCCCGCACTTGCCCAGGAACAGCACCGCCTTGGGCATCACCGCAGACAGCAGATCCATGATGATCGCGGCATTGGGGCTGCCCATGCCGAAGTTGATCATGGTGATGCCGTCGATGGTGGCGCTGGCCATGGGCCGGTCGAGACCGATCACCGGCGCACCGGTCAGCGCCGAGAACGTATGCAGGTAGCCCCCGAAATTGGTCAGCAGGATGTGCTGGCCGAACTGGTCCAGGGGCACGCCGGTATAGCGCGGCAGCCAGTTGTCGACGATGTCCTGCTTGCTCTTCATGGGCGCTCCGCTGCGGCGTGGGGCCGATATTGTAGGCGCCCGCCTGCCTCACCACACCTGCCCGCGGCAACGAAGAAGGGCGGCCCTGCGGCCGCCCTCCCGGGGATTCCCTTGGGAACCGGATGGCTTAGAAGCGCACCGACCAACGCAGGTTGGCGCCATGGTCGCGGCTTTCATCGCCGAACTGGCCGGTGTAGCCCAGTTCCAGCTGCTGGTTGGCCGTCAGCCAGGCCGACAGGCCCAGTTCGGCCACCACCGCGCTGTCGGCGATCGGGGCGCCGCTGACCACGAAGGTATCGCCGCCGCTGGCAAAGCCCAGCCTGGCCGCCGGATTGCGGTCGCCCGAAGCGTGGCGGTAGCCCACCCCGCCGCGCACGTGCAGCCAGCTGTCCTGCTGGAACGAAGCCTTCAGGCCCTTGTCGAAGCGCACACCGGCAGTAGCCAGGGTGGTGCGGGTATCGTCGACGTTGCCCTGCAGGGCTGCCGCACCACCACGCTCGTTGACCGACTTCATGTCCACTTCAACGCGTGCCACCTGCAGGTACGGCTCCAGGCCGGCCTCGCGGCCGCCGAAGCGGTAACCCGCCTCGATGAAGGCCTGGCGGGTACGCCCGTCGTAGCGCGCGCTCAGCGTATCGCTGTAGCCGGCGAACGCCAGCTCACGGGTGCTGTCGACCTCGTGCTCGCTCCATGCCAGCCCGCCACGCAGGCCGAAACCGCCCCAGTTGTGACTGGCGTACGCACCGAAGTGGGTGTTGTCGATCTTCGACTTCGCCCGACGGCCGTCCTGCTGCTTGACGTCGGTACGGCCGGTGCCGGCCAGCAGGCCCACCTGCCAGCCGCCGAACTGGCGGTCCACGCCCACCAGCAGCCCGTTGCTGTTGGCCTCGGTGCGGGCCGTGTTGGCATTGCCATCCAGCCTGCCGTTGCCACCGATTGCCTGCACCCAGACACCGGTCGCGGCCGCTTCGTCACCGCCCGGCGAGGTCGCACCGACACGACGCGACAGCGCCGCATCGCGCACATGGCGGCTGCCTTCAACCAGCGCGATCGACGTGGCTGCATGCAGTTCGCCGCTGAGGCTGTCCAACGCTGCACCCACCTGCTGCGGGAACAGCGTGGTCAGCGGCCTGGGCAAGCCCTGGTTGATCGCCAGGGTATCGGCCACGACAGCGACGGCACGCTGGTTGTCGGTGGTGGCCGAGCTGGCCAGCGCGTTGCCGCGGGTCACTTCGATGCGCGCGCCGCTGGCACCATAGGCCAGGCTGAACTGCATGAAGGGCGAGAATGCGCTGAAGTCGGTGGTGGCGAACTGCCCGCTCACGCCGCCATCGGCGCGGATGAAGTTGAACTGCTCACCCAGGTAGTAGATGCCCGGTTCCGGCAGCGCCACCAGGGTGCCGCCGAGGGTGGCCGTGCCGGTGACATGCAGCTGGTCACTTCGGCTGCCCGGTGCCACCTCGGCCTGATACACACCGGTGGCGGTCTGCACGTAGTTGCCGTTGATGGTCAGCGTGCCGATCGAGTTGCCCGGGGCGATGACACCCGCCACCGTGGTATCACCCAGCTGGCCAACCCCCTTCAACGTGCCCTTCTCGCCCACGTAGGTGTGGCCACCGCTCTGCACGCCGTTGAAGGACACCACGCCGCCGCTGACGGTCAGGTTGGAACCGTCGAGCACGCCACTGGCATTGATGCGGCTGCTGCCACCCAGGCTGTTCAGCGCAGTGTTCTTCAACGTGCCATTGAGCAGGAAGCTGCCGCCGGCCACGTCCACCGCGCTGGTCAGCGCATTGACGCCGTCAAGCTCCAGCACGCCCTCGCGCACCACCGCGCCGTTGAAGCTGTTGTCGCCACTCAGGCGCAGCCAGCCGATGCCGCTCTTGGTCAGCTTGCCCGGGCCGCCGATGTCGTTGGTCCAGTCGTCCCACGCATCGCCTTCCCACACCTTCAGGCCACCGGCCTTCTGGTTCATCACCACGTTGGTGTCCACGCGCAGCGAGCCATAGCCTTCAATGGCCTTGGCCAGGTTCATCATGCCCCAGCCGTAGACGTCGTCCACACCCGCCGCGCCGAGATCGGTGGCGGTGGTCAGCAGCACGTCACGCACCTGCGCGTTGTCCAGGTACGGGAAGCGTTCAAACAGCAGGCCCAGCGCGCCGGTGACGTGCGGTGCCGCCATCGAGGTACCGGTCATGTCCTCGTAGGCATAGGTCGGCATGCGCTGCTGGATGTCCAGACCGATAGCATTGCCGGTCTGGAACGGTGTACCGATGATCTGCGAATCGGCGCCGTAGGCAGTGGAGGCGATGTCGCTGCCCGGCGCCGCCAGGCACCAGTTGGCGCTCAGGCCACAACGCATGGAGCTTTCTGCCAGCACCAGGTTGCGATCGACGTTGACCACGCTCAGCCAGTACGGCTCAAGGTCGGCCTGGACGCGCGGCAGCGTGGCGTGCACGCCGGCAATCGGCGCGTCTTCCGGCGAGGTGTTGTACGGATAGGTATTGCCGGCAGCCCACACCTGGATCATGCCGTTGGCACGCGAACCATCGCCGATGATCTGGAAATAGTCGTCGTAGGCTGGATCGTTGAAGAAGTCCGCGTCCTGCTGGTCAGCGGTGGTCGGCTCGTTGGTGAAGCCCCAGCTGTGGTTAACCGCCCGCACCTGCTGCGCGTTCAACTGCTCGTACAGGTCGGCAAACACTGCATCGGACGCACCAATGCCGACCGAGCCATTGCGGTACTGGTTGGTCGACGGATCGACGTCCCAGACGGTGAGGCTGTTGAAGAACAGGCGTGCCACCGAAAGATCGGCGCCAAAGGCAACGCCGTGCGTGCCGGAGCCATCACGGTTCGCAGCGATGGTGCCCGACACGTGCGTGCCATGGGTGTTGTAGGCCAGACCTTCGAACAGGCCCTGGCGATTGACGTTGTCGATGTTCGCCTGGTCCATGTCGAGCAGGGTCATGTCGATGGCCACGTCATTGCCGTCGCTGCTGAAGCAGGCATCCGGTCCGCTCAGCATGGTGGTGTTGGTGCACGACGATCCGTCAGCCAGGCGATCGGCCAGGTGGATGCTACGGTGGTTCTTGCCAGCGAATTCGGAGTGGTCCAGCCCGGTGCCGCTGTCGAACACGCCCAGGCGGATACCTGCACCGGTCAACCCACGCGCGTATGCGGCGTCGGCATTGACGGCCTGCAGGCCCCAGTCGCGGTTGAACTCGCTGGTGCGCCAACTGGCGCGATCAGCGGGGGCGCCCATCACCGGCTGCGGCTCGCCGCTGGCCATCGGCGCGATGCTGATCGACGGCGCGAGCGATGCAGAGGCAGGCGCTGCGGTGACGACCGGACGCGCCAATGCCGCCTGCAGGCTGCGCTGGTACTGGTAACGGGACAGATCGTCGGTGTTGCCCTGGGCCAGTGCCGGCAGGGTGGCTGCCATCAGCAGCGAGCCAACGATGGCCGATGCGAGGGGGGAAGGCAGGAAGGAACGACGGCGAGAGGTGGAGCGATACAACGTTGCAACGGTCATCGGGGATTACGTCCTTGATTCCATGGATTGTTTCAGGTGCTGCTCCCTCATGGAGCACGGTGGGAACACCTTCGCGGCGCGTCAGCGCGCGCTCACCCGCATGTCGCTATCGACGGGTGTCCTTGCAACTTAATATATTTTTCACATGTGCACTGTCGGGAAACTCCCCACATCGCCCCCTGCCCAAGGTCACTTGGCAAGCAGGCCAGTCCCCGGCTAGCGTCGGTGGGTTGAACACGCTGCCAAGGGGATCTGCATGACATCGACGTTGTTGCGCGCCGGGTTGGGACTGGCGCTGGTATCGCTGAGCACGGCGCCGGCCGTGGGCGCTTCGCGCTTCGTCGCCGATCCCTACCCGAGCACCTACCAGGCGCATCCCGATGGGCCGCTGCTGATCCAGAACGCCACCGTGCTGACCGGCACCGGGCAGCGGCTGGACAACGCCGATGTGCTGCTGCGCGATGGCCGCATCGTCGCCGTCGGCGATGCGCTGCAGGTCGATGCCAGCGTCACCCGCATCAACGCGGACGGCAAATGGGTGACCCCGGGCCTGATCGACGTGCATTCGCACCTGGGCGTCTATCCCAGCCCTGGCGTCAGCGCGCACAGCGACGGCAACGAGATGACCGCGCCGGTCACCGCCAATGTCTGGGCCGAGCATTCGGTATGGCCGCAGGACCCCGGTTTCCAGGCGGCGCTGGCAGGCGGAGTGACCAGCATGCAGGTGCTGCCCGGCTCGGCCAACCTGGTCGGTGGCCGCGGCGTAACGCTGAAGAACGTGCCTGCCACCACCTATCAGGCGATGAAGTTCCCCGGTGCGCCGTGGGGCCTGAAGATGGCCTGCGGCGAGAACCCCAAGCGCGTCTACGGTGGCGGCAAGGGCGTGGCACCTGCCACGCGGATGGGCAACGTGGCCGGTTACCGCGCAGCCTTCATCGACGCGGCCGACTACATCGCCAAGAACCAACCGAAGCCGGCCAAGCGCAAGGGCTGGTTCGGCAGCGACAAGGGCGACAGCGCCGGTGACGCCGGCGGCAAGCGCGACCTCAAGCTGGATACCCTTGCAGGCGCGATCCAGGGCGATATCCGCGTGCACATCCACTGCTACCGCGCCGATGAAATGGCCACCATGCTCGACCTGTCCAAGGAATTCGGTTTCAAGGTGGCCGCCTTCCACCATGGTGTGGAAGCCTACAAACTGGCCGACCGGCTGGCTGCCGAAGGCGTGTGCGGGGCACTGTGGGCCGACTGGTGGGGCTTCAAGATGGAGGCCTTCGACGGTATCGCCGAGAACATCGCGCTGGTCGACCGGCCGAAGAACAGCTGCGCCATCGTCCACTCCGACTCGCCCGAAGGCATCCAGCGCCTGAACCAGGAAGCGGCCAAGGTGATGGCCGCCGCGCGCCGCGCGCACATGCCGGAGATCGCGCCGGAACGTGCGATCACCTGGATGACCGCCAACGCCGCCAAGGCGCTGGGCATCGAAGCGCAGACCGGCACGCTGGAAGCCGGAAAGATGGCCGACGTGGTGATCTGGAACGGCAACCCCTTCAGTTCGTATGCACTGGCCGAGCAGGTGTTCGTCGATGGCCGCCGCGTGTACGACCGCAGTACGCCAGCGGCGACGCCGCGGTCGGATTTCCAGCTTGGGCAGGAGCTGCGCTGATGGGCATGTTCAAGGCAATGGCGAAATCTGCCGCAACGCTCGGCGCAGCCGTCATGGCGCTGGCCTGCATCGCGCCGCCTGCGCAGGCCCAGGACCTGCTGGTGCGCGGTGCGACCGTCGCTACCGCCAGCGCACGCGGCAACGTGGAGGACGCCGACGTGCTGGTGCAGGGCGGCATCATCCGCGCGGTGGGTCGCGGCCTGTCCGCATCGGCCGGCGTGCCGGTGGTCGAGGCGAAGGGCCGCACGCTGACCCCTGCCCTGTTCGGCGGCATCACCGAGATCGGCATCGAGGAAGTGTCCGGCGAATCGAGCACGGTCGACAGCGCGCTGAAGATCGGTGAGCAGCCCCTGCGTCCGGAATTCGACGTGACCCTGGCCTACAACCCTGCGTCGGTACTGATTCCGGTGGCACGCCTGGATGGTATCGGCTTCACGGCGCTGGGCGCGGCCACCGGCGGCGGTTTCGTCGCCGGCCAGGGTGGCGTGGTGCGTTTCGATGGCAGTGCCGACCCGATCGGCCCGCGCGCCCTGTTCCTGCGCCTGGGTGCTGCTGCATCTGAACTGACCGGGCAATCGCGCGCGGCGCAGTGGATGCTGCTGCAGCAGATGGTCGATGAAGCGCGTGGCCAGGTCGCCGCCGATTCGCCGCATGCGCTGCTGACCCCGGCCGGTCGCCGCACGCTGGCGCGCTATCTGTCCGGCCAGGGCCGCATCGTGGTGGAAGTGGACCGCGCGGCCGACATCCGCCAGCTGTTGCGCTGGGCAGCCCGCGAAAAAGTGAAGATCGCCATTGCCGGCGGTGCCGAGGCCTGGCAGCTGGCACCGGAACTGGCAGCGGCCAAGGTGCCGGTGTTCGTCGACGCACTGGGCAACCTGCCGGCGACCTTCGACCAGATCGGCGCCACCCTGGAAAACGCCGCGCGGTTGCAGCGCGCCGGCGTAGCGGTGGCCTTCGCACAGCGCGACGATGCCTCGCACAACGCGCGCAAGATGCGCCAGCTGGCCGGCAACGCGGTGGCCAATGGCCTGCCCTGGGCCGACGGCCTGGCCGGACTGACCCGGGTACCGGCCGAGGTGCTGGGCGTGGCCGACCAGATCGGCAGCATCGAGCCGGGCAAGCGCGCCGACCTGGTGCTGTGGGAAGGGGATCCGCTGGATGTGGCGCACTATGCCGAGCAGGTCTGGCTGGGCGGCCGTGCGATGCCGATGCGCTCGCGCCAGACCGAACTGCGCGACCGCTACCTGCAGCGCAACGCGCAGCCCTGACCGCCACAAGGAGCCACCGATGCCCACCCTGCGCTGGTATTTCGACTTCGTCTCGCCCTACTCCTACCTGCACTGGCAGAAGGTGAAGCGGCTGCCGCAGTTCGAGCACATCCAACCGGTACCGATCGCCTTCGGTGCGGTCCTGCACCATCTGGGCAACCTGGGCCCGGCGGAGATCCCGGCCAAGCGCCGTTTCATGTACCGCCAGCTGCTGTGGACCGCGCAGGCCGAGGGCACCCTTCTGCGCTTTCCGCCCGGGCATCCGTTCAACCCGCTGGCGGCCCTGCGCCTGTGCCTGGCCGCGGGCGCCAGCACCGAGGCGGTGGATGTGCTGTTCGACTGGATCTGGCGCGACGGCCACGCGGCCGACAGCGCCCCGGCCCTGCGCGACCCGGCCGCCCGGCTGGGTATCAGCGACGTGGAAGCAGCCATTGGCGAGCCGGCAATCAAGGAACAGCTGCGACGCAACACCGATGCGGCGATCGAGGCTGGCGTATTCGGCGTGCCGACCCTGGCCATCGACGGCGAACTGTTCTGGGGCAACGATACCCACCCGCTGATGGCGGCGGTGCTGGACGACCCGGGCCTGCTGGATCGCCCCGACTGGCAGCAGGCGGTGGCCCTGCCGATGGCAGTGCAGCGCAGTCGCTGAACAGGCAGTGGCGCATTTCCCTCGCGCGCCCGATCCGGTTTTGAGATAGTTTTCACATTTCCGAACCTACAACCGCCCTGGAGGGGGAGCCGCGGATGCGCATCGGAATCGTCGTCGACTCGGCCTGCGACCTGCCGCAGGACTTCATTGCCGAGCACAACATCGTGCTGTTGCCGATCACCGTGCGGATCGGCGAAGCCGTGCTCGCCGACCACCGCGACGAGCAGGCCACGCTGAGCTTCCTGCACGCGCACGTCGCCGAACACGGCGCCGAAGCGGAGACCATCCCCTTCAGCGTCAACCAGATCCGCGACCTGTTCCTGCAGCGGCTGGTGATCGACTACGACCACGTGTTCTGCATGACCATCACCAAGACCCGCAGCCCGATCCACGACAACGCGCTGCAGGCCAGCTTCGCCATCCTCAACGACTACAAGCCGGTGCGGCAGGCGGCAGGCTACAACTCGCCGTTCGCGCTGCGCGTGCTGGACACCCAGAACCTGTTCGCCGCACAGGCGGTGACGGCGGTGGAAGCGGTGCGCCTGCGTGCCAGCGACGCCAGCGTGCAGCAGATCCGCGAGCGCTTGGAAGAACTGGCCGGCAACGTGCACGGCTACATGGTCACCCGCGACCTGTACTACATGCGCGCCCGCGCCCGGCACAAGGGCGACCGCAGCGTCGGCCTGCTCAGCGCAGCGCTGGGCAGTGCGCTGGACATCAAGCCGGTGCTGCATGGCTATCGCGGCGAGACCGGGCCGGTGGCGAAGATCAAGGGTTTCGACAATGCCGTGCTGAAGCTGTTCGGCGTGGTCGGCCAGCGCGTACGCGCCGGCCTGATGACGCCCACCGTGTGCGTCAGCTACGGCGGCGAACTGGACGAACTGCGTGCCCTGCCCGGCTACGCGCAGATGAAGGAGGTCTGCGCCGGCCATGGCGTGACCGTGTACGAATCGGTGATGAGCCTGACCGGCATGGTCAACGTCGGCAAGGGCGCGGTCACCGTGGGCTTCGCCGATGGGCCGCACCGGTTTGAATGAAGGCCAACCACGCATTGGAATCTGCACATCGATTCCACCGCGCTTATGCCAGCCTAGCGCCACCTCAAGGAGATCAACATGCCTGCGCAGTACCACATCAGCCTGCCCGAACCGTCCAAGGCCCGCGGCAACGACCCCGACCTGTCTTTCCATTCGCAGGGCGCGGCCGGCTTCGCCGAAGAACTGCAGAACGCGCTGCGCAATGGCAGCCTGTTCGAGCGCTGGCGCGACAAGCAGCCGGACCCGGATGCGGTGGAACCGCAGTGGGGCGTGACCGACCCGGAAGCCACCGTGACCGGTGAGCAGAAGGACCTGCGCATCAACCTGGTGGCCACCACCCGCATCGACAGTGACGTGTTCAAGCAGCGGCTGCGCCTGCTGGCCGGGCACCACTGGGAACTGCGCGACGTGCGTTGAGGTGCGCGCCGGGCATGGCCCGGCACTACCTGCCCCGCCCTGCTACCTGCCCCGCTCTGGTAGACGCCAACCTTGGTTGGCGCCTCCGGGAAAGGGCTGCCAACCAAGGTTGGCAACTACCCGAGCCGCCGGACATGGTCCGGCGCTACCAGTTCGCTGTCCTTACCAGCTGCCGCAGAGCGCGAGATACACAGTGCCACGCGTGCTCAACAGTCCAGCGTATCGTGTGCGCCGCCGTCGTCGTCCAGCACGTGTGCGTGCAAGGTCACCTGGTTGCGGCCGGCACGCTTGGCCGCGTACAGGCCGGCATCGGCATCGGCCAGCAGCTGTTCGGCGCTGGCCAGCGCCGGTGGATGCAGGTAGCCCACCCCCACGCTGATGCTGACCGGGCCCTCCGGCAGTGGCAGCGCTTCCACCGCCTCACGCAGACGCTCGGCCAGTGCCAGCACACCCGACAGCGGGCTGCCAGGCACGATCACTGCGAACTCCTCACCGCCATAGCGCGCCACGCTGTCAGCCGCGCGCCCGGCGGTGGCCTGCAGCACCGCGGCCACCGCCTGCAGGCAACGGTCGCCAGCGGGATGACCGTGCTCGTCGTTGAATGCCTTGAAATGGTCGATGTCCACCAGCAGCAGGCCCAGTTCGGTACCGCTGCGGCGCGCGCGGTTCCATTCGGCCAACAGCAGCGTATCGAATTCACGGCGATTGGCTACGCCGGTCAGGCCGTCCTGCCGCGCCAGCTGATCCAGGCCCGCCTGCCGTTCCAGCAGATCGATCTGCAGCAACGTGCTGCGCAGGCCGAAGCCCAGCGTCGCCACCACGAAGCCGGTCACCGCCAGCGGCCGCGCATGGTCCACCACCAGGGTGCCGACCACCAGCAGCAGCAGGGGCAGGATGATCGGTCCACCCGCCTGCACCAACCGCAGCAGGCGGGGATGCAGCACGAAGCCCGGCGCGGGTGCCTGGCGCAGCGCCAGTACCGCCAACAGCAGGAACGGCAGGTCGATCAGCAGATCGTTGTAGGCGCCGAACGACTGCTCGGCGGTGTAGTGATTGATGTAGTACGCCACCAGCAGATAGGACAGCGCATACAGCGCCAGCGCGCGGTAGAAGCTGCGCCGTTCAGGTGCATCGCCGGCGACCCAGCGCACTACCGCGAAAGCGGCGATGCACAGGTTCTGGATGTCGAACATGCGCTGCATGTGCGCCATCGCCTGGTCGTCGATGTCGATGCGGTCGGCGAAGGACTGGGTATGCACGAAGAACAACACACCCAGCAGGGCGGCCATCACGCCGTCGATCAGGCTGATGGTCCAGCGTTCGCGACGGGCGCGGGCCAGGATGAACACCAGCGGCACGCCGTACAGCACATACAGCAGCAGGCTGGCGCGCGGGGTGATGTCGGCCCGGCCGGCGCCCAGGGCGTCGGCCATGTTGAAGGCCATGCCACCGGCCCAGAGCAGCAGCGCCAGTGCAGTGGCCCGCCAGCCCAGTGCAGCGCGGTCGCGCTGGCCGCGCCACAGGCAGGCCGCGGCGGCCAGCAGAGGCGCTGCGGTCAGGAACACGAACGAGCCGCCACCGGCCGTACCCGGCCAGAGCGCCACGACCACGCCATGGCAGATCACGAACATCAGCGCCAGCACAACCAGCATGCATCCCCCATGCGCAAGGCCGTATGGCGGCACGATAGCGCGCCGCCACGCCACAGCGGCGTGATCCGCGTTGGAAAAGACGGATACGCGACAGTGGCAGCCGTCTCGCGAAATGGTTGCCCGGCGACGCTCGCGGGCCAGCCGGGAAGCCGCCCGACAGCCGCGACCTGTAAAATGCGAAAATCCCTCCCCATCCTGGCGAGCGCCTCCGCGCCGGCCACCCCAGATATCCCGTGAAAACCCCCGAAGGACTGCGCGCGCTGATCGACGACGGCGTGATCGATGAAGTGCTACGCCCGCTCAAGAGCGGCAAGGAAGCGGCCGTGTACGTGGTACGCAGCGGCAACGAGGTGCGCTGCGCGAAGGTCTACAAGGACATGGCCCAGCGCAGCTTCCAGCAGCGCGTGCAGTACCAGGAAGGCCGCAAGGTGCGCGGCAGCCGTGAGGCGCGTGCGGTGGGCAAGGCCAGCAAGTACGGCCGCAAGCAGCAGGAAACGGCCTGGAAGAACACCGAGGTGGACTCGCTGTACCTGCTGCGTGATGCCGGCGTGCGCGTGCCCGAGCCATACGGCTACTTCCACGGCGTGCTGGTGATGGAGCTGGTCACCGATGCCGACGGTTTCTCCGCCGCCCGCCTGGGCGAAGTGGAACTGGAGCCCGAACAGGCCCGCCAGTTCCACCAGACCCTGGTCCGCCAGGTGGTGCGCATGCTGTGCTGCGGCCTGATCCATGGCGATCTCTCGCCGTACAACGTGCTGGTCGGTCCCGATGGCCCGGTGGTGATCGATTTCCCCCAGGTGGTCAGTGCAGGCGGCAACAACGCCGCGCGCAGCATGCTGCTGCGGGACGTCAACAACCTCACCGCCTACTTGGGCCGTTTCGCCCCTGAACTGCTGGACAGCTGGTATGGCGAGGAAATGTGGGCGCTGTTCGAGGCTGGCAGCCTGCTGCCGGACAGCGAGCTCACCGGCACCTTTGTGCACGATGAATCTACCGTCGACCTCGACAGCGTGCGTCACGCCATCAACGATGCGCGCGAAGAAGCCCTGATCCGCCAGCAGGGCCGTGAAGCGGCGGAAGACGACGACGACGTATAAGCGCCACGCCATGCGTGGCGGCTCGACGCTACGGACAAGCCAGAGCAGCCGAGCGTGGGCTCGGCTACAGGGTCAGGCCTTCAGTGCGCGCGCGTGGTGGGCGATGTGCTCGCCGATGAAGCTGGCGATGAAGTAGTAGCTGTGGTCGTAGCCCGGCTGCAGGCGCAGGCTCAGCGGATGGCCGGCCGCTTGGCAGGCCTGCTGCAGGCGCTGAGGCTGCAGCTGGGTCTGCAGGAACTCATCCCCCTCACCCTGGTCGACCAGCAGCGGCAGTCGCTCGCTGGCGTTGGCGATCAGCGCGGTGGCGTCCCACTGCGCCCAGTCGGCCGGGTTGTCACCGAGGTAGGCCGTGAACGCCTTCTGTCCCCACGGCACCTGGCTGGGCGCAACGATCGGCGAGAACGCCGACACGCTGCGGTAGCGTCCCGGGTTGCGCAGCGCGATCACCAGTGCACCGTGCCCCCCCATCGAATGGCCGCTGATCGCGCGTGCGTCGTTCACCGGGAAATTTGCCTCGATCAGCGCCGGCAGTTCCTGCACCACGTAGTCATGCATGCGGTAGTGCTTCGCCCACGGCGCACGGGTAGCGTTGAGATAGAAGCCCGCGCCCTTGCCCAGGTCATAGCCCTCGGCATCGGCCACGTCATCGCCGCGCGGACTGGTATCCGGGGCGACGATGATCACGCCGTGCTCCGCCGCATAGCGCTGCGCACCGGCCTTGGTAATGAAATTCTGCTCGGTGCAGGTCAGTCCGCTCAGCCAATACAGTACCGGCAGCTTCTGGCTGGCGGCCTGCGGCGGCAGGTACACGGCGAACTGCATGTCGCAGCCCAGCGTGGTCGAATGATGGCGGTAGACGTCCTGCCAGCCACCGAAACAGGCGCGGTGTTCGATGCGTTCCATGATGTTCTCCTGCGCGGCGCGTCAGCGCACGCGTGCTTCTGGTAGATGCCGACCTTGGTCGGCTTATCCACGCACGGCGTGGATGCCTTTGTTTATCAGTTCATCCAGCTGCGCCAGCAGGCGCAGCAACGGTTCGACGCCAGGCTGGCCATCAAGATTGCGATAGGCCGCCACGGCCACATCGCTGCGCGGCGGCCATTGGCCGTCAGCGCGGGCCTCATGCAGACGCGGCAGGAATACCAGCCCCAGCCACTGCTCGAACGGCATGCCGTCGTCGCTGCCGAAGGCCGAAGTCACCGCACGCGGCGGCCCCACTTCTCCCACGACCCAACCCAGCGCGCGCAGCGCCTGTTCGATCGGGGCCACCAGGGCCGCGCGCGGGTCTTCCGCACGCGGCCGGCGCAGGGCATCCAGCCAGCCCATGACGCGCCTCAGTAATGGACCACCGAACGGATCGACTTGCCTTCGTGCATCAGGTCGAAGGCTTCGTTGATCTTGTCCAGGTCCATGGTGTGGGTGACAAACGGGGCCAGCTCGATATCGCCCTTCATCGCGTCTTCGACCATGCCCGGCAGCTGGCTGCGGCCCTTCACGCCACCGAACGCGGTACCCATCCACTTGCGGCCGGTGACCAGCTGGAACGGACGGGTGGAGATCTCCTGGCCCGAACCGGCCACGCCGATCACCACGCTCTGGCCCCAGCCGCGGTGCGCGCATTCCAGCGCCGCACGCATGACGTTGACGTTGCCGATGCACTCGAAGCTGTGGTCCACGCCCCAGGTGGTCATTTCAACAATGACCTGCTGGATCGGCTTGTCGAAGTCCTTCGGGTTGATGCAGTCGGTGGCACCGAATTCGCGGGCCAGCTCGAACTTGGACGGGTTGGTATCCACCGCGATGATGCGGCCGGCCTTGGCCTGGCGCGCGCCCTGGATCACCGCCAGGCCGATACCGCCGAGGCCGAACACCGCCACGCTGTCGCCTTCCTGCACCTTGGCGGTGTTGTGCACCGCGCCGATGCCGGTGGTGACGCCGCAACCGAGCAGGCAGACATGCTCCGGGTTCGCGTCCGGGTTGATCTTCGCCAGCGACACCTCGGCAACGACGGTGTATTCGCTGAAGGTCGAGCAGCCCATGTAGTGGTAGATCGGCTCGCCGTTGTAGCTGAAGCGGCTGGTGCCATCGGGCATCACGCCCTTGCCCTGGGTGGCACGCACCGACACGCACAGATTGGTCTTGCCGCTCTTGCAGAACAGGCACTCACCACACTCGGCGGTGTACAGCGGAATCACGTGGTCGCCCGGCTTCACGCTGGTCACGCCCTCGCCCACTTCCACCACGATGCCGGCGCCTTCATGGCCCAGCACCACCGGGAACAGGCCTTCCGGATCATCGCCGGACAGGGTGAACGCATCGGTGTGGCAGACACCGGTGTGGGTGATCTTGACCAGCACTTCGCCCTGCTTCGGCGGGGCGACGTCGATCTCGACGATCTGCAGCGGCTGGCCGGGACCAAAGGCGACGGCGGCACGGGATTTCATGATGGCACTCTCCAAAAAGGACTTGCGGAAAACAGGATGCGCGGCGCTGTGTCGCGCCGTCGTTCATTTCAGGTACGAGCGGATCAACGCGCTCATGTCGCGCACGCGTTCGGCGCGTTGTTCATCGGAAGCGGCAGGCTGGCCGAACTCCTCGCGCAGGTGCGCTTCCATCACTTCGGACATCAGGCCGTTGACCGCCCCGCGGATGGCGGCGATCTGCTGCAGCACGGGCCCGCAGTCGGCACCGGCTTCCAGCGCGCGGTCCAGCGCATCGCACTGGCCACGGATGCGGCGCACGCGGGCGAGAACCTTCTTTTTTTCGTCGGGGGAGTGCGGCATGGGAGGCCGGCCTCGGAACTATACTGGGGGACAGTATACAGACAGCTGCCGCCACCTCAATCCCGTATCAATCGAATGCCCCCTCTGCAGCCAACCGGGTCAGCTCCTCCACCACGTACCGCACCTTCGGACGCAGGTGCCGGGTCTGCGGCCATAGCGCGTGGATATCCACGTGATGCTGCGTGCAATGGTCCATCACCGACTGCAATGCACCCGATTCCAGATGATGACGCACCAGTGACATCGGCATCTGGCAGATTCCCAACCCGGCGATGGCACCCTCGATCACGGCATCGCCATCGTTGAGCTGGTGCGTGGCACTGGGGATGAAGCTGCCGTTGGTGCCCTCGCTGCCGATCCGCCATGCCACCGACTGGCCATGACGGAAGCCAACCACGCTGCGATGGCCCCGCAGCTCGTCCAGCGTCTGCGGCACACCAAAGGCCTGCAGGTAAGCCGGCGACGCACAAGTCACCAGCCGCTGGCTGGCCAGCTTGCGCGCGACCAAGTGCTCGGCATGGTGCAGGCCGCCGAAGCGGATCAGCAGGTCGATGCCTTCCTCCAGCGGATCAACGAAGTGATCGGTGAAGGTCATCGTCAATTGCAGGTCGGGGTGTTCATTGCACATGCGCAGCAGCACCGGCAGCACCACCAGCCGACCGAACGAGGACGGCATGTCGATGCGCAGGCGGCCGCTCGGCAGATGCGCAGCCGAACCCAGGCACGCTTCGGCTGCCGCGATTTCATCCAGCGCCGCCGCGCACGAGGCGTAGTACGCCTCGCCATCGGTGGTCAGCGCAATGCGCCGGGTGGTGCGATGGAACAGGCGCACCCCCAGCCGCGCTTCCAGCCGGGCAATGGCCTTGCCGACCGCCGAGCGCGAGATGCCCAGGGCATCGGCCGCCTCGGTGAAGGTGGCCGAGCGCGCCGTGGTGACGAAGGTCGCCAGGCCATTCAGGGATTCGACGGGAAGCATCGGCGGACTCGCTTATTGGGGACAGATAGTCCCGCTTGACGGGAAATCTACCGCCTTTATGTGCCTGCATGTCAACTACATCATGGTGCTGTCGCGCCGTTGGCGCCCTCCCCCGCTCCGAGATGACTGACATGACCTCTCCCCTCTTCCACCCCTACGACCTGGCCGGAACACCACTGCGCAACCGCATCGCGATGGCGCCGATGACCCGCGCCCGCAACCCCGGTGCGGTCGCCAACGAACTCACTGCGCAGTACTACCGGCAACGTGCCAGCGCCGGCCTGATCATCAGCGAAGGCACGCCGGTGTCGGCGCAGGGCCAGGGCTATATCGACGTGCCGGGCATCTGGTCCGCTGAACAGGTCGCCGGCTGGAAGCTTGTCACCGACGCCGTACACGCTGCGCAGGGCGCGATCTTCGCCCACCTGTGGCACGTCGGACGCATGTCACACAGCTCGCTGCAGCCCGACGGCGGCCAGCCGGTCAGCGCCGGCACGCGACCGGTGGCGAGCGATCCGAAGAACACCTCGTTCGTGTATCTGGACGACGGCAGCCGTGGCCATGCCGATCCGACGCCGCCGCGCACGCTGCGCACCGACGAAGTGCCGGGTATCGTCAGCGACTTCGTACGCGGCGCTGAAAATGCCATCGCCGCCGGCTTCGATGGCATCGAGCTGCATGCTGCCAACGGCTACCTGTTCGAGCAGTTCCTCAACCCGATCACCAATGATCGGCAGGATCTCTATGGTGGTTCACTACGCAACCGCGCACGGCTGATCCTGGACACCGTGGATGCGATGGCCTCGCGCATCGGCGCGCACCGCATTGGCGTGCGCCTGGCGCCGAACAGCCAGACCTTCGACATGCCGGCCTATGCAGAGAACGAAGCCAGCTATCTTTATCTGGCCGAAGCGCTTGGCAAGCGCGGGCTGGCGTATGTGCATCTGAACGACAACTACCTGCGCGGCGCGCCCGTCATCGGCGAAGCGTTCCTGAAGACCTTCAAGCAGAGCTACGGCGGCACCGTGATCCTCGCCGGTGGGCTCACACGTGAGCGTGCTCTGCGCCTGGTCGAGGACGGCGTCATCGACCTCGCCGCGTTTGGCCAGCCGTTCATCGCCAACCCGGATCTGGTCGAGCGCCTGCAGCGCGATGTACCGCTGGCCGTGCCGGATCGCAGCACCTATTACGGTGGCGGCGTCGAAGGCTACCTCGACTACCCGCTCGCACAGTAGATCCACGCCACGCGTGGATGCGGTGCATCGGCAGCCGCCGGTGTGCCGCGCCTTGCTGCAGCCAGACCGCAAGCGCATCGTTGTCCGGCATCCCATCGGCCATCCTCCATGCTCCCCTCAGCCGCGTCTTTCATCGTCAACCTCGACGTACCCGATCTTGTAGCTGCCGAAGCCTTCTACACCCAAGCCTTCGGCCTGCACAGCGGCCGACGCCTCGGCACCGGCGCGCTGGAACTGCTCGGTGGCCCCGCGCCGCTGTACCTGCTGCAGAACGACGCCGGCAGCGCAGCGACCGAAGACGGCGATGTGCGCGACTACGAGCGCCACTGGACGCCGCTGCATCTGGACTGGGTGGTGGATGACATCGAGGCCGCGGTGGTGCGTGTGGTTGCGGCCGGGGCGACGCTCGCGCAGTCCGTGCGCGAGCGTCGCTGGGGCCGCATCGCCGTGCTGGCCGATCCCTTCGGCCATGGCTTCTGCCTGATCCAGTTCAGTGGCGAAGGCTACGACGCGCTGGTCGAATGAGCGGCGCGCCGCTCACCACGGCAGCGGCACCGCTTCGCCGTTGGCACGCTCGCCGTAGTACAGCGACGGCAGCAGCCGCGACAGGAAACTGAACTCGGTATAGCAGTGCTTTAGCAGACCCAGGCCGATCGCATCGCTGGCATCGCGCTGCGGAAGTTCACTGTCCAGGCCCAGCACGAAGCGGCTGCGCAGCACGCAGCCGAACGGCGTATCGCGCGCGACGTGCAGCATCTGCCCGTCGCAGGGATCACCGTGTGCGTCCAGACGAACGTGGTCACCAAAACCGATGCGCGCGGCAATCACCGCCGAGACATCGCCTGCATCCTGCGCCGTCTGCAGACGCTCAGGTGTGAGCAGCGTGCGCGGATCATGGAACTTCAGGCGTGCCGCCACCGGCGGAATGTCGGCCAGCGATTCCACCGCATGGATGCTGGCGCCATGGTAACTGCGCCCACGCTGCCAGGCCGCATCCCAGCCACGATGCTCGACATGGTCCAGCGGGTGCCACCAGCGGATGTGCTGGGTGGTCTCGAAGAAGGTGAACCACCAGTCCAGCATGCGGCCCTTGCAGCCATGCAGATCGGTGCGCACTGCGACCAGCAGGGTGCCGTCTTCGCGACGCTGGATGCCGGTTTCCAGGTGCATCGGCGCCGGGTCGAGCAGATCGTGGTGGTCCAGCCAGGCGTGAGCGTTGGCGACGGTGTCCATGGTGAATCCTTGGGGAGGTGAAGCCCGGATAATAAGGAAACGCACTTCGTTTCGCAATTATCGAAATGCGCTAGAATGTGCGCAATGACCGCTACTGCGCCTCCCGATCCGATCGCACCACCCCGTCGCCGCGGGCGTCCAGCACGGCCAGAGGCCGACGTCCGCCATGCCGTGCTGCAGGCGACGCTGGATCTGCTGCTGGCGCAGGGCTATGAAGCGACCACCATTGAGGCGGTCGCCGCGCATGCCGGCGTGGCCAAGAAGACGGTGTACCGGCATGCCGGCAACCGTGATGAGCTGGTAGGCCTGGCGGTGCGCGAGTGGACCGATGGCTTCGCACCGCAGCTGCAACGTGATGCCCGCCACGCCGAAGACGTGCTGCCGCTGCTGCACGACATCCTGCAGGCGGTGTGCGCGCAGGCATTGTCAGCGCAGGCCGTGCGGGTGTTCCGCCTGTTGACCACCGACTTCCCGGGCAAGGACGCGCTGCTGCGGGCCTACCTGGACAACGGCATCGGCCGCGGACGTGCGTTGCTGGCGGACTGGCTGGCGCGGCAGCAGCAGCGTGGTCTGCTGCGCGCCGGTGATCCAGAACGGATGGCACGTCTGGTGCTGTCCATGGCCGTGGCCGAACCCCTGCGCGAACGCGCCATCGGTGTGGTTGCAGAAGACGCGTCGGTGGATGCGCACCTGCGTGACTGCCTACAGTTGATGGAGCCGATGCTGCGGGCTGCGTAGCAGGCGCCATCCAGGCATGGCAGGGCGTTGCTGCCAGAAGGTGGAGGCCGACCGTTGGTCGGCACTCATCCATCGCGCTGCAGGAAAGACCCGGCAGTAGAGCCACGCCATGCGTGGCTTCGGATCGATGCCGTGCACCCGCGCAGCTCAATCCCGTACGTACGGCATTCTGCTGTCCATCCGCTCAAACCCGATCAGCGGCTTCAACACTGCCTGTATGTCCTCTTCACTGATGTCACCGCGGGCAATGTCATCCACGCGCGCGAACAGCGCTTCCAGCGCAGCCACCTGATCCCCACGCAACCAATCGCGATGAGTGGACAGCCAGGCCTGCAGGTTCGCACCGATATCGCCTTCCGAAAGCAGCGAATCATCTTCATCCAGTTCAACCACCGCTTCGGCCATCTTGCGGAACAGGAAACCCTGGAGGTTCGCCGCCACCAGGTCGGCGCGATCATCGTCGTGCCAGACCAGCAGTACCGGCGGCTCCGCGAAGCCTGGTGCGTTGGTCCAGAAGCAATAGTTGTCGCCGGCGCCGGTGCGTGCGAACGGCAGCAGCTTCAGGTCTTCACGCAACGGGTTGTAGTGATCTTCGGCGGTCAGGTCTTCCCAGGCCGCGCGCAGTTCATCGGGCTCGATCGGTTCGTACTCGTTCGCGTACAGCAGCACCGGCGGCTGTGCCTGTACCTGTGGGAACACCTCACGGAACCAGCGCGGCCCCTGTTCGCCCCAGCTGAAGTGGTTGCCTGCGACGAGCTGGTGGAACAGCGGCGGAAAGGCTTGGCTGGAGGCCTGTTCGAGATCGGCGAGCGTGCTCATGGACGTCCTTGTTGGATGAGGGTGGTTACCTTAGCGCGTGCCTGCACCATCCACGCATGGCGTGGATCTACTGTGTGCAATGGCATCCACGCATGGCGTGGATCTACTGTGTGCAACGGCATCCACGCATGGCGTGGATCTACTGTGTGCAACGGCATCCACGCATGGCGTGGATCTACTGTGTGCAACGGCATCCACGCATGGCGTGGATCTACTGTGCAACGCCATCCACGCATGGCGTGGATCTACTGTGCAACGGCATCCACGCGTGGCGGGGTCAAAGTGGGCATGCGGCGATGGTCAGTAGATCCACGCCATGCGTGGATGCGACCCACCACCATTCACTCGCGCAGCATATCCACGAACGCACGCAACGCACCGGGCATCTGCCGCTGCTTCGGGTAGTACAACGCAAACCCGGCGAACGGTTCGCTCCAGTCTTCCAGCACCGCCACCAGTCGGCCATCGTCCAGATACGGGCGCGCGGTGTCTTCCAGCACATAGGCCAGGCCGATGCCATCGAGTACCGCGCCAACCACGGTGCCCTGCTCGCACAGCGTCAGCCGACCCGGTACGTCGATCTCCAGGGTCTGGCCCTCGCGCTCGAACTGCCACTTGTACAGATGGCCGCTGGCGAAGCGGAAACGCACGCACTCATGCGCGGCCAGGTCGCGCGGATGCTGCGGTGCCGGGCGGCGCCGCAGGTACTCGGGCGAGCCGACGATCAAGCCGCGCAGCGGCGGCCCCATCGGCACCGCCACCATGTCCTCGGGCACGAACTCGTGCAGGCGCACGCCGGCGTCGTAACCCTCGGCGACGATGTCGACCAGACCATCGTTCTCGGTCAGCTCCACCCGTACATCCGGATGCGCGTGCAGGAAACGCGCCAGCCGCGGCCCCAACTGGGTCGCCACCGCCGCCCGCGTCGCATTGATCCGCAGCAGGCCGGCCGGAACGGCGCGGAAGTGGTTCATTTCTTCCAGCGCATCGTGCACCTGGCCCAGCGCCGGCTGCAGGCGCTCCAGCAGCCGTTGTCCGGCCTCGGTCAGTGCCACGCTGCGGGTAGTCCGATGGAACAGGCCCACCCCAAGCCGCTCCTCCAGCGCGCGGATCGCATAGCTCACCGCCGAGGTCGACAGGGCCAGTTCGGCACCGGCGCGGCGGAAGCTGCGGTGGCGGGCAACCGCGGCGAAGGCGGCCAGGTGGGACAGGTTGTCAGTGGCCATGATTGTGCAGTCTGCCTTGATGAATCATGCCGATATATGCGCTTCTTACCTTGCGGTACGGGGCGTATTGTAAAACGCCTTTCGACAAACCCGCCAAGGATTCCCCATGTCCCTCGCCCGTGGTTACGCCGCCCATACCCATGCCGACCCGCTGGTACCCTTCGAGTTCGAGCGCCGCGCGGTCGGCCCGAACGATGTGCGCATCGAGATCCTGTACAGCGGCATCTGCCATTCCGACCTGCACCAGGCGCGCGACGACTGGGGTGGCTCGATCTACCCGATGGTGCCGGGCCACGAGATCATCGGCCGGGTCACCGAAGTCGGCAGCGAGGTCACCCGCTTCAAGGTCGGCGACCACGCCGGCGTCGGCTGCATGGTCGACTCCTGCCGCCACTGCGATGCCTGCGAACACGATCTGGAGCAGTACTGCGCCGAAGGTGCCACCTGGACCTACAACGGCCGTGAACGCGCCGACGGTGCCCCGACCTACGGCGGCTATTCCGACCACGTGGTGGTCGAGCAGCGTTTCGTGGTCAAGGTTTCCGAAACGCTGGACCTGAAGGCCGCCGCGCCGCTGCTGTGCGCGGGCATCACCACCTGGTCGCCGCTGCGCCACTGGAAGGTCGGCCCGGGCCAGAAGGTCGGCGTGATCGGCCTCGGCGGCCTCGGCCACATGGGCGTGAAGTTCGCCAAGGCACTCGGCGCGCACGTGGTGATGATCACCACCACCCCGGAAAAGGGTGCCGACGCCAAGCGCCTGGGCGCCGATGAAGTCCTGGTCTCGCGCGATGCCGCGCAGATGAAAGCACACGCCGGCAGCTTCGACTTCCTGCTCAACACCATCCCGGTTGGCCATGACACCAACCCGTACATGGGCCTGCTCAAGCGTGAGGCGACCATGTGCCTGGTCGGCGTGTTGACCGAACTGGACCCGCCGCTGACCGGTGGCAGTGTGATCTTCGGTCGCAAGCACCTGACCGGCTCGGCGATCGGCGGCATGGCTGAAACCCAGGAAATGATGGACTTCTGTGCCGAGCACGGCATCGTCAGCGATGTGGAGATGATCGACATCAAGAACGTCAACGAAGCCTGGGAGCGCATGGCCAGGAACGATGTGCGCTACCGCTTCGTGATCGACATGGCGACGATGAACAACGCCGCCTGATCCAAGGCGGATGTGGAAACGAAAAACCCCGGCAATGCCGGGGTTTTTTCATTCCTGACGGTAGCGCCGGGCCATGCCCGGCGGTCATCCATCCCGCGTCAGTAAGCGAACTCGCGGAACACCGGATCCACATCGCCATGCCAGCGGCCATGGAACAGTGCCAGCTTGCGCTCGGCCGGGGTCAGGCCGGACTCGACGATTTCCTGCAGCACGTCCAGGAACTTGCTTTCATCCTGGCCATCGGCATTGCGCGCCGCACGGCGCTTGAGGCCTTCCACGGAAATCTTCACCGCTTCGCGCGCCAGATCGCGCACGGTGCCATTGCGGAACGGCAGGTTCATCGCATGCTTGGGCACCCCATCACGCAGCGCATGGCGTTCAACCAGGCTGAAATCACGCACCAGGTCCCACGCCGCATCCAGTGCGGTGTCGTCGTACAGCAGACCCACCCAGAATGCCGGCAGCGCGCACAGGCGGCTCCACGGGCCACCATCGGCACCGCGCATTTCCAGGTACTTCTTCAGCCGCACTTCCGGGAACGCGGTGGTGGTGTGGTCCGACCAGTCGCGCAGCGTCGGCAGCTGGCCCGGCAGTACCGGCAGCTTGCCCTGCATGAAATCGCGGAAGCTCTGCCCACTGGCATCGTGGTAGATGCCGTCGCGGTAGGAGAAATACATCGGCACGTCGAGCAGGTAGTCGACATAGCGCTCGTAACCGAAGCCGTCCTCGAACACGAAGTCGAGCATGCCGGTACGGTCGGCATCGGTGTCGGTCCAGATGTGCGAGCGGTAGCTGAGGTAGCCGTTCGGCTTGCCCTCGGTGAACGGCGAGTCGGCGAACAGGGCGGTGGCGATCGGCTGCAGCGCCAACGACACGCGGAACTTCTTCACCATGTCCGCTTCGCTGGCGTAATCCAGGTTCACCTGCACGGTGCAGGTGCGGGTCATCATGTCCAGGCCCAGCGAACCGACCTTGGGCATGTACGAACGCATGATCTTGTAGCGCCCCTTGGGCATCCACGGCATTTCATCGCGCGTCCACTTCGGCTGGAAGCCCATGCCGAGGAAGCCCAGCTGCAGCTCGCCAGCTACCTGCGCCACTTCATTGAGGTGGGTGCCGGTTTCCACGCAGGTCTGGTGGATGGTTTCCAGCGCCGCACCGGACAGCTCCAGCTGGCCCGCGGGCTCCAGCGTCACCGAGGCGCCATCACGCAGCAGGGCGATGGTATTGCCGTTTTCCTGCACCGGCGTCCAGCCGAAACGCACCAGGCCGTTGAGCAGTGCCTCGATGCCGCGATCGCCCTCGAAGGTCGGCGGACGCAGGTCATCCAGGCGGAACCCGAACTTCTCGTGCTCGGTACCGATGCGCCACTGCGAACGGGGCTTCTCGCCGGAGGCGATCTCCGCCACAAGTTGCGCGCGGTCGGTAATGGGCGTATCGGCGACGTGGCTGGGGCTCGACAAGGGGGTGGCTCGCTGGACGGTGGCAGGGGATGTGGGGCTGGGAGCCTTGCATCGCAAGGGCGCACTATAGCGTGGCGGCTCGTTACGTCATGCGACGGTGACGGGTTTCAGCATCCTACCGACGCCCTCTTGACCCTCGTACACTCAGGGCCATGAGCCGCCATTCACGACATCCTGAACTGCATCGCGCCGACCGCGTCGGCTGGCTGCGTGCCGCCGTGCTGGGCGCCAACGATGGCATCGTCTCGGTGGCCGGCCTGGTGGTCGGCGTGGCTGCCAGCGGCGCCTCGGCCAGCACGATCCTGGCCACCGGCGTGGCCGGCACCGTGGCCGGTGCGATGTCGATGGCCGCCGGCGAGTATGTGTCGGTGCAGACCCAGGCCGATACCGAGAATGCCGATCTGGCGATGGAGAAGCGCGAGCTGCACGAAGACCCCCACAGCGAACTGGACGAGCTGACCGCGATCTATCGCCACCGCGGCCTGGAGCCGGCGCTGGCACGGCAGGTCGCCGAGCAGCTGACCGCCCACGACGCGCTGGGTGCCCATGCGCGCGACGAACTGGGCATCACCGAGGAACTGCGCGCGCGACCGTTACAGGCTGCACTGGCTTCGGCCGGTGCCTTCACCTGTGGTGCCGCCCTGCCGGTGCTGACCGCGCTGCTGGCACCGGTACAGAACGTCGCCACCGCCACGACGGTCAGCACGCTGGCCGGCCTGTGCCTGACCGGCGCGATGGCGGCGTGGGCCGGGGGTGCATCACCGATGCGCGGTGCCCTGCGCGTGATGTTCTGGGGCGCGCTGGCGATGGCTGCTGCAGCTGCGGTCGGCCGCCTGCTCGGCGCGCACGTCGTATGACCGGCATGCCCCCCACCGCCACCGCCCTGCTGGCGGAGATGGCCAGCCTGGCCGGCTGCGAACGCGCCGAAGGCTACGCCTGCATTACCGCGCGCCGCGAGCACGGCGCCAGCTCGGTGGAGATACCGCAGCCGCAGTTCGCGATCCTGCTGGAAGGCCGCAAGCAGGTGCGCACCGCCCACCAGTCGCTGGCCTTCGTCCCGGGCGACATCCTGCTGATCACCCAGCGTTGCCGCATAGACGTGGTCAACACGCCGGACCCAGAAACCGGCCGCTACCTCAGCGCGATCGTGCCGCTGTGCGTGGAAGTGCTGGCGGCGGCGCGCACGCTGTGGAACGAAGCCTTGCCGACAGCCGGACCGACGCTGGCACGGCAGGCGTTGAACGATCACGCCACGGCGCTGCGCAGCTGGCGGCAGTCGTTGCAGGATGGCCGCTACAGCGAAGCGCGGCTGGCGCTGGCCACGCTGGTGCTGGCGTGGTGCCGGCAGGGCCACGGCAACCTGTTGTTGCCGCACGCACCGACGCTGGGCGAACAGATCCGCGACCGCATCGCCGCCGAACCGGCACGCGACTGGCAGTCGCGCGACGTTGAGGCACACTTCGCGCTGAGCGGTGCGACCCTGCGGCGGCGGTTGGCGGCTGAAGCCACCAGCCTGCGCCAGCTGTTGACCGAAGCGCGCCTGGCCCACGGCATGCAGCTGCTGTACACCACCGATCTGCCGCTGAAGACCGTGGCCGCGCGCGCGGGGTATCGTTCCGCAGCGAGCTTCAGCAAGCGCTTCGCCGAGCAGTACGGGCTCGCTCCTACCGACATATAGGGGTGTTCAGCAGGGCTGCGCCCTGCACCCGCAGAGGCTCTTCAAGCAACGGCAACAGCAAAGGCCACAGCGGCATTCCGTGGGATGGCGGGGCACTGTGGGTTTGCGGGGACGCCGTGAATCCGTCCATGGAGGCTTGGTCGCCGCATCCATGCGGCTCACACCCCGCAAATCCACAGTGCCCCACCTTCGACAGTTTCCTGGTGGCCAGTAGATCCACGCCATGCGTGGATGATTTCCTCCAATTCCATTCGATTCATTTCGATGATTCCGAATTGAATTCGAAGAGCATCCACCCATGGCGTGGATCCAAGGTCGACACCCACCAAGAGCAGGTCATGCCATCCCAACAGATCGCGAAAATCTGTCGAAGGCGGGGTGGGTCCGGTTGCGGGGGTGTCCGCGGCATGGATGCCGCGGCCAAGCCTACAGGGACGTATTCACGGCGTCCCCCGCAACCGGACCCACCCCGCCTCCCCACAGGAAGCCCGCTTCTGCTGTTGCTCCGGCCGTTGCCGTTGCTGTTGCCTCTGCGGGTGCAGGGCGCAGCCCTGCCGATAACCCCCCTTGAGCATTCCGCGCAGTGGTTTGAGCGCCGCACGCACGCGCAACGCGGCACGCTGTGCGCACCGGGCCTGCCCATCACGCATCAAGAAGAACCACCATGACCCTGCGCCACCTGCCGCTGCGCGCCGCCCTGCTGCTGGCCCTGTCCTCCCTGCCGCTGGCCGCGCTGGCCGAGGCCACTTCGCCCGCTCCCACCCAGCAAGTGCCGGGTGTGCAGCACCAGCGCATCGGTGCGCTGCAGGTCACCGCCCTGTTCGATGGCGTGGTCGCGCTCGGCCGGCAGGAAGTGGTGGATGTGCCGCCAACCCTGGTCAGCCGCCTGCTCGAAGGCCGCTACGTGCCCGAAGACAAGAAAGGTCTGCAGACCGCGATCAACGCCTTCCTGGTGCGCCAGGGCAAGCACCTGACCCTGGTTGATGCCGGCACCGCGCAGTGCTTCGGCCCTGACCAGGGCCAGGTGCTGGGCAACCTGCGTGCGGCGGGCGTGGACCCGGCCGAGATCGATGAGGTGCTGCTGACCCACGCCCATCCCGATCACCTGTGCGGCATCCTCGATGCGCAGGGCAAGCCTGCCTATCCGAATGCGACGGTGTGGTTGTCCAAGGCCGATGCCCGCTACTGGCTCGACCCGGCCAGCGAAGCCACGGCGCCGCAAGGCGTGCGCTTCGCCTTCGCGCTGGCACGCAATGCGGTGGCGCCGTACCAGGCCGCCGGTCGCCTGCGCACCTTCCAGCCTGGCGACGCCCTGCCCGGCCACGCGGTGGCGATGGATACCCACGGCCACACGCCGGGGCATGTGTCCTATCGCTTCGACAGCCAGGGGCAGTCGCTGCTGGTGTGGGGCGACGTGCTGCATTTCCATGCCGTGCAGTTCGCGCACCCGGAAGCGGCATTCGAGGCCGATTCGGACCGCAAGGCGGCTACGGCCAGCCGTCGCAGCGTGCTGCAGGAAGCCACCGCCAAGGGCTGGTGGGTGGCCGGCGCGCACCTGCCCTTCCCCGGGCTGGGTCACGTACGCAGCGAGGGCAAGGCCTATGCGTGGGTGCCGGCGGAGTTCTCGCCGTTGAAATGACCCCGTGTAGAGCCGAGCCCGTGCTCGGCCATCAGGGTCTCGCCGCGCTACGCGCGGCAGCCGAGCGCGGGCTCGGCTCTACAAAAGTGTCGCCGGGCAAGGCCCGGCGCCCTGTTCCTTATTCCAGCCCCAGCCAACCGCCGATGATGCCGCGGGCTTCATCCACGCCGGTACGGGCGGCGCCAGAGAACACCTGCACGCTGACCGTATCGCCGAACGACGAATGCAGTTCCTTGCGTACCTTCTGCAGGGTCTGCATCTGCTGGCTGCGGCTCAGCTTGTCGGCCTTGGTCAGCAGCGCATGCGCCGGCAGGCCACGCTGCACGGCGTAGGCCAGCATCTGCCGGTCGTAGTCCTTCAGCGGATGGCGGATGTCCATCACCACCACCAGGCCCTTCAAGGCATCGCGGGTGCGGAAGTAGCGGTCGATGAAGGCCTGCCAGTGCGCCTGCAGGTCCAGCGGCACCTTGGCGTAGCCGTAACCGGGCAGATCGACCAGATGGGCGTCCGGGGTAACCTGGAAGAACACCAGCTGCTGGGTCCGGCCAGGGGTCTTGGAGACCCGGGCCAGGCTGTTCTGGCGGGTCAGCGCGTTGAGCGCGCTGGACTTGCCGGCGTTGGAGCGACCCGCAAAGGCCACTTCGGAACCTTCATCGGGCGGCAGCTGCCCCATGTTGTGGGCAGAGAGGTGGTATTGGGCGCGTTCGATGAGCAATGACATGCGCATAGGATCGCATGTTGCGGCGCCGCGCGCCCGGCCCGGGGCCTTCCAGCGGGAAAATGCTGCACTGCTGCGTTGACCGTGTACGGAAACGGCGTTGATAATCCGGGCGATGCCGGCCGCCGCCGCCCGGCCGGTCCATACGGAGCTTCAGCATGCGCCACGCTCGCGTTCTTGCCGTATCCGCCCTTGCTACTGCCGTTGTTGCCGCTGCTGCCTTCGCGCAGACCACGCTGACCCCGCTGCCCGACAACGGCCCGATCAGGACCGCCTCGCTCGAGGTGGATTTCAGCAAGACCACCTGGGGCGATGCCAAGGCCGGCCAGACCAAGGCCACCGCGTGTGCCGCCTGCCATGGTGCCGACGGCAATTCCACGGTGGAGATGTATCCCAGCATCGCCGGCCAGAGCGAGCGCTACGTCGCCCAGCAGATGGCCCTGATCGCCAACGGCCAGCGCAGTTCCGGCGCCGCCGTGGCGATGGTGCCGTTCGTGCAGAACCTCACCCCGCAGGACATGCGCGATATCGGTGCATTCTTCGCCACCCAGAAGGCCAACGCCGGCATCGCCGACGACACCCTGGTGGCCGAGGGCCCGTACAAGGGCATGAAGTTCTACCAGATCGGCCAGCAGCTTTATCGCGGCGGCGACGCCCAGCGCGGGCTGCCGGCCTGCATGGCCTGCCACGGCCCCAGCGGCGCCGGCAACCCCGGCCCGGCCTACCCGCACATCGGCGGCCAGCACGCCAGTTATGTCGCCCGGCGCCTGCAGGAATACCAGGCCGGGCAGACCAACGAGACCGACAAGGCGCACTTCCAGATCATGGCCACGGTGGCGCAGAAGCTGACCGAGCAGGAGGTGCAGGCCCTTTCCAGCTACCTGCAGGGCCTGCACAACAAGGCCGACGACCTCGCCGCCGAAGGCGCTTCGACGCGACCGGCCGCCGCCCCCTGACCGCCACTGGTCGGCGCGGGTCGCCACGACGGCTCGCCGCTGCGGTATGTTTCCTTCACGCCGGCGGCTGCGCCGGCGTTGTCATTTTCAACGGAGATGCGTGTCGATGAGGTTGATTCCCCGCCTTCTGCTGTCCCTGCTGGTGCTGCTGCCGTTGGCGGCCTGCGCCGCCACCCCCGCCAACGCCCCGCTGGTCGAAGGCAAAGACTACGAGCGCATCGCCCAGCCTGGCCCGTTCCAGCCGCTGGCCGGCAAGATCGAAGTGGTCGAGGTGTTCGGCTACACCTGCCCGCACTGCGCCCATTTCGAACCGCAGTTGGCTGCTTGGGCCGCCAAGCTGCCGGCCGACGTGCGCTTCACCCCGGTCCCGGCCGCCTTCGGCGGTGCCTGGGATGCCTGGGCCCTGGCCTACTACGCCGCCGACGAAGTGGGCGTAGCCAAGCGCAGCCACGCCGCCGTGTTCAAGGCCCTGCACGATGACGGCACGCTGCCGATGCAGAATGTCTCGGCCGATGAGCTCGCCAGCTTCTACAAGGCCTACGGCGTGACCCCGGAGCGCTACACGCAGGCCCTGCGCGGCGAGGCGGTACAGAAGAAGGTCGATGCCGCCCGTGCCTTCGCCCAGCGCACCCAGGTGCCGGGCACCCCGGCCATCATCATCAATGGCCAGTACCTGGTGCGTGGCAAGAGCTTCGACGACCAGCTGCGCATCGCCTCGGCGCTGATCGCCCAGGCCCGCGCTGCCCGCGGCCGCTGAACCAACTCACACCATCGACACGGCGCTGTCGCCGCCGCATGTCATCATTTCCCTCTGGCCGGCGCCTGACGCCGGCCCCACCTTTCCAGATGCTGGAGACGTTTCCATGAAGACCCGTTTCGCCGCCCTCGCCCTCGCAGCGCTGCTGCCGATCCTGGCCGCCTGCAAGGCCGACGACGGCACCACCAACACCTCCGCCCCGGCAGAACCGGCCGCGGCCCCGGCCAGTACCGAACCGGCCGCGCCGGCCGCAGGCAGCGAAGCCGCTGCACCAGCTGCCGAAGGTGACAAGACCGCCGCCAGCACCGCCCCTGCCCCGACCACCGCCGCGCTGACCGGCCCGGCCCCGGTGGAAGGCGCCGACTACCAGCTGATCCCGAACGGCCAGCCGTTCCAGCCGGCCGCCGGCAAGGTCGAAGTGGTCGAGATCTTCGGTTACGTCTGCCCGGCCTGCGCCGCGTTCCAGCCGCTGGTCGGCCCGTGGAAGGCCGGCCTGCCGAGCGATGTGAACTTCGTCTACGTGCCGGCCATGTTCGGTGGCACCTGGGACAACTACGCCCGTGCCTTCTACGCTGCCCAGACCCTGGGCGTGCAGGAGAAGACCCACGAAGCGCTGTACTCGGCCATCCACTCGCAGAAGACCCTGAAGGGCGAGCGCGGTGCTGATTCGGTCGAAGACATCGCCAAGTTCTACGGTGCCTACGGCGTCGATCCGAAGCAGTTCGCCGCCACCATGGGCAGCTTCGCGGTCAATGCCAAGACCAACTCGGCCAAGCAGTTCGCCCAGCGCAGCCAGATCAGCGGCACGCCGTCGATCATCGTCAACGGCAAGTACCTGGTAAAGGGCAAGAGCTTCCCGGACATGCTGCGCATTGCCGACCACCTGATCGCCCGCGAACGCGGTGCGGCCCAGGCTCACTGATCAAAGAGACGTTTTCCCGGCCGTGACTTCCCCCACAACACGGACCCTGCGCTTGCTGACGGCCAACATCCAGGCCGGCTCGAGTACCCGCCGCTACAGCGACTATGTGACCCGCAGCTGGTCACATGCGCTGCCGGCGGGTCGCAAGCGCAGCAGCCTTGACGCGATTGCCACTCTGGCGCGCGGTCATGACATCGTCGGCCTGCAGGAGGCCGACCCCGGCAGCCTGCGCTCGGGCTTCACCAACCAGACCCATTACCTGGCCCAGCGCGCCGGCTTCAATTACTGGAGCCACCAGCCGAACCGGCGCATGGGCGGCGTCGCCTCCAGCGCCAACGGCCTGCTGAGCAAGCTGGAACCGGTGGAAGTGCAGGACCACGCCCTGCCCGGCCGTATCGGCGGGCGCGGCGTGCTGCTGGCCAAGTTCGGCGATGGTCGTGATGGCCTGGCGGTTGCGGTAGCGCATCTGTCGCTGGGCGCAGGTTCGCGGATGGCCCAGCTCGGTTTCATCGCCGAGCTGTTGTCCGACCATCCCAATGCGGTGCTGATGGGCGACTTCAACTGCCTGGCCGAACGTCCGGAAATGCAGGTGCTGTACCAGAAGACCCGCCTGCAGCCGCCTGGCTGCATCGTGCCGACCTTCCCCAGCTGGCGCCCCGACCGCGCCATCGACCACATCCTGGTCAGCAGCGGTCTGCAGACCCGCAACGTGGAAGCGGTACCGGCCGCGTTCTCCGACCATCTGGCCCTGGCGATGGCGATCGACGTCCCCGCCGACGCCCTGCGCTAACGCTGCCGCTGCGCTCGCCGGGCATGGCCCGGCGCTACCGACCCTGGTAGGGGCCAACCTTGGTTGGCACGCTGCCCTGGTGGGTGCGGACCCCGTTGGCAGGCTGACCTGGTGGGTGCGGACCGTTGGTCCGCACGCTCTCCGCCGAGCCTGGCCCGCGCTACCCCGCCTGCGCCACCGGCACCTTCAACCGCCTTGCCGTCATCGTGCTGCCCACCGAAGCCAGCACCGTGCAGCCGATGGCCAGCCACTGCAGGCCATGCAGGTGCTCGTGCAGCAGCAGCATCGCCCACAGCGCGGCCACTGCCGGTTCCATGCTGATCAGGATCCCGAAGGTCTCCTTCGGCAGGCGCTTGAGCGCCATCATCTCCAGTGACATCGGGATCGCGCTGGACACCAGCGCCACCACCAGCCCGGCCAGCAGGATCTTCGGCTCCAGCAACGCCGCGCCGGCATGCACCACGCCCACCGGCACCACCACCAGCGACGCAGCCAACAGCCCCAGCGACACCGAATGCCCGGCGTGCAGGTGGCCGGCGCGCTTGCCGAACACGATGTACAGGCCCCAGCAGGCCGCCGCGCCCATGGCGTACAGCACGCCCACCGGGTCCAGTGCCGGGCCGCCGCCGATCGGCAGCAGCAACAGCAGCCCGACCGCCGCACAGCCCACCCAGAGGAAATCGATCGGCCGTCGCGACGACAGCATCGCCACCGTCAGCGGGCCAGTGAATTCGATGGCCACCGCGATGCCGAACGGGATCGTGCGCAAGGCCATGTAGAACAACAGGTTCATCAGGCCCAGGGTGAGGCCGTAGCGCAGGATCGTGATCGCATCCACGCGGCTGGTCTTCCAGCGCCATGGCCGCCAGAACAGCAGCAGCAACAGCGCCGAGAAGCCCACGCGCAGCGCGCTGGTGCCCTGCGCACCGATCAACGGAAACAGCTGCTTGGCGTAGGAGGTACCGATGGCCAGTGCGGTGACCGAGCCGAGCACCGCCAGCGCCGGCAACATCGGCGCGATTCGAGAAGTCTGCATGCCGCCAGTCTATTGCGCCGGCGGCGAGCACTTGGCTCAATTGACGGCCCGTCCGTGCAACTTCTGCTCACCATGGCCACTGCCCCCGTGCTGGACAGCTTCGACCGCGCCATCCTCGCCCTGCTGCAGCAGGACAACACCCTGCCGCAACGGCAGATCGCCGAAGCCGTGCACCTGTCGACCCCGGCCGTGCAGCGGCGGATCAAGCGCCTGCAGGACAGCGGCGTGATCGCCGCCAATGTGGCGGTGATCGATGCCGCGAAGATCGGCCGGCCGCTGACCATCATCGTCGAGGTGCGCGTGGTCAGCGAGCAGCGTGAGAAGCTCGCCCCGTTCCGCCGCCGCGTGCAGGACGATCCTGCCGTGCAGCAGTGTTACTCGATCACCGGTGATGGTGATTTCCTGCTGCTGCTCTCGGCGGCATCGATGGAAGAGTACGAGGCGATCACCGAGCGGCTGTTCGGTGCGGATGACAACATCGAGCGCTTCCGCACGTCGGTGGCGCTGGGCACGTTGAAGCGCGGCTTCGACGTGCCGTTGGCAGCGCTTCTGTAGAGTCGAGCCATGCTCGACTGCTTTTCCCTGGCGTATCCCCAAGAACCGAAGCCGTCGAGCATGGCTAGACTCTACGTTCGGAGACCATGAATACACTGCACTCGCCCGCCCATCGCCTGCGCCGCTGGCTCCTGCGTGGCCTTTGCCTGGCCATTGCCATCATCGCGGCGATGGCCTTCTGGAACAGCCCGTGGGCCGCCGCACCGAAGATGCTGTGGACACTCTCGCGCATGCCGCCGGCCACGCAGCTGCCGGTGCCGGTGGACGGCGTCCGCCCGCGCCAGATCGCCGATACCTTCGGTGCGCCGCGCGGTCGCGACCGCAGCCATGCCGGCATCGACATCTTCGGCAAGCGCGGCACGCCGGTGCGCAGTGCTACCCCCGGTGTTGTCGCCGACATCCGCGACAGCGGCCTCGGTGGCCGCCAGGTCTGGGTCATCGGCCCGGGACGCGAGCGCTATTACTACGCACACCTGGAAGACTGGGCCGATGGCCTGGCGCGCGGACAGGTGGTGCAACCCGGCGACCTGCTCGGCCATGTCGGCGACAGCGGCAACGCCAAGGGCACGCCGCCCCATCTGCATTGGGGCATCTACGGGAAAGACGGGGCTCGCGATCCGCTGCCGCTGCTGCGCTGAGCTGCCTCGCAGAGTCACACGTTGCCGACCGCTGCCAGGCAGTTCTGCAAGCTCGACTCTTCACCTGCATGCCCCCATCATCAACCGCAGTGACAGGGAGAGCACGCCGATGGCCGCACTTGGTCGCACCCCGCTGCTGATCACCATCATGCTGCTGGCCACGGGCTGCAGCACGCTGCAGGCGCCGCGCGAGCCGATATGCGCGCAGATGCTCGCCTTCGCCAACAGCACGCCGGTGGGCGCCAGCCAGTCGATCGAACTGGTTACTGACTGGAACACGTGGAGCAAGGGCTGCACGCACGAGGGCAATCCGGCAGGCAAGCGGTTCTGCGATTGGCTGCTTGCCCATTCCTCCACCGAATTCGCCTCGGCCAACATCCGCAGCGCGATGGCCTGCCTGGACCCCGGCGCCCGCTATGCCGGACCGGTGCGTACCACGCCCGAGTACCTGACCGGCAGGATCCATGTGTCCGACATCCGTGGGCTCGAGCGGAACGTGATGATCTCCATCGAATATGCCGACGGCATCGAGGGGCAATTGCCGCGCCTGAATATCCTTGCTGAACGCCTGATTCCCGACGAATAGTCCTGTCGCGCCGAACGCAGGCACAGCCGCTGGCCCATTTGTAAATGGAAACAATTCCCATTACGATATTGGCGTTTTCCGGGCAGCCAGGACGGTTCGTCCGTCCTCGCATTGCCCAGCCACCGCCCTGAAACGCAGGGCTTCGCCAGCGGCGCGAGATCCCCACCAGCCGCGGCGCCAGACCATCCGGGAAGCCGGTCGGACGCACGCACGTGCCCGTCCAGGAACCTTGATGAACCGTTCGACCTCCCCCCTGCTGCCGCATCGCCTGTCCGCAGCCGTGCTCTCCGCCCTGTGCGTGGCCGCCGCCCCCGCTGCCTTCGCCGAAGCCGCCGCCGACCCGACCACCCTCGACAAGGTCGTGGTGAAGGGCGAGCGTGCGGAAGGCTATTCGGTGCGCCGCACTTCGGCCGGTACCCGCTTCGACCTGGCGCCGCGCGAAATCCCGCAATCGGTCAGCATCATCAGCCATCAGCGCATCGAAGATCAGCAGCTGGACGACATCATCGACGTGCTGGGCAACACCACCGGCGTGACCAGCACGCAGTCGGACAGCGAGCGCACCGAGTTCTACGCACGCGGCTTCTACATCGATGCGTACCAGTTCGATGGCCTGCCCACGCAGATGGTGCAGAACTGGAGCTACGGCGACTCCGGCCTGGACCTGGCCCTGTACGACCGCGTGGAAGTGGTGCGCGGCGCCACCGGCCTGCTCAGTGGCGCCGGCAACCCGTCGGCATCGGTGAACCTGATCCGCAAGCACGCCGACAGCGCCGAGCTGACCGGCAGCGTGTCGGTGAACGTCGGCAGCTGGGGCCGCACCCGCACCACCGTGGACGTGGGCAGCGCACTCAACGCCAGCGGCACCGTACGCGGCCGTGTGATCGGCAGCTACCTGGACACCGATGGGCAGATGGACCGCTACAACCAGCGCAAGACACTGGGCTATGCGGTGATCGACGCCGACCTGGCCCCCGATACCCAGCTCAGCGTGGGCTACGACTACCAGCAGAAACGCGCGAACGGCGCGACCTGGGGTGGTTTCCCGATGCTGTACTCCGACGGCAGCGCGACGCCGTACGACGAATCGTTCAACGCCAGCCCGAACTGGACCTACTGGGACACCACCAGCAAGCGTGCGTTCGCCACCCTGCAGCACGCCTTCAGCAGTGGCTGGAAGTTCAAGATCGGCGCCACGCATGACCAGACCAAGGCCGACGACAAGCTGTTCTACCCCGCGTACAACGATTGGACCACCGGCGCGTCGAACTTCGACAAGACCACCGGTGCGGGCATTTCGCCCTCGGCCGGCTTCTACAACACCGAGCGCAAGGTCACCGGCGTGGATGGCTATGTCGACGGCCCGTTCCAGCTGTTCGGCCGCGAGCACCAGTTCATGGCCGGCCTGAGCTACAACAAGCGCGAGTACGCCAACTATGGCGACTATCAGGTGGGCGGCGCTGGCCTGCCGTGGAATCCGTTTGCCAGCTATCTGAACTGGACCGGCAACATCAGTGAGCCGAACTGGAACCCATTGGCCCTGGCCAGCGAAGGCACCATTACCCAGAAGGCCGGCTACGTCGCCGCACGGTTGTCACTGGCCGCCCCGTTGAAGCTGATCATCGGCGCACGCTACACCGACTGGAAGAGCGAAGGCGAGAACGCCGACCGCTCGCACAAGGAAACCACGCCGTATGCCGGCCTCGTGTTCGACATCAACGACACCTACTCGGCGTACACCAGCTACACCGAGATCTTCCAGCCGCAGACGCTGAAGGACCGCAACGGCAGCTATCTGGACCCGGTGGATGGCAAGAGCTATGAAGTGGGCGTCAAGGGCGCCTGGTTCGACAACCGCCTGAATGCTTCGCTGGCGGTGTTCCGCATCGAACAGGACAACGTCGGCCAGATCACTGGCGAGCCGGTGCCCGGCAGCCAGAACGAATTTGCCTATCGCGCCGCACGCGGCACAGTCAGCCGTGGCTTCGAGTTCGAGCTCAACGGCGAACTGGCACCGGGCTGGAACGCCACGTTCGGCGCCTCCCGCTACGTGGCCAAGGATGCCAACGACGCCGACATCAACACCAATCTGCCGCAGACCGCGCTGAAGCTGTTCACCAGCTACACCCCGCAGTCGCTGCAGGAACTGACTGTCGGTGGCGGTGCCAACTGGCAGAACCGCATCTACTACCCGGTGCCGGCCTATGGCCGTATCGAGCAGAGTGGCTACGCCCTGGTCAGTGCGTTCGTGCGCTACCGCATCTCGCCGGAATTCAGCGTGCAGGCCAACCTCAACAATCTGCTGGACAAGAAGTATCTCTCGCAGATCAATGGCTACGGCGCGTATGGCGATGGTCGCAACGGTTCGCTGACCTTCACCTGGTCGTTCTGAGCAGGCGCGGGGCACGATCGCCCCGCACCTGTAGAGCCGAGCCCATGCTCGGCTGCCTTTCGCAACGTTGTGGGCGATCGAGCCGAGCATGGGCTCGGCTCTACCTCCACATGGGGACGCCGGGCTGAGCCCGGCGCCGTCCCTTCATCAGAACCGCAGGTCCGCGCGCAGGTACCAGTAACGGCCCCGCGGGATGTCGTAGGTCGAGGCGTCATAGCCGTTCAACGAGCACGACAGGCAGATCGGCGGATCCTTGTCGAACACGTTGTTCAGGCCAGCGGTCAGCTGCAGCCCCTTCATCCAGTCGATCTTGTAGCCCACCTGCATGTCATGGAAGGTGGTGGCCGACAGGGTGTTGGTGCCGGCGGCCTGGTTGCTGCACACCGGGAACGCCACGGCGTCACCGCAGTCTTCGGTCAGTTCGGAAATGTGGCGTACCGTCCAGTTGGCGCTCCAGTTGTCCAGCGTCCAGCCGATGCTGGCGTTGCTGGTCCATTCCGGAATCGAACTGTCAGCCACTTCCACGCCGGGCTTCTGCGGCTGCCTCTGGCCGGCCGCACCGGTGGCCTCATAGCGACCGACGAAGGTGTTCTTCCAGCCCAGCTTGAACTGGCCGATCGAGCTCTGCGGCAGGGTCCAGAACAGATCCACATCCCAACCATCGGTCTTGATCGAACCCAGGTTGGTCAGGCGGTTGTTGAAGCTGCTGACTGCACCGGTGCTGGCACGGGTGATGCCATCGCAGTAGATCGGGTCCAGCGTATCCACGCACAGGTCCAGCTGGGTCTGCGCGTTGATCGCCTGGATCGCGCCATCGATGTTGTGGCGATAGAAGGTCACTTCCACGTCGAAGCGCTCCGACCACGACGCATCATTGCCGAACCAGGGGCTCCACACGAAGCCGGCACTGAAGCTGCGCGACCGCTCCGGTTCCAGCTCGCGGTTGCCGCCGGTGGTCACCGAGATCTGCGAGTTGGCCTGCTGGAAGCCCGCCGGCACGCCCAGCGAGGCACAGTTGGCCGCACTGCCGCGCGGCGGTGTGCCGCCCAGGCCGACCGAGCAGGGATCGAACAGCTGCAGGTCAGCGCGCGCAGCCGAACCGTACAGCTCACCGATCGACGGTGCGCGGAAGCCTTCGGCGTAGGTGGTACGCAGCACGAAGTCATCGGTCACCTGCCAGCGCAGGCCGTACTTGGGCGTGAACTCGCCACCGAAGGTCGAGTAATCCGAATAGCGGCCGGCCAGGCTCAGGTCCAGCTTCTTGCCCAGTGCCGAGTCGGCGAAGATCGGCACGCTCAGCTCCAGGTACGCTTCATTGACGTCGTAGGAACCGGACGTCGGCTGCGACGGTACGCCGTTGTAGTGGCCGATCACCGTCAGCGGGTCGGGCTGGTACGAGCCTTTGTACTTGCGGTGTTCGAGTCCGGTGGCGAAGGACACCGGACCGGCCGGCAGGGTGAACAGATCGCTGGACAGGTTGGCGGTGAACAGGCTCAGTTCGTTCTGGCTGCGGTCGCGCACCACCGGCTGGATCCAGCGCAGCATGTCCGGGGTGATCGAACCGGCGCCACCGAAGATGTTCAGCGGCACGCAGCCTGGCGTGGCCGCGCACACGGCCGGATCACCCAGCGCCATGTTGACGTTGTAGATGTTGTAGCTGCCGTAGTTGGTCTGCTCGGCCTTGTTCTTGCTGTACATGCCGTTGACGTCCCAGTACCAGCTGCGGTCGGCCGCCTGGAAGTTGCCGACCAGACCGGTGGCGAAGTACGTGGTGTCCACCTGCTGCTCGAACACGCGCGCTCCACCTTCCACCGGGCGGCGACCGATCAGGCTCATGTTGCCCGATGACACCAGGTCGAAGCCGAACGGGTTGTACGGGTTCAGTGCCGAGACCACGATGTTGTCGGCCAGCGGATTGCCGGTGGCGCCATCGGGGCCGAAGAACAGCGGCTCCGGGCCGGCCTGGTTGGTCGACTCGCGGCGGTTGCCCAGTGCCTTGACGTACCACTGCACGTTGTCGGTGATGTCGAAGCGGAACTGGCCGAACAGACCCTTACGCTCCGACGGCGTCAGCACCATGTTGTACTCGGCGAAGTTGAAGCGGTCGGCGCTGGTGAAGCAGTGGTAGTCGTCGGTGCGGTTGCAGCCGGCGCTGCCGTCGTAACGCGGGCTGCTCACGCCGGTGTTGGGCACGATGTCCTGTTCCGCACCGGTATTGGGATCGACGAAGGCAAAGCGCCCCTGCGGAATGCCGCCGCTGCCGAAGGCCAGGCCGGTACCGGGAATCGGAAAGCGCGACTGCTCGCGGTCCTTCGCATATACCGGGTCCTGCTTGGTCCAGCTTGCCCCCAGGAACAGGCTGTAACGGTCGCCGCTCTTGCCCCAGGCCAGGTCCACGCCCTTCTGCGTGCCATCGCCCTTGCCGTACTGGCCATAGTTCAACGTCACCTGGCCGCCGTCGAAATCGCGGCGGGTGATGATGTTGACCACACCGGCGATGGCATCGGAGCCGTACAGCGACGACGCGCCGTCTTCCAGCACTTCGATGCGTTCAACGATCGCCAGCGGAATGGTGTTGAGGTCGGTGGCCGAGCCGACGCCCGAGGCCGAGGATTCGTTGACCCAGCGGATGCCATCGACCAGCACCAGTACACGCTTGGCACCCAGATGGCGCAGGTCCACCTGCGCCGAACCCGCGCCAACACCACTGCCGTCGGGCGGGAAACCGAAGTTGCCGGACGAATTGAATTTGGCATTGAGCGCCGAGCCGGAACCTGTGAGCTGTTGCAGCACTTCACCGATCGAGGTCAGGCCGGTGCGTTCGATGTCGGCGCGATTGAGGGTCTGGACCGGCACCTGGCCTTCCACTTCAGCGCGCTTGATGCGGGTACCGGTGACTTCGATCGCGTCCAGATTGGTGGTGGTCGATTGGGCAGCAGCGCCCATCGGTGCCAGGGCGGTCACGCACAGCGCGACGGCAACCGCCAAGGGGCGGTGGTGCAGGTAATTCATTCGCTCTCTCTCCAAAGGAATGTCGGGACATGGACTGCCGCGCTCCCCCCTGCATGGCGGCAGCGTCTCCTTTGTAAACAAGCGGTAAAGATCGCGGCGTGATGCCCGACACTCTTTCACGCAGATTTGACGATTCTGAGAGCAGATAACGTCATTTGGCTACGTATTCACCGAAGGCGGTGATCTACATCGGCGCCCTTCCCAGCGCCTGCTGCCCAAGTGCGGCCCTCCATCAGGAAGGCCGCACCGGTGACCCGCTCACTGCACGAACGCAATGCGTTCCATGCCGGTAGCCTCGGCAGCAGCCAGGATCTTGGCCATGCCGTCGTACTCGGCCGACGGATCGGTGCTGATGCGCAGCTCCGGCAGGTTGCCGGCATGTTCGCTGGCCTGCGCCTGCAGGCGCGACTGCAGATCGCCGATGGCCATCGGCTGCCCGTCCCAGCTCAACTGGCTGGACGCATCCAGCCGCAGCTCGATCGGCGGCGGTGGCTCGGGGCGATCCACCACGCGATCGGTGGCCTGCGGCAGCTGCACGTTGATCGGCCGCGACAACATCGGCGCGGTCACGATGAAGATGATCAACAACACCAGCATCACATCCACCAGTGGCGTGACGTTGATGTCCGCCAGCGGGCCGCTTCTTCCTGCGCTACTGAATGCCATGTGCCGCTCCCTGCAGCAGGGCCGGTCGCCCCAGCCCAAACCTACGCCGATCAGCTGCCCTCGCGGCAGTGCGGATCCCCTCATCATTCAGCTGTCGTTGCCCTCTGCTGCCGTGTACGCAATGAGAAACTGAATTCAGCCACCGCCCGCTATGCTGGTCGCCATGACCCGACGATCTTCGACCGCCCTGTCCCTGCTCCCGCTGGCCACCACGCTGCTGATCGGCTGCGCGAGTGCCCAGTCCCTCGATGCCCAGAACGCCCAGTTGAAGGCCGCCATCGCGGCCGCCGAACGTGGCCAGTTCGATCCCGGCCAGGCCGCCGCGCTCAGCCGCCATCCAGCGTATGGCTGGCTGGAGTTCGCCAACCTGCGGCGCAACATCGACACCGTGGATACGGCGCAGGCACAGGCCTTCCTCAAGCGCTACCAGGGCCAGGCCGTGGCCAACAGCTTCCGCAGCGCCTGGCTGCCCTCTGTAGCGCGCCGGCAGGACTGGCCGACGCTGCTGGCCAACTGGGTGCCGACCGACAACCTCGGCCTGCGTTGTGCGCAGCTGACGGCGCGCCAGGCCACCGGCAAGGTGGACCCGCAGTGGATCGGTGAAGCCCAGGATCTGTGGCGCAAGAACGGCAAATCGCTGCCCGATGCCTGCGACGCCGTGTTTGCCGTGCTGCAGGCGCAGGGTGGCATGAGCGATGCACTGCGCTGGGAGCGCATCGATGCCGCTGCCGATGCCCAGCAGCCGGCGGTGATGCGCTCGGCCGCACGCGGCCTGCAGGCGGGCGATCTGGCGCTGGCCAACACCTACGCCGCCTTCGTCGACAAGCCCAATGCCAGTGCCCTGAACTGGCCGCGCAACGAGCGCAGCCGGCGCATCGCCACCGATGGCCTGGCCAAGCTGGCCAAGGCCGATCCGGACGCCACCGAACAGCAGCTGCCGCAGTACGCGCAGGCGCTGGGCCTGAGCGCCGAACAGCAGGGCCAGGTGCGCTACCAGATCGCCCTGTGGACGGTGGCGTCGTACCTGCCCGACTCTGCCCGCCGCTTGAATGCCGTACCCGATGCGGCCTACGACGAACGCCTGCACGAATGGCGCGCACGCGAAGCAATGTCGCGCGGCGATTGGCCGGCGACGCTGGCAGCGATCCGCAAGATGGGCCCGACCCAGCGCAACGATTCGCGCTGGCGCTATTTCGAAGGCCGCATGCTGGAAAAGACCGGCCAGGCACAGCAGGCGCAGCCGCTGTTCCGCGAAGCCGCACGCGCGCCGACCTTCCATGGCTTCCTGGCGGCGGACAAGCTGCAGCAGCCCTACACGCTGTGTCCGTGGAAGCCCGACGACAGCGCGCAGGCGCAAGCCGTGGTCGCCCGCGATCCGGCCATCCAGCGCGCGATGGCGCTGTACCAGATCGACCGCGCCGGCTGGGCGGTGGCCGAATGGAACAACGCACTGTCGCGCTTCGATGACACCCAGCGCCGCCTCGCGGTGCGAGTGGCGCAGGACAACGGCTGGTTCGACCGCGCGGTGTTCTCGCTCGGCAAGCAGAAGCAGGAGCAGCGCCTGTACGACCTGCGCTTCCCGCTGCACCACGACGCCACGATCCGTCGCGAGTCGGCGCGCAATGCGCTGGACCCGGCCTGGGTGGCCGCTGAGATCCGTGCGGAAAGCGTGTTCAGCCCGCGCGCGCGTTCGCCTGCCAACGCCATGGGCCTGATGCAGGTGCTGCCGGCGACCGGTGCCGGTGTCGCCAAGTCCATCGGCCTGACCGGCTACGGCGGCGCTGACAGCCTGTACGACCCGGACACCAACATCGCCATCGGCAGCGCGTACCTGCGGCAGTTGATGAACAAGTACGACGGCCTGCCCTACGTGACCATCGCCGCCTACAACGCGGGCCCGACGCCGACCGCACGCTGGCAGACCCAGCGCCCGGGCTTCGATCCGGACCTGTGGATCGAGACCATCAGCTACAAGGAAACACGCGAGTACGTTGCCCGCGTGCTGGCCTTCAGCGTGATCTACGACTGGCGACTCAATGGCGACGCATTGCCGCTGAGCGACCGCCTGATGGGCCGCCTGGTGGACAAGCGCAAGGCCTTCACCTGCGCCGCCAACGCCGACCAGGGCGGCGATTGATCGCACGATGACGGTAGCGCCGGGCCATGCCCGGCGGACGCCACGATGTATCCCGCCGGGCATGCCCCGGCGCTACCGTGTCATCATCCCCGCATGAAGATCTATCTTGTCGGCGGCGCAGTGCGCGACCGCCTGCTGCAGCGTCCTGCCGGCGACCGTGACTGGGTCGTCGTCGGTGCCACGCCCGCGCAGATGGAAGCGCAGGGCTTTACCGCCGTGGGCCGCGATTTCCCCGTCTTCCTGCACCCGAAGACCGGCGAGGAATACGCGCTGGCGCGCACCGAACGCAAATCCGGCCGTGGCTACCGCGGCTTCGTGGTCGATGCCGATCCAGCGGTGACGCTGGAAGAAGACCTGCAGCGCCGCGATTTCACCATCAACGCCATCGCCTGCGATGAAGACAGCGGCGCGCTGGTCGACCCCTATGGCGGCGCGCGCGACATCGAGCAGCGCGTGCTGCGCCATGTCGGTCCCGCCTTCGTCGAAGACCCGCTGCGCGTGCTGCGTGCGGCGCGCTTCATGGCCCGCTTCGCCTCACTCGGTTTCACCGTCGCGCCGGAAACCATGGAACTGATGCGCGAGATTGCCGCCAGTGGCGAGCTCGACGCGCTGGTGCCGGAACGTGTGTGGCAGGAGCTGCGCAAGGCACTGGTGTGCGAACGCCCGTCCGCGTTCCTGCGCACCCTGCACGACGCGCACGCGCTGGGCCCGATATTGCCGGAGCTGGAAGCGTTGTACGGCGTGCCGCAGCGCGCGGAATTCCATCCGGAAGTCGACACCGGCATCCACCAGGAAATGGTCAGCGACATGGCGGCGAAGCTGGCCCCCGGTGATGATCTGGTCGGCTTCGCCGCACTCACCCACGACCTCGGCAAGGGCCTGACCCCGCCCGAGGAATGGCCGCGCCACATCATGCACGAACAGCGCGGCATCGAGCCGCTGAAAGCACTTTGTGCGCGCCTGAAGATTCCGACCGAGCACCAGCAGCTGGCCGAGGCGGTATGCCGCGAGCATCTGAACGTGCATCGCATCGACGAGCTGCGCGATGCCACCGTGCTGGAACTGCTGGGCCGCTGCGATGCACTGCGCCGGCCGGAACGGGTGGCGCGCATCGCGCTGTGCTGCGAGGCCGACAAGCGCGGCCGGCTCGGTTTCGAGGACTGCGACTACCCGCAGGGCGAAACGCTGAAGCGCCTGCACCGGGCCGCGCTGTCAGTGCAGGCGCGTGACCTGGATACCACGCACCTGAAGGGGCCGGCCATTGGCGAGGCGCTGGCCAAGGCGCGTGTACGAGCGATCGCTGCCGCCCGCTGAAGCATCGGGTAGTGCCGGCCGCTGGCCGGCAACCACAGCTTCTATCAGTGCGCCATCCCACGTGTGATCGCCGCAGCACGTTCCTTCAGCTGCGCCACCGCATCAGGGATCATCTCCATGCCCACGTCCAGGCCCGGGTTCAGCACCAGGCCAACGCCCTCGCCGATGCCCGACAGCAGCGCATGTACCGCGATGGGCATGGCATGGGCGAACTGCGGCAGCTGCTCATGCCAGATTTCCGCGCGCTCGGGCGCAGTGAACACCGCGAACATCGGCTCGCCGCCTTCGCTGGTCAGCACCAGCGGCGAAATGCTCTCGTCCCAGGCACCGTCTTCGCCGATGGCCTTGTCCAGCAGCACGAACACCGGCGCGGTCAGCAGGCCGTCGAGGAACTGAGAAGCCGTAAGGGTTCCGTCCTGGGCCTGCAGCAGGCGCACTTCCAGGTCGTTGGCGGGTTCGAACGGCATTTCGTGGTCCATGGTCGGTTCCGGTACGTGATTGCTGGCTGCAACTTTAGCAGGCCGCGTCCTCAACCACCGTGCCCTTGCCGCCACATCCACCCTGCCACTGCCAGCCCGGCCACCACCACCAGCATCACCGGCAAGCCGAAGCGGTGTCGCCACGGGATCGGCACCCCGCCCAGCTGCTGGTCCATGCTTTCGGTATCCAGCACCCAGCCATGCTCGCAGCCGGTGCAGGCCAGCTCATAGCGGCGCTGGTAGACGAAGCCGAACAGCAGGTCGATGCGCGCCATCTTGTAGCGCAGCTGCGGGGCGAACTCGGTTTCAGCCTGGCAGCGCAGGCAGTGGTGGGACTCGGTCGGGCCGACGATCATCACCCTCTCGTGTTGGCCGATCAGCAGCATGGTTCAGCCGTCCTTGCAGGCCGGCTGGGCGAGCAACCATGCTTCTGCGGCCAGCAGGGTGGAAGGGCCACTAGGCGTGATCTGGTCGGGCTGCAGCTTGGCGCCATCGCCCTGTCCACTGCGGTCGGTCATCACATTCCCTGTCAGCACAAGCATCGAGCCATCTACCAGAGGAACCGGGCGGTTGCCGGTGGAAAGGCCCGCGCTGGGCTGGCCGAAACTGCGGCTGCCCGGCTGACCGCGGAACGCCAGCGCCACGGCCTCGCCGGAACTGGCCGTGCCTGCACCCATCACGACCGCGACAGGTGCGGGCGACACCCGCAACGTGTAGGTGGCCTGACGCGAGCGCAGCGAGCCATTGCCGCCGGCCGTCACCGCTCCCTCCCCCTGCCGCCAGGGCTGCAGGCCGCCAGCACTGCGGAACCCACCAATCACACCTCCCTCGGGATCCGTGGTTCCATGCAGCAACGGCAACAGTCCCAACAGCATGGGCCACATATTGCCGCCGCCATTGCTGCTTACATCCACCACCCAACCGCACCGTGCACCATCATCCAAGGTGGCGATGCGCTGCTGCAGCGCCAGCGCGTACGCCTTGCGCGCCGTATAGCGCTCCTGCTCGCTCTTTCGCAGATCCTCAACGAAGGGGCTCACCTGCAATATGCCGATGCGTGGGTTGTCCTGCCGAGGCGCGGACAAGGCAGCGCTCTGGCCCCCGTTCAAACGCTGGGCGCGCTGGGAACGTTGGTGCTGCTCGCCGGGCGAGATCCATCGCCCATGCCCTCCGCTGCTGCGTGCAGCCGCCTCATCCAGCACACGGCGTTGCAGAACGCGGTCACTGCCAGCGGCAGCCAGCTGCATGCGCACCTCGCTCCAGTCCACGCGGTCACGATACAGCGACTGCGTTTCCAGCAGTTGCAACATCTGGTCACGTGCTTCAGGCGTAGGCAGTTCGACCGCAGCTTCCGCCGCTCCGGCAGCGGATGGAATCAGAAGCATGCCGAGCATGGCTACGCGCGCATCCCTGTACTTCAGCATTGACGACTCCGTGTCATGTAGTGAATGGGAAGAATAACTGTGTCCAATGGCCTGGCGCTATCACGCAACGCGTCGTTTCTGGCACGACATTCACCCGCCGAGAATCTGCAACTTCACTCATTCCAACAGGTCGGCCAGCGTGTGAAATTCCTTATGCCAGCGCGTTCTGTGTTGGCCGGGATTGGCGTCCTGAATGAAGCTTTCAGAGGCGGGCTTGCAACGACGTTGCAGGACCGAACAATGCACCGTCCGTCGTTCTGCGGCGGGCGGTGCGAGGGGATCTTCCGGATCCGCCGGCTTCATTTCCTCTGGAAAGCTTCACCGGCACGCCAACCCGCACCGCCCGCCACCTTGCATCCCGCGGGTGGCCTTGCCCTGTGAGGTTGCTGCCATGACCACGCTCTACCCCACCTATCCCCGCCTGCACACACTGCTGGGTGATGCCCTGCCCGACCTGCAGCTGTCCAACGCCACTGCCGAGGCACTGGAAGACGCGCTGACCGAAGCCGATGAAGCCGCTCCCACGCCCGCCTTTTTCAAGCGGTTGCGCGACATCACGCGCTGCCACGCCGCCGACGGCGAGCCGTGGACGGAACTGCGCATCACGCCGGCACGTGCGCGCGATCTGGCCGGCACCACGCGCTGCCTGCTGGCATTGTCTGCGCTGGGTGGTGTGTTGTTGGCCACGCAGGCCGCGCGTGAACTGGACGGCGCGGATGCGCAGTGCCCGCCGCTGACGGAGGAAGGGTTGCTGTATGCGGTGCAGCTGCTGGCCGATCACGCGGGTGCGTTGCTGGGTCGATCGCCGTTGTAATGCGGCGGCGTGGGCATTGATTGACTGCTGCCAGCGCCTGCCGACCAAGGTCGGCATCTACCGGGTCATGGCGCCGGTTGGATTCGTGTCGACCAAGGTCGACACCTACCAGAGCGGTGCATGGCGCCCGTTGGATTCGTGCCGACTGAGGTCGGCACCCACCAAAGCCGCCAACGCGGCGGGCATCACCAATCCGCACGCAGGCCGATGTTGCCTTCGATGATGCGGCGCTTGCCGTTGTCGCTGCCACCGACCTCGCGGGTGTAGTCGGCCACGGCATACGCGCTGATCGTGCGGTTGAAGCGCCCGACCACGCCGACACCGGCTTCCAGTGCGCGCGAGCGCTGCGAATTGATGATCGCGTCGCTATCGAACAGGATGCGGTCCTCGCCCGAGCGACCGTGCCAGTAATTCAACTTGAAGTACGGCTGCCAGCCGTTATCGGCCAGTTGATAGTCGCCCGCCAGGCGCAGGCCGACACGGCCGGTCCAGGCGTTGTCGTTGTCGAAGGAAATGGTGGACACCAGATCGCGCTGGTCATCCAGCGAACTGCGCTGCCAGATCACCTGCAGTTGCGGCTCCAGCCACCACGATGACTGCCCGACCTGCAGCAGTGGCTTGCCCGCTTCAAGCGACAGCGTGGTGCCGTCGCCCTTGAGGTCGATGCCCAGCCCGCGCGACGAACGCGTGCGGCCGTCGTAGCGGCTCTGCATCGCCACCGCGTCGATGTAGCCGCCACTGCTGTCAGTCAACGTCCAGTACAGGCCCACGTGCTTGTCGTCCAACCGGCTCTGACCGACCAGCACGTTGTCCCAGCCAATGGCCAGGCCGGTGATCCTGCCATCGGCGCGGGTGCGGCCGACGAACACACCGATCTGGTTGCGGTGGCTGTCGGCGGCAGCGGCCCATACATCCAGGCCCGCCTGCACGCCCATCACGTCGCCATCGAAGCCGGGCCGTGCATCGCCCTTCCAGTGGATCTCGCTGCTCTGCCCCACCAGCCGCCCCCACGCGGTGCGGAACGCGCCCTGGCTGTACAGCAGGCGTTGTTCGCCCTGGCGCTCGTGGAAGGTACCCAGGCTGGCCAGCGAGGTCTCACGCAGCAGCGGGGGTACCACGGCGTAGGCAGCGGTCTCCAGGCGGTACAGCGGCACCAGGCCGTTCTCGTCCGGCGCGGCGGGCCTTGCCCCCGCGCTGGGCGGCGGCGAACCGGTACCGGGCAGGCTGCCACCAGCCACCGGCACGTCCGGCACCGGTGGATCGCTGGGCGGTGCTACGGGCGGCGGTTCCGGCGGCGGCGGCGGTGGCGCGGTCTCACCGGCGGTCAGGTTCGGATCGATGGCACCTTCCGGTGGCGGTGGTGGTGCCGGGGGAATCGGCGGCGGCGGTGCGACCGGCGGTGTCGGCGGCGGCGGCGGAAGTACTTCACCGCCGCCGTTGGGCGCGGGTGCCGGCCCGGCCGCCAGGGTCGAACGCAGGTACCAGTTCTCGCCGGTGCCGGCGCTGACACCGCCCTTGAACAGGAAGTACTCGTAGGCGCCGGCCGAGACCGATGCGAACAACGAGAACGCGCCTGGCGCGGTGGTTGCGCCGTTCAACGCCTGCACCACCAGGATGCCGTCGACCAGCGTGGCCGATCCTCCGCCACCGGCGTTGATGATGCCCAGACCGGTGCTGCCGGTGGCGGTGCCGCCATCAAAGACCAGTCGGTCGCTGGCTGAGTCGTCCGCACCCAGCACGGTCTGCAGGTACACGCCACCGCCGTCGCCGCGGTAGTTGCCACGGATGGTGAAGGCATCACCGGCGCCGCCACTGTTGGTCAGGTCAATGCGGCCGGCGTTGACCATGTTCACCAGCGCGCTGCCGGCGAACGGTCGGATCGCGTGGTTGCCGCCCCCCGCAAACAGGGTGCTGGTCTCATCCACGATCACGCTGCCGGTAGCGGTGGCACTGTCGCCCAGCACCAGATCGCCATCGAAGGTGAGCTCGGTGCTGCTGGCCAGGCTGATCGCTTCCCAGTTCTGGAAGCGCCCGACGCCAGCGGTCTTGACGTTGTTGAAGCCGAGACGGTCGGTGCCGGTGCCACCATCGAACAGTGGCACGGCGCCCAGATTGGCCTGGTTGAGATTGCTGAGGGTCGCGACGTCATCGTCGGGCCCCATGTCGATGGCGCCGTAGACGATGCCGCCACCATTCCAGTTGAAGGTGTCGTTGCCGGTGCTCAGCAGCACCTGGCCGCGCACGGTGCCACCGGTGATGGTGACGCTGTCGGTGCCGCCACTGACGCTGATGTTGCCGCCGATGTAGGCGTCGTTGGAGATGATGACGGTGTCCTGGTCGAAGCCGGTGACCACGTTGCCGTCGACGGTGCCGCCGGACATGTCCCACAGGTTCTTGTCCAGCTTCATGTTGACGCGGCCGATGCGGCCACCGGTCATCCACGCCTGGTCGCCATCTTCGAACGCGCCGACGATGCGGCCACCGCTCATGCGGAAGGTATCGATGTTGTCGCCCTGCTGCAGGGCACCGATGGTGCCGCCGGTCATGACGAAATCATCGCGGCCACTGCCCTGCGTCACCAGTCCGGTGATGGTGCCGGCGTTGACGGTCAGCTGGTCATCGCCATTGCCTTGGTCGAGGCTGTCGATGGTGCCGCCGCTGAGCAGCAGCACGTCGTTGCCATCGCCCTGCTGCACGCCGCCGCTGATGCTGCCGGCCAGCATCTGCAGGCGATCGTTGCCGGCACCGAACTGCACGCCGCCGGTGCCGCCGCTGATGGTGCCGCGGTTGACCACGCTGCTGTCGCCGGCGCCACTGAACTGCAGTGCGATACCGCTGCCGGAACTGATGCTGCCGGTGTTGTCGACGCGGCTGCCGGCGCCGAGCTGCACCGCGGTACCGCTCGCCGAGTTGATGGCGCCCAGATTGGTGAGCACGTGCCCGCCGGCGCCGAGCAGGGAGACGGCGCTGCCCGCGCCGGCCTGCTGCAGCTGCGCGCCGTTGCCAACATTCACGGTGATGCCCGCCGCGCCACTGGCACTGATTGCTGCGGTCTCGGGATTGGGGGCAGCGCTGCTGCAGGTGACGGTCTGCCCGGCGACGGGAGCCGTCGCATCGCAACCAGCCCAGGCGGCCGGGGCGGACAGGGCGAGCAACGAGGGCATCGCCAGGATCTGCAGCAGGGAAACGGTCAAACAGCGCCGGCGTAACCCGCGCGGGACGACATGGGACATACGGCACTCCTGGGTCGGGGGATCAGGAACTGCGGATGTTCTGTACGACACTGCAGACGCAGTCTGCCCTGCCATGAATGGTTTCGATAGGTGAATTTATCGGCAGTCGGTCACGCTTTGGTTGTGAAGCCGGGAAGTGCTCACGCGGTCCGCATGTCGATGAATCCGTTCACGTCGAATGATCCGTGGAGAGCATCCACGCATGGCGTGGATCTACTGCACTCCTGGCCCAGTAGATCCACGCCAAGCGTGGATGACCCGCAAGCCCCAGCCCAGTAGATCCACGCCATGCGTGGATGACCCACAACCCACCAGCCCAGTAGATCCACGCCATGCGTGGATGACCCACAACCCACCAGCCCAGTAGATCCACGCCATGCGTGGATGCGCCGTTCGCTACGACCTTTGCCCGCGCTCAGATCTTCAGATAAATGCGACGCCGGTCCAGCCACCACGCCACACCCCACCACAGCGCAACGAATACCAACGCCTGCAGCATCGAGGCCAGCTCCAATGCCTGTGGCATCGCCGCAGCCAGTTGCTGCCAGACCCACCCCCAGGCACCGGTCGCCAGCAGGATCACCGACATCACCGAGGCCCCCAGATAGGCGGTGATCGCATTGACGCCGAAGCGACGGCCCAGTGCGGGCCATCCTTTGCGGTCGATCAGCACGTGGCCCAGCCACAACGCCAGCGCGGCCAGCCCCCCGGTCCACAGCACGTAGCTGGGCGTCCACAGCTGCTTGTTGAGCGGCAGTACGGTCGCCAGCAGCAGGCCGAGCACGGCGGCGACCGCACCGAGCGCAGCCAATGCACCGGCGCGACCACGGCGCAGCAGGCCACCGGCCAGCAGGCCCAGCACCGTGGTGGCCAACGCGCCGAGGCTGCTGAGCAATCCTTCAGGGTCATGGCCCAGGCCGGTATCGGCTTGCCATTGGTAGATCCATGGCGCGAACAGGGTGGTATCCAGACGGCTGGCCGGATTGGTCCACGGCGCCAGATCGCCGATGCCCAGCAGCAGCGCTGCATACCCCACCAGCAGTGCTACCAGCACGCCCACCTGCACGCGCGGACGCGTATACACCGCCAGCACGCCCACCACTGCCGCACACAGCGCGATGCGCTGCAGCACGCCCCAGATGCGGAAATGGTGCGTGTGCAGTGCCCACCACACCAGCAGGTGCAGCAGCACACCGGCAACGGCGATGCGCAGTGCGCGTTCCAGCACGCCACGTGCAAGTGCCGGCCGTGCAGCTGGATCCAGCGCGCGCGGTGCGACGCTGAAGGCCATCGACACGCCCACCAGGAACAGGAAGAACGGGAACACCAGGTCTGTAGGCGTGCAGCCGTGCCATTCAGAATGGCGCAGCGGTGCGAACACCGCACTCCAGTCACCGGGGTTGTTGACCAGCAGCATCGCCGCCACGGTCATACCGCGCAAAGCGTCGATCGAGCCCAACCGGCGTGGCGGCGTGCTGCTCATCGTCAAGCCGCCTCGTACTGTCCGGCGATCCACGTACCACGCACCTGCAGTGCATCGTCCAGCAGCACCAGGTCGGCCTGGTAGCCCTCGGCGATATGACCCAGGCGGTCATCAACATTGAGGAACTGCGCCGGATAGGTCGAGGCCATGCGCGCAGCTTCGGCCAGCGGTTGGCGCAGCAGCTGCACGGTGTTGCGCACGGCGGTGGCCATGTCCAGCGCCGAACCAGCCAGCGAGCCAGCGGCGTTGCGCACTACGCCATCGATGGCAGTGATGGTTTCGCCATACAGCACGTAGCTGGGATCGTCGGCACCGACCGGCGGCATCGCATCGGTCACCAGCAGCAGGCGGCCGCGCGGCTTGGCCGCCAGCGCCACGCGCAGGCTGGCCGGATGCACGTGCACGCCATCGACGATGATGCCGATCCAGCTGTCGCGATCTTCCAGCGCCGCGCCGACCGCACCGGGCTCGCGCCCCTGCAGCGGCGACATCGCGTTGTACAGATGGGTGAAGCCACGCACGCCGGCATCGAGGCCGGCACGGATCTCTTCATAGGTACCGGCGGTGTGACCGGCGGCAACGATCACCCCGCGTTCGACCAGCGCGCGGATGGTCTCCAGCGGTACGCGCTCCGGTGCCAGGGTCAGCAGGGTCACGCCATTGTCCAGCGACGTCGCCAGTTCGATCTCTTCCGCGTCTGGCACGCGGAACTTGCTGGCATCGTGCGTGCCTTTGCGCGCTGGTGCGATGTACGGGCCTTCCAGGTGGATGCCGATCACGCCCGGCACACCCAGTGCAATGGCCTCGCGCAGCGCACCGATCGCCTCGCGCATCACACCAAGGTCATCGCTGATCAGGGTCGGCAGCATCGCGGTGGTGCCGAAGCGGCGATGCGCACGCGCAATCGTACGCAACGCCTCTACGTCGGGTGTGTTGTTGAACAGCGCGCCGCCACCGCCATTGACCTGCACATCGATGAAGCCGGGCAGCAGCCAGCCGCCCCCCAGGTCGACCTGCTCGTCGGCCGTGCCCAGCTGCGGCGCAGCGTCGGGCAGCAGCGCGCTGATGTGGCCGTCTTCGATGACCACCGCAAGATCATCGCGGAACTCATCGCCGGCAAGCATGCGGGCATTGCGCAGGACGGTTGCCATCACACCGTCTCCGTAACCTTGTTCAGATGCGGCGGCAGATCCGGGTTGAAGCCGCGGCGCAGTGCCAGCGCGTTGATCGCGCGGTAGAAGCTCTGCACCGTCAGCAGCGGCGCGCACAGCGGATGCGGCGCGGCGGCGACGGGCAGGTTGCCGCCGGCACCGGCCAGCCACACCTGGGCGCCACGTGCGGTGAATTCTTCGGCCACGGCACGGGTGCCGGCACCGGTTTCATCGGGCTGGGCAAAGGCCAGCACCGGGAAGCCGCGATCGACCAGCGCCATCGGACCATGTTTGACCTCGGCCGAGCTGTAGGCCTCGGCGTGCAGGCTGCAGGTTTCCTTGAACTTCAGCGCGGCCTCCTGCGCTGCGCCGAGGCCCAGGCCACGGCCGAGCACGAACAGGTTGTTGGCCTCCACCAGGCCATCGGTCACTGCGCTCCAGTCGCACTGCCAGGCCTCGCGCATCGCATCGGGCAGCAGGTCCAAGGCATTGCGCAGCGCGCTGTCCTGCTTCCAGTATGCGGCCAGCTGCAGCAGCGCGGACAACGAAGCCAGGTAACTCTTGGTCGCCGCCACGCTTTTTTCCACGCCGGCATGCAGCGGGATGACCGTGTCGGCAAGCTGTGCCAGCGGCGAATCCTCGACGTTGACCAGCGCCACCACGCGCGCGCCAGCGGCCTTGGCCGCCTCGGCATTGCGCAGCAGGTCCGGGCTCTTGCCGGACTGCGAGATGACGATGAACAACGCACCGCGCAGCTGCAGCGGTGCGGCGTAGACCGAACCCACCGACGGCGAGGCCGAGGCAACGACCAGGCCCAGCTGGGTTTCCAGCAGGTACTTGCCATAGGTCGCGGCATGGTCGGAGCTGCCGCGTGCGCAGGTCACCACGAACGGCGGCGGCGCAGCGCGCAGGCTGGCTGCCAGCGTCTCCATCACGGCATGGTTGCGGGCGAACTGGCGGGCAACGACCTCGGCCGCTTCGGCGGCCTCGGCGAACATCAGGGTAGCGGTGGGGTCGGACAGCGACATGGCAGGCTCAGGAAGGATCGGAAGGAAGGGGGCGGGCGGCGGCAGGACGCATCGGTGCGGTCGAGCCACGCACCACCAGCTGTGGCACGAAGCCCTGGTTGTGCAGCGGCGCCGGCGCATCGTCGTAGGCATCACTGCGCAGCTGCGCGATCAGCAGGCGCGCGGCATGGCGGGCGATGTCCTCGGTGGCCTGCTTGGCGGTGGTCAGCGGCGGCCACGACTGGCGCGAGAACGGGCTGTCCTCGAAGCCGGCGATGGACAGGTCGTAGGGCACGTTCATGCCGGCCGACTTCGCGGCGGCCAGCACGCCGGCAGCGATTTCATCGTTGGAACCGAAGATGGCGGTAGGCGGTTCGCGCAGTGCAAGCAGGCGCCGCGCGCCGCGGAAACCATCGTCGAAGGTGTAATCGCCCTGCACCACCAGATGCTTGTCCACGGTCATGCCGTAGTCCTTCAGCGCGGCCTCGTAACCGGCGTAGCGTTCGCCCGACGACCGGTGCGAGGTGCCACCCCAGAGGAAGCCGATACGCTGGTGGCCCAGCTGGATCAGGTGTTCGGTGATTTCGTAGGCGGCTTCGCGGTCGTCGACGAACACGCAGGCGCCATCGGCCGGATCTTCGGTAGCGGCGATGATCCGTACCAGCTTGATGCCCCGTGCGGTCAGCGCCTGGATCAGATCGCGACGTTCGGACATCGGTGCGGTCAGCACCAGCCCGGCCAGGCGCGAACGCTGCACCCAGTCGGCCAGTTCATCGGCCAGCAGCGGCGAACTGGAATCGCACGGATGGATCTGCAGGCCGAAGCCGGTTTCGCGGCAGGCAGCGAGCACGCCGTTCTGCACGCCGATGATGTGGTACGGGTTCGGGTTGTCGTACACCAGCCCGATCACGAAGGTGGTGCCGCTGCGCAGGTTGCGCGCGGAGGGATCGGGTTCGTAGTCGAGCTCGGCGATGGCACGCAGCACCCGCGCACGGGTGGCCTGCATCACCGAGGGCTCGTTGTTGATCACCCGCGACACCGTCTTCAGCGAGACCTTGGCCTTTTCGGCAACGTCCTTGATGGTCGCTCTGCGCATCGGCTTTTCCTGGGGTTGGCTGCCGTCCATCATCGCCGATCAGCCCTTGTCCTGCGGCAGGCCGACGCGATGGCCGACCACCGAGTAGAACAGGATGTACAGGTAGCACGGCACCATCAGCAGCAGGAACACCAGCTGGAAGTCGATGTGCTGCTTGAGCACGGCGAACAGCTGCGGAATGATCGCGCCGCCGGCGATGCCCATCACCAGCAGCGCCGAACCGGTTTCGGTGAAGCGGCCCAGGCCACGGATCGCCAGCGGGAAGATCGCCGGCCACATCATCGCGTTGGCAAAGCCCAGCAGTGCCACAAAGGCAACCGACACATAGCCATGGGTGAAGAAGGCGCCCAGGCAGAACACCACGCCCAGTACTGCGGAAATGGTCAGGTAGCGCGACTGCGAGACCACCTTCGGGATCAGCAGCAGGCCGACCACGTAGCCCACCAGCATCGCGCCCAAGGTGAGCGAGGTGAACATCTTGGTCTGGTCCAGCGGCAGGTCGAAGCCATGACCGTAGGTACCGATGGCATCACCGGCCATCACTTCCACGCCGACGTAGACGAACAGGCACAGCACGCCCAGCCACAGGTGCGGGAACTGGAAGATGCTGCTGCGCTCGGCCTTGCCCGGTGCGCCGGCCGGGGTGGCATTGGCCTCGGAGGCCTTGATTTCAGGCAGCGGCGAGAACAATACCGCGACCGCCAGCACCACCAGCAAGCCGGCCATGGCCAGGTACGGCGCGTGGATCTTGGCGGCGAATTCGTTCAGCAGCTGCGCCTTGGTCGCTTCGTCGGCAGCGGCCACCGTGGCCGACAGATCGCCGATGCCGTGCAGCACCACCGTGCCGATCAGCACCGGCGCCAGCATGCCGGCGATCTTGTTGCAGATGCCCATCATCGCGATGCGCCGTGCGGCGGTTTCAATCGGGCCGAGGATGGAGATGTACGGATTGATCGCGGTCTGCAGCAAGGCAAGTCCACTACCGATCACGAACAGGCCGCCGAGCGCGCCGGGATACCAGCGCTGGGTGGCGAATTCGCCGAACAGCGCCGCGCCGCCGGCCATCACCAGCAGGCTCAGGCTCAGGCCCTTCTTCATGCCGGTGCGGCGCAGGATCCACGAGGCCGGCAGGGCCAGGAAGAAGTAGGACAGGTAGAACACCATCAGCACCAGGAAGGCGCCGACCTCGCTGAGCTCGAAGGCGAGTTTGACGAAGGTGATCAACGGGCCGTTGAGCCAGGTGAAGAAGCCGATCAGGAAAAACAGCACGCCGACGATGGCGATGGACGAGGCCACGTTCGGGCGTGCGCTTGCAGCGGGGACGGCTGACATCAGGAAGGCTCCTGCGGCGACGGCCGCAGAACACGGCGTCGGAGAGTGGCTGGGAACAACGTTGTCACATTCTTTCGGTGGACGACGACCGTTTGTCAACTTCCATGCACGGGCCACCACACCGGATGCTGCACTGCGCAACGCGCTTGCGCGGCCATCCGCTGAATGCGCTTCGCCCTTGAAGCCCCTTGCTGCAACGGTTCTGCAATGGATGCCGCACTCACGCCATGTAAACGTTTACGGCGATCTGCATTCGCTGCGGCGCAGCAACGAAAGTGTCACGAACTCGTTGACATCGTTGTCAACGCGGTTACAGACTCCGCCCCAATCGCCGGCTTCATCGTTGCCCTTCCCGGGGCCGGCCCCACCTGCTGCAGGAGCCCGCGTGACCGCCAGCCATCCCGCCCCGGCCCATGTCCTGTCCCGCGTCGCGCCCTCGTTCCTGGCCGCCGACGTTGGCGGCACCCATGTGCGTGTCGCCCGGGTCCAGGCCAGCGGCGACGATGCCCATCCGGTGCAGGTGCTCGATTACCGCAAGTACCGCAACGCCGACCATGCCGGGCTCAGCGCGATCCTCGCCGACTTCCTGGCCGAAGGCCCGCGCCCGTCGCACTGCGTGGTCGCCACCGCCGGCTATGCCCGCGAAGACGGCACGGTGATCACCGCCAACGTGCCATGGCCGTTGTCGGCGCGGCAGATCGAGGCCGACGTCGGCCTGCAGCGGGTGCACATCGTCAATGACTTCGAAGCCGTGGCCTATGCAGCCGCGCAGGTCGATGCCAGTGGCGTTCTGCACCTGTGTGGCCCGGACAGTGCACCGCGCGGCCCGACCCTGGTGGTCGGCCCCGGCACCGGCCTGGGCGCAGCGTTGTGGATTCCCACGGCCAACGGCCCGGTGGTGCTGGCCACCGAAGCCGGCCAGCCGACCCTGGCCGCCAGCACCGAACTGGAAATGGCGATCGTCCGCCACATGCAGCGCGACCGCGCGCATGTGTCGATCGAACATGCGATCTCCGGCCCCGGCCTGATGAACCTGTACCGCGCGATCTGCGCGCTGCAGGACCAGTCACAGGCGCTGGCCAGCCCCGATGCGGTCACCGCTGCGGCAATGGCCGGTAGCGATCCGCTGGCACGGCAGGCGCTGGATGTGTTCTGCGGCCTGCTCGGCAGCACCATCGGCGACATGGCCCTGTTCTATGGCGCCCACGGCGGGGTCTACCTGGCCGGTGGAATCCTGCCGCAGATCCGCGAGTACCTGCGTACCAGCACCTTCGTCGAACGCTACCTGCAGAAGGGGCCGATGGGCGAGGCGCTGGCACGCATCCCGGTGAAGGTGGTCGAACACGGACAGCTGGGCGTGATCGGCGCTGCCAGCTGGTACCTGCTCCACGCCGACGCCTGAACCTGCAAACGGCTTCAACGCAATCGCAGCACGCAGTACGTGGCACGCCAATGCCCGGGACATCGCCGCCGCCCCGCGCACGTCATCGCAACCGCAATCCCATATCGCCGCCGGCATCCAATCGAGTGATGAGGAGAGACATCATGAATACCCGCAAGACCTTGCTTTCGGCCGCCATCGTCAGCTGCATCGCCTTCAGTGCGCACGCGCAGCAGGCCGCCCCGACCGCCACCGATCTGGACACCGTCACCGTTACCGGTATCCGCGGTTCGATGGAAAAGTCGCTGGACACCAAGCGCGAAGCCAATGCGCGCGTGGAAGTGGTCACCGCCGAAGACGTGGGCAAGCTGCCGGCGCACAACGTTGCCGATACCCTGCAGCGCCTGCCGGGCGTCAACATCAGCTCGTCCAGCGCCGATGAAGGCGGCTTCGACGAAGCCGACCGTGTCAGCCTGCGCGGCACCAGCCCCAGCCTCACCCAGACCCTGATCAACGGCCACACCGTCGGTTCGGCCGACTGGTTCGTGCTCAGCCAGGGCAACAACGTCGGCCGCAGCGTCAGCTACTCGCTGCTGCCGTCGGAACTGGTGAGCTCGGTGGAAGTGAACAAGTCCTCGCAGGCCAAGCTGCAGGACGGTGGCACCACCGGTACCGTCAACATCATCACCCGCAAGCCGCTGGAGTTCTCCAAGCAGTTCACCGCTGAAGGCTCGATCGGCATGGTGCGTTCGGACCAGGCCAAGTCGAACGACCCGCAGTACTCGGCGCTGTTCAACTATAAGAACGACGAAGGCACCTTCGGCGTGATGGTGCAGGGCTTCAGCCAGAAGCGCGAACTGCGCCGTGAAGCGCAGGAAATTCCGGGTGGCTTCTTCAAGATCGGCGCCGACGATCCCGTCGCCAAGACCAACCCGGACCTGATCGGCGTCAACGTTCCCGGCCTGCTGGGTTCGACCCTGTTCGAACAGACCCGTGAGCGCAAGGGTGGCCTGGTCTCGCTGCAGTTCAAGCCGACCGATACCCTTACCTTGGGCCTGAACGGTTTCAGCTCCAAGCTGGAAGCCAACAACTACAACCGCAACTTCATGATGTTCGGCAACAGCTTCGCCAAGTCGCAGGCGCCGAATCCGGGCTATGTGGTCAAGGACGGCGTGCTGACCAACGCCACCTACGCGGGCGTGCCGGGCACCAATTACGCGGTGTACGACATGATCTACCGCGAGTCGACGGCCAAGTCGAGCTACGTCACCTTCGATGCCGACTGGCAGATCAGCGACAGCCTGACCGCCAAGTTCCAGGCCGGCAGCACCAAGGGCACCGGTGAGACCCCGCGCCAGTACATCGCCGAGGTCACCGTGGGCAGCGGCGGTGGCGCCAGCTGGGCTACCCATGGCGCCGGCTCGCCGATCGACTGGAACGTCGGCGGCGACCTCTCGCCCAACGGCGTCACCAGCTTCGGCACCTGGGGCAACCAGCAGGTCACCGCCGAAGACAAGGAGAAGTGGGCCACGCTCGACTTCAACCAGTACTTCAACGATGGCGGCGTGCTGAGCTCCATCGACTTCGGCCTGCGCTTTGCCGACCACAAGCGCGAAGCGCTGTCGCCGGAGGGTGCAACCCCGGGTGACATCTGGAGCGCGCTGAAGAACGGTGCCACCTCCAACTATCCGAACGGTTTCGCTGGCGATATCGGCGGCAACTTCCCGCGCAACATCTGGTACTTCACCCCGGGTGCGCTGAAGGACGCGGTGACCAACAACTCCACCTGGCTTGCCGGCAACGACGGCCCCACCGGCCGCCACAACTACGGTGCCGAGTGGCAGGTGAAGGAAAAGAACTTCGCCGGTTACGTGCAGGCCAACTTCCGCGGTGACTGGTGGAGCGGCAACGTCGGCCTGCGCTACGTCAACATCAAGCAGGACATCAACACCTACAACGCCGTAAGCAAGGCCGCCGACGCAGATGTCAGCAGCCTGTTCGGCATGTGGGAGAGCGTGGCCTTCCAGAACAAGCGCAACCGCGTGCTGCCCAGCGCCAACATCAAGTTCGACCTGGACGACAAGCTGGTGCTGCGCGTAGCCGCTTCGCAGACCCAGACCCTGCCGGACTACTCGGCGCTGGGCGCATCGTCGTACGGTTCGGACCTGAACCGGACCGGCGGCGGCGGCAACCCGAACCTCAAGCCGACCCTGTCCACCAACCTGGATGCCAACCTGGAGTGGTACTTCATGCCGCGCGGCCTGCTGTCGATCGGCGCCTACCACATGGACCTGAAGGACTACATCGCCTTCGACGTGGTCTCGCGCCAGCTGTACAGCGAACTGACCAACCAGCTTGAGACCTACCAGATCTCCACCCCGATCAATGCCGACGGCAAGGTCACCGGCGTGGAAGTGGCCTACGAGCAGCCGATCGGCGAGTACTTCGGCGTCAATGCCAACTACACCTACGCCAACGGCACGACCGCCCACACCTGGTCGGACGGCTCGCACAACCTGCTGGGCACCTCGAAGAACACCTACAACGTGGGTGCCTACTTCGAGAACGAGCGTTTCGGCGCGCGGGTCAGCTACACCCACCGTTCCTCGTTCCTGATCAGCCTGTCGGGCACCAACCCGTACTACCAGGATGACTTCGGCACGCTGTCGGCGTCACTGAGCTTCAAGGCCACCGACTGGCTGAGCATCAGCCTGGATGGCCTGAACCTCAACAACCCGACCTACAAGTACTACCAGACCGCGGCCATCCCGACCTCGTTCTACAGCAACGGTCGCCAGTACTACCTGAACTTCCGCTTCAAGTACTGATCCAGCGGCAGCTTCATCGCCGAGTCGTGCACGCACGCCGGGCCTGGGTCATTCCGGGCCCGGCGTTTTTCATGTATAGCGAACATCGCACCCGATCCAAGGAGTCCTTCCGATGACGAAGCCCACCCGCGCCAGGATGCGCAGCCTCCTGTTGCTGGGCAGCCTGCTGGCCGCCCTGCCCGTGCTGCCGGCACTGGCCGCCGATGCCCCGGCACTCGATACCGGCCCCGGCCCGCAGCTGCGCGCCGGCAGCCTGATGTTGATTCCCGCACCGGCCAACGTGCAGCGCGGCAACGGCGCGGGCATCACCGTCGGCGCGGGCACCGTGCTGCAGGCCGATGGCGAAGCCGCACAGCGCGTCGCTGCACAGTTCGCCGACCTGCTGGCGCGCAGTGGTGGGCCGCGCCTGGCGGTGGCCAACGGCAAGGCCGCGGCCAAGGCGGGCAACATCCGCTTCCAGATCGTGCCGACCTTCCGCGACAGCGGCGAGGGCTACACGCTGGAAAGCACCGCGCAGGGCGTGCTGGTGCAGGCCGGCAACGAGACCGGCTTGTTCTACGGCGCCACCACCCTGGCCCAGCTCGCCACCGGCGGCAGCAACGGCGTGCTGCCGGCCGTGCAGATCCAGGATGCGCCGCGTTTCAGCTGGCGCGGCTTCATGCTCGACTCGGCGCGGCACTTCCAGAGCCTGGACGAAATCAAGCGCGTGCTCGATGCGATGGCCGCGCACAAGCTCAACACCTTCCACTGGCACCTGACCGACGACCAGGGCTGGCGCATGGAGATCAAGCGCTACCCGAAGCTGACCGGCGTCGGCAGCTGCCGCCTGCCGGCCGGTGACGGCGGCATCGATCCCGTCAGCGGCAAGGAGCATCCGTACTGCGGCTTCTACACGCAGGATCAGATCCGCGAAGTGATCGCCTACGCCGCCGCGCTGCATATCCAGGTGATTCCGGAGATCGATGTCCCCGGCCACGCCACGGCGGCGATCGCCGCTTATCCGGAACTGGGCACGATCAATACGCCACTGAAGCCGTTGAGCGAATGGGGCGTGTTCCCGAACCTGTTCAACGTCGAGGACGGCACCGTCACCTTCCTGGAAAACGTGCTGGAAGAAGTCATCGCCCTGTTCCCGGCCAGGTACGTGCACGTGGGTGGCGACGAGGCAGTGAAGGACCAGTGGGAGGCGTCAAAACAGGTGCAGCAGCGCATGCGCGCGCTCGGCATCAAGGATGAGATGGCCATGCAGAGCCACATCATCAAGCGCCTGGAAACCTTCCTGGAACAACACGACCGTCGCCTGATCGGCTGGGACGAAATCCTTGAAGGCGGCCTGCCGCCGCAGGCCACGGTGATGTCCTGGCGCGGTACCGAGGGCGGGTTGGCCGCGGCCAGCGCGGGCCACGATGTGGTGATGTCGCCGGTCAGCCACCTGTACCTGGACTACCTGCAGACCGCATCGCCGAACGAGCCGCCGGGCCGGCCGACGCAGGTGAACCTGGCCAAGCTCTACAACTACGAACCGGTGCCGGCCGAACTGGCCGCCGACAAGCGCGGTCACATCCTCGGCCTGCAGGCGAACATGTTCACCGAGCACACGCGCACCTACGCGCGTCTGCAGCACAACCTGTTCCCGCGACTGGCCGCCGTGGCCGAGACCGGCTGGAGCACGCCGGAGCATCGTGATTTCCGCGACTTCCTGGCGCGCCTGCCCTCGCAGCTGCAGCGCTATCGGGCCTGGGGCCTGGCGTATGCGCAGACGCCGTTCGAAGTAGGCGTGGCCTATACCGATGACCGCGTGGCGGGCACGGTGACCGTGTCGCTGGCCAACCCGCTGGGCTATGAAGTGCGCTACAGCAGCGACGGAAAGCCGGTGACCGCGCAGTCGCCGCTGTACCAGCAGCCGCTGACGTCCACGCTGCCGGCGACGGTGCAGGCCGCTGCGTTCTACCAGGGCCAGCCACTGGCCGCGAAGCCGACGGTGGCGTCGTACACCGCGCAGTCGCTGCTGTCGCGGCACAGCGAAGAGCTGCGCAGCTGCGTGGGCGAGAAGGGCCTGGTACTGCGCCTGGAAGACGATGGCCCACGCGAAGGTGCGCGTGCGGTGTTCACCGTCGACATCTTCCAGCCGTGCTGGCGCTGGCCGCAGGCACAGCTCGATGGCATCGGCAGCGTGGAAGTGCGTGCGGGCCGCATTCCGTACTACTTCCAGCTGGCCCACGACGAGCCGAAGCGCCGCTTCGAAAAGGCCCGGAGCGCACACGGCGAAATGCTGATCCGTCGCGGTGACTGCACCGGCAAGGTGCTGGCGCAGGTGCCGCTGCCGGCGCAGACCGATGCCGACGGCTTCGTGACCCTGCGCGCGGATTTGCCGAAGGGCACCTCGGGTACGGGCGATCTGTGCATCAACTTCACCGGCGACACGCGCCCGGCGATGTGGGTGCTGGATGAGATGACGCTCCGGTAGCTGCCAACCTTGGTTGGCGCCGTGGAGATTCATCCACGCATGGCGTGGATCTACTGGTCGACGCCAACCTTGGTTGGCGATGGGGAGATTCATCCACGCATGGCGTGGATCTACCGGTCGACGCCAACCTTGGTTGGCGATGGGGAGGTCCATCCACGCATGGCGTGGATCTACTGTAGAGCCGAGCCCATGCTCGGCTGCTTTTCAATCGGCAAGCCGAGCATGGGCTCGGCTCTACAGGAACGTTACCCCCGCCAGCGCAACAGGATGTCGCGCAGCGGGGTCAATGCGGTGGCCATCCCCGCCAACACGCCGATGGTGTTGGCCACCGCATCCATCGGATCGGCCATGCGGTTGCTGGTCAACGCGCCCTGCGCAAATTCGATGCCGATGCCCATCAGCACCAGGCCAGCCCCCACCCACAGCAGCGGACGGCCATGCCGGAACAGCTGCACCGCGCTGCCGGCCAGAATGAAATAGGCCAGGAAATGCTCGCCCTTGTCGCTGTTTTCCGGCAGCGGAATCGGCGGCGGCGGAATCAGGCAGACCACGATCACCGTCAGCACCGCCAACACCCACAGCGCGCTCCACAGGCGTGGCCGCCGCAGCGGCTTGATCACCGGCAACGCTGCACTCACAGGCGCCAGCTCAGGTCGCCCAGTTCGAAGGCCGGTTCGAAATCAACGTCGCGCTGCAGGCCAATGGCCTGGAACCGCTCGCCCATCTCGGTCGGCAGGGTCAGCTTCTTCACCTGGTCGCGCAGCTGGATGCGGCCCACTTCATCGGTGCGCTCCTCGGCCAGGGTCAGTACCTGGTCCAGGCCGTTGCCGAGCAGGAAACTGGCCTGGCTGCAGTAGCCGGCCAGGTCGAAACCGCCGTGCAGGCCGGCCTCGGCCATGGCAGTGAAATCGACCGATGCGGTGATGTCCTGCAGGCCCGGCCAACGATGGATCTCGTTGTGCACGTGGTGGCGGTAGAACGCGCGTACGGTGCCATCATCGCGCTCTTCCTGATAGAACTCGCCCCGGTTGTAGCCGTAATCCACGAACAGCATCGCGCCACGGCGCAGGCCGCCGGCCACTGCCTGCAACCAGTACGGCAGCTGCGGCAGCACCTCGGAACGGTAGCCGTCGGCAAAGGGCTTTTCCAGGTAGCGTTCGAGATGGCGCACCGCGCCGTTGAGCAGCAGGTCGGCCGGCTGCGCGCCACGGATGAAGTTGCCCTGCCCGTCCAGTTCGACGGTTTCCTCGTACACCTCGCCGTCCTTGATCAGGAAGCGCGGTGTCGGCAGCGCATCGATCACCTCATTGGCGAACACCACGCCGTCCCAGTCGTCCTCGAACGGACGATCCAGCCATTCCACCCGGCTGGCCAGCTCGGGCGGCAGGTTCTGCTGCAGGCGCTCCTGCTGGCGCTGGCGCAGGTCCGCGCTGGGTTCGAGGATCGCGTAGCGGGCCGGCAATGCGTCCAGCTCGGCCAGGCGCAGCAGCACCGCCTCGGCGAAGGCACCGGTGCCGCCACCCAGTTCCAGCATCCGTGCCTGTGCATCAAGCTGGCCGAACACCGGCGCCAGTGCATTGGCCACGCTGCCGGCGAACAGGCTGCCCAGCTCGGGGGCGGTGGTGAAATCGCCACTGCCGCCGAATTTGCTGGCACCGGCGCTGTAGTAACCCCAGCCCGGCGTGTACAGGCACAGCTCCATGAAGCGGGAGAACGGCATCGCCCCGCCCTGTGCGAGGATCTCGGCACGCAGGGCGGCGGCCAGCTGGTCGCTGTGGGCCAGGGCATCGGCTTCGGGCAGGGGGAAGGTAGGCTGCATGGCGTCTTCGAATGCGGTGACAATGGTGCACAGGATAGCCGAGCCTTGGAGGACCCTCGATGAGTGACACCGCCCCCGTGGCCCTGATCACCGGCAGCGCGCGCCGGATCGGCGCGGCCATCGCCCGCCAGTTCCACGCCTGTGGCTGGTCGGTGGTGCTGCACGCCCATACCTCCAGCGCCGAACTGCAGCAGGCCGCCTTCAACCTGGACAACGAGCGCCCCGGCAGCGTGCTGGCGCTGCAGGCCGACCTGCGCGACGCCGACGCCCTGGCCGATCTGGTCGAGCAGGCAGTGACCCACTTCGGCCGCCTCGATGCGCTGGTCAACAACGCCTCCAACTTCTTCCCCACCCCGCTCGGCCAGGTCACCGCCGAGGCGATGGACGAGCTGTATGCGGTCAACGCGCGCGCACCGCTGCTGCTGGCCCAGGCCGCCGCGCCGTACCTGCGCCGCCAGCACGGCTGCATCGTCAACCTGACCGACCTGCACGGCACCGACCCGATGCCCAACCACATCGCCTACACGATGGCCAAGGCGGCGCTGGAGATGGCGACCCGCTCGCTGGCGCTGGAACTGGCGCCGAAGGTGCGGGTGAATGCAGTGGCGCCCGGTGCGATCCTGTGGCCGGAACAGGGCAAGGACGATTTCGCCCGCGAGGCGCTGCTGGCGCGCACGCCGCTGGCGCGGATCGGCACGGTGGAGGAAATCGCCGAAGCGGTGTACTGGCTGGCGGCCGAGGCCAGCTTCGTCACCGGCCACACCCTGCGCGTGGATGGTGGGCGTACGGTGAGTTGATCGTTCAGCCACCCATGGGGTGGCTCTACTGTAGAGCCACCCCATGGGTGGCTGCGTCGGGTCAATCCAGCGCGTCGGGGTCCAGCTCGACCGTCTCGAACGGTTCGCCATGCTGCTTGTGTGCGCGCCACAGCGTGGCCAGGTCAAGGCCGCTGACCGGATCGATGAAATCCGGGGCGATATCAGCCAGCGGCTTCAGCACGAAGGCATGTTTCAGTTCCGGGCGCGGAATGCGCAGATGGCCGGGGCCTTCCACCACCAGGTCGCCATAGAACACCACGTCGACGTCCAGGGTCCGGTCGGAGAAACGCGGACCGCTGCGGTCACGACCGTGCGCATCTTCCAGCGCATGCAGCCAGTCATCCAGTTCCTGCAGCGGCAGGTCGGTCTCGATGGCAACGCCATTGTTGAGGAAGGCCGGACCCTCGAAACCGACGGCGGCGGTACGGTAGGCGGCAGACACCTGCAGCGCACCAAAGCGCTCGCGCAGGGCCGCCACCGCAGCGTGGAGGTAGCGGCGGGGGTGGACGTTGCTGCCCAGGCTCAGGAGCACGGTGGTCATGCGGTTCCGGTGACGGCAATCAGGTGGAGCGCGGGCATGCCATCGTCACAACGGCCTGCCTACAATCCCGGACGCATATGATAGGGCACCGACATGACCTATTGCGTTGGAATCGAGGTGGACGAGGGCCTGGTCTTCGCCGCCGACACCCGCACCAATGCCGCGCTGGACGATGTCCGCGTGCACCGCAAACTGCACGTGTTCGAATATCCCGGCCAGGCCGCCTACGTGGTGATGGCCGCCGGCAACCTGGCCACGACCCAGCTGCTGGTGTCGCGGCTGAAGCGCGATGCCGAGGAGCGGCGCACGCCGAACCTGCGCGACATGGCCCATCTGTTCGAGGCGGCGGCCTACGTCGGCTCCCTGCTGGTGGACAGCCAGGTGCAGAGCCAGCACACCGAACACGGCCATGACGGGGTGAATACCCAGGCGACACTGATCTTCGGTGGGCAGATTGCCGGCGAACAGCCCGGCCTGTACATGGTCTACCCACTGGGCAACGCCATCGCCGCCTCGCCGGAGACACCCTATCTGCAGATCGGTGAATCCAAGTACGGCAAGCCGATCCTGGACCGCATCCTGACCCCGTCCACGCGCCTGGAGGATGCCGCACGCACCGCGATCGTGTCCCTGGATTCCACCATCCGCTCCAACCTGTCGGTGGGCCTGCCAGTCGACCTGGCGCTACTGCGCGCCGGCGAACTGCGGATCAGCCAGCAGCTGCGGCTGGGCGCCGATTCAGCGCTGTACGCCGACATCCACCAGAACTGGTCGCGGCGGCTGGAACAGGCGGTGGAAAGCCTGCCGCGGTTTCCGTGGGAAACGACGAATCGCCCGGGCTGAAACGCCGCCGCTGCACACCTGTAGAGCCGAGCCCATGCTCGGCTGACGCAGCCGATGCAGGCAGCTGCCGAGCATGGGCTCGGCTCTACGGCGTTCCCTCGACGTCAGCCCAGTGCGTCGGCCACCGCGCGGAATACCTGCTGCATCTGCAGCGGCTTACGCAGCAGGTGCACCTCGATGCCGGCGGGGAACACGTCTTCCGGCATTTCCCCGGCAGCGTCTTCCAGCACCAGCGCTGGACCGCGGTAGCCGAGCGTGGCCATCTCGCCCAGCAGCTGGCTGGCCGACAACAGCTTGGAGCCGGCATCGGCGATCACCAGCGCCGGCATCGCCTCCTGTTGCATCCAGCGCAGCGCGGCCGGGCCATCGGAGGCCAGCTGCAGCTGATAGCCCTGGCTGGACAGCGCATTACCCAGCAGCGACAGGCGGGTGGCTTCACCATCGACCACCAGGATCGACTGGCCACTGCCCAGCGCCACCAGTTGTTCGATCGGCTCACCACCCTCGGCGCTGGCATGCATCGGCAAGCGCAGCTCGAAGCAGGTGCCCTGCCCCAGCTGGCTGTTGACGTGGATGCTGCCACCGGCGCCTTCAACGATGCGCTTGCAGGAAATCAGGCCCAGCCCGGTGCCATCGGCCTTGGTGGTGAAGAACGGATTGAACAGATGCGACAGCGTGTCCGCATCCATGCCGGTGCCTTCATCGACCACCGCGATGCGCAGCCAGTCCTCGCCATCGCGCTGGCCGCCGTGGCTGGCGGTCAAGCTCAGGTTGCCACCATGGGGCATCGCCTGGATCGCGTTGAGCGCCAGGTTCAACAACACCTGCTGCAGCTCGGTGTAGTTGGCATCGACCACCAGCCCCTCATCCTCGACCACCAGGTCCAGGCGGACGCCATCGGGCACGTTGCTGCGCAACAGCAGCGCAACGGCCTGGAACAGGTCATCGATGTGGATGCGCTCGCTGGCCTTGCGCGAACCGCGCACGAACGACAGCATCGATTCGGCCATCTCATGGCCACGGCGACCGCATTCGGCGATCACGTCGGCCAGATGGTGCAGTTGCGGATCTTCGGTACGCGCCTTCAGCAGGTCCGGCATGATCAGCAGCGGCTGCAGGATGTTGCGCAGATCGTGGCTCAGACCCGCCGCCAGCAATGACAGGCTTTCCAGCCGCTGCGCGCGCATCAGCTCGGTTTCCACCCGCGAGCGCTCGATGGCGCTGCGTGCCTCACGCACCGCGCGCGCCACGGCCGACGGCAGGCGTGCCGGCTGGTGCTTGATGATGTAATCGTTGGCGCCCTTCTGCAGGGCCGCCACCGCATTCTCTTCGCCCATGGTGCCGGAGACGAAGATGAAGGGCACGTCCGGCAACGCATCGCGCACGATGCGCAGCGCGTCGTCGCCGGAGAAGCCTGGCATGCTCAGGTCGGACAGCACGATGTCCGGCTGGAAGCGCGCCAGCGCATGGCGCAGGTCGTCCGCACTCTCGACACGCTCGAACGTGGCCTCAAGGCCTGCATCGAGCATCTGCTCGGACATCAGCTCGGCATCCTCGGGGGAATCTTCCACCAGCAGGATGCGCAGGGCGCCGAGCGCGGGACCGGTCAGGGGCATGGGCCTACTCGATCTCCGGAGCCTGGTTGATCAGTGCCCAGAACTTGCCCAGGGTCTGCACGGCGCCGAAGAACTGGTCCACGTCCACCGGCTTGACCACGTATGCGTTCACGCCCATGTCCCAGCTGCGGGCCAGGTCGCTTTCCTCGCGCGAGGAGGACAGGATCACCACCGGCAACCGCTTCAGCTCGTCGTGTTCGCGGATCTGCCGCAGCACTTCCAGGCCATCCATGCGCGGCATCTTGATGTCCAGCAGCAGCACCGCCGGCAGGCCTTCCTCGCGGCTGGCGAAGGCGCCACGGCGCAGCAGGTAATCCATCACCTCCACGCCGTCTTCGACGTGCACGATGGGATTGGCCAGCCGCGCTTCCTGCAGCGCATCGATCGCCATTTCGGCGTCGGCCGGGCTGTCTTCGGCAAGGAGGATGGTGCGCAGCGTCGTCATGCGATGGGGCCCTGTTTGTCCGCGTCGAGCACGGGGGGAAGATAGAAGTGGAAGGTGGCGCCGGCATCCGGTGCGGCTTCGGCCCAGATGCGGCCGCCATGGCGGGTCAGCACCCTGCGAACGCTGGCCAGGCCGATACCGGTGCCGGGATAGTCGCTGGCCTTGTGCAGGCGCTGGAATACGCCGAACAACTTGCCGGCGTAGGCCATGTCAAAGCCTGCACCATTGTCGCTGACCGTGAACTGATGACCGCCATCGGGCTGTTGCTGATAGTCCACGCGGACCTTCGCCGGCTCGCGGTTGGCCGAGTATTTCACCGCGTTGCCCAGCAGGTTCAGCCAGACCTGGCGCAGCATGTTCTCGTCGCCCACCACGATCGGCAGCGGCGCGATGCTCCACTCCACCTGATGCGCATGACCGCTGCTCTCGGCTTCGCTCTGCACGTTCGCGTCGAGCATCGCGCGCGTATCGGCCACCAGCGACTGCATGTCCACGGTCTGTTGGCGCATCGCTGCGCGGCCCAGCCGCGAATAGACCAGCAGGTCGTCGATCAACGTGGCCATGCGCCGCGCTGAACCGGAGATCACCCCAAGGTAGTGCTGGCTCTTCTCGTCGGCCGCCTCGCCCAGATGGCGCGACAGCTTGTCCGAGAAACCGGCGACATGGCGCAGCGGCGCACGCAGGTCGTGCGACACCGAGTAGCTGAACGCTTCCAGCTCGCGGTTGACCTCCGAAACCTGGGCGACCTTGCCTTCCAGCTGCCGGTTCAACTCTTCAACACGTGTCTGCACCGCACGCTGCACGGTCACGTCGCTGACGGTCAGCAGCACCACTTCATCGTCGGTGTCAGGCAGCGGCATGCGCCGCGCGTTGAGCAGCATGTAGCGGGACATGCCGTCGACGGTGCGTTGTTCGTGTTCGAAATCCCACAGTTCGCGGCCGCGCAGCAATACGTCGGCCAGACGCTGGCGAACCACCGGGTCACGCCATGCGCCGTCGCCTACGTTTTCCAGCAGCAGGCCATCGGCACGCTCATCCTGCAGCCCGTACAACTCGGAAAACGCGGGATTGTGCAGCTGCACGCGCAGCTCGCGATCCAGCAGCACGATCGGTTCACGCACGGTCTGCAGCACCGATGCCGCGCGCGCAGCGGCGCGCTGCGACTGTCGTTCAGCCTGCAGGCGGCGGCCAATCTGTCGTTGCAGCAGCCACAGCACCAGGCCGAGCAGCGCCAGCTGCACCAGCAGCGAGCTCCACGAGACGAAGTTGGTCTGCCGCTTCTGTCGCTCCGCCTGGGCGGCGCGCTGGGCCAGCAGCGCTTCCTCGCTGGCCTGCAGTTCTTCCACCAGGCCGCGGATCGGATAGCGCGTGCTCAGGTCCTGCACCAGCTCGCGCTGGTCACTGTTGGGCTCGGACTTCGCCAGCTCACGCGCAACCCCCATACGGCCTTCCAGCATCGACTGGATGCGGCCGATGCGGATCAGCTGGTCGGGATTGTCGCGGGTCATCCGGCCCAGTTCGGCCAGGCGCTCGGGGATGTCGTTGGCCTTGGCCATGCGCTCGCGCAGGCCCGGCGCATCCACGCCCTTGGACAGCGTCAACGCAGCCGATTCGATGTCGCGCACGTCGGTCTGCAGCTGCTGCAGGGCTACGGTCACCTGCTGGGTATGGGTCACCCAGCCCATCGCCAGCTCGTTGTCCTGCTGCAGTTTGCGCAGGGTCAACCACGGGACCACGATGATGGCTGCCGCTGCCAGTGCCAAAGCAGGCAGTCGCCAGCGATCCCAGATGTCATCACTGAAAACCAGCGCCATAGTTCCTCGTCAGCTCAGCCGGGGAGAGCGATCCGGGCAGGATCAGCCACGGCGGAACCGGCAATATAGCGCAGCCGGTCACATCTCTGGGGTAATGGGTCGTTCGGCGGGGCGCCCATCCGCAGGCATCGCGCAGGCCCGACCTTACAAAAACAGGGGCGCCCCCGTGGGAGCGCCCCTGCTGGCAACCTGCGGTGTGGATCAGCGCTTCTTGGCGGCACTGACCTTCAGCGCGGCGGCATCAACGCGGGTCACGCCCTTGATGCCCTTGGCGGTGGCGATGGCCTTGTCATGCTCGGCCTTGGTGGCAACGGTGCCACTCAGGCTGACCACGCCGTTGACCGTCTCCACCTTCACTTCGGTACCCGGCACATTGCTGCTGGCGAGCAGATCGGCCTTGACCTTGGTGGTGATCCAGCTGTCGGTAACCGGCTCGTTGGAATCATGGCGGTCGGCATGGGTCATCGCCGAATGATCGGTTTTCGGCGGGCTCTTCGCTGCGGCGTCCTGGGCGAATGCGGCCGAGGAGGACAGCGCCAGGCCCAGGGTGAGGGCGGAAGCCAACAGCGTACGGGTCGTGGTGCTCATCGTGTGGTTCTCCTACTGGTTGGTGCGCCCAGTGTCGCCAAGTGCTTGTAGTGCAGGCGTGGCGCTGCGGTCATGCTCAAGTGAATGGGCATACCTGCAGCGGGAACGGTTCAGCTTCCGGGCGCGCAGTCATCTCGTTTACCCTGAGGTTCCTGTCCTGTACTTTCCGATCCGCGCGGAGTCTTCCCATGCGCCCCGAGCTGCAACTGGCCCTGATCGGCTACGGCCTGGCCGGCCGTGTCTTCCACGCCCCGCTGATCCAGCACACGCCGGGGCTGGCCCTGCACAGTGTCGTCAGTTCGCAGCGCGATACGCTGCTGCGCACTTTCAGCGACGTCCACGTACGCGCTACCGCGCAGGAGGTCTTCGATGACCCTGCGGTGGATGCGGTGGTGATTGCCACGCCGAACGAACAGCACGCGCCGTTGGCCATCGCCGCGCTGGCCGCCGGCAAGCATGTGCTGGTGGATAAACCATTCGCGGTGACCGTGGACGAAGCCGAGCAGGTGCTGGCCGCAGCGCGCGACGCTGGACGCATCGCCACCGTGTTCCAGAACCGGCGGTTCGATGCGGACTTCCTGACCCTGCAGGCGCTGCGTGCCGACGGCCCGCTCGGCGACATCGCCGAATGCCACGCGCATTTCGACCGCTACCGCCCGCAGGTGCGCGAACGCTGGCGCGAGCAGGAGGGGCCGGGCAGCGGCCTGTGGTACGACCTGGGGCCGCACCTGCTGGACCAGATGCTGGTGCTGTTCGGCTGTCCGCAGGCGATCGATGCGGACCTTGCCGTGCAGCGCGAAGGCGGCAGCGGCGTCGACTATTTTCATGCGGTGCTGCACTACCCGCGCCATCGCGCGATCGTGCACGCCGGTTCACTGGTGGCGGCGCCTGCCCCCCGTTTCGCGGTGCATGGCACGCGTGCCAGCTGGATCAAGCATGGCCTGGACGTGCAGGAGGCGCAGCTGCGTCGCGGCGTTGCGCCAGGCGCGCCGGGCTGGGGCATCGATCCGCGCCACGGCGAACTGCTGCACTGCGATGCGGAGGACAACGTGCAGCGCAGCACCGTGGACAACCTGCCCGGTGATTACCGGCGCCTGTATGCCGACTTCGCAGCGGCGATGCGGGGCGAGGGTGAGCCGACGGTCAGCGCGCAGCAGGCGTTGCAGGTGATGCGGTTGCTGCAGGCAGGGATGGACAGTGCGCGCCAGGGACGACGGGTGCAGGTGGGGTGATCGGCAGGGCTGCGCCCTGCACCCGCCGAGGCAACGGCAACGGCAACGGCAACAGCAACAGCAACGGCAACGGCAACGGCAAAAGCGGGCATTCCGCGGGATGGCGGGGTGGGTCCGGTTGCGGGGGACGCTGCAAGTACGTCCCTGTAAGCTCGGTCGCCGCATCCATGCGGCTCACGCCCCCGCAACCGGACCCACCCCGCCTTCGACAGTTTCTCGCGATCTGCCGGGGTCGGATCCCGTTGCTTGGCAACGGGCTCTGACCCCATGCGTGACCCATGCGGACGGACGATGGCTGACAGTAGATCCACGCCATGCGTGGATGACGTCGAAACGATCAAAGAAGGCTTTCAGTTACGGGGTCAGAGCCCTTTCCTGCGGAAAGGGATCCGACCCCGGCGCCGGTACTTACGACTTCTTGATGGCGTGGCCGCCGAATTCGTTGCGCATCGCTGACAGCAGGCGGTCGGTGAACGAGTTCGATTCGCGCGAACGCAGGCGTTCGAGCAGCGACAGGGTGATCACCGGTGCCGGTACGTCCAGCGCAATCGCTTCGGCGACGGTCCAGCGGCCTTCGCCGGAATCCTCCACGTACGGTGCGATGCCATCCAGCGAGGGGTTGCGCTTGAGGGCTTCGGTGCTCAGGTCCAGCAGCCACGAACGCACCACGCTGCCGTGGCGCCACACCTCGGCCACCTGCGCCAGGTCCAGTTCCATCTCCTGCTTGCGCTCCATCAGCGCGAAGCCTTCGGCGTAGGCCTGCATCATTCCGTATTCGATGCCGTTGTGAACCATCTTGGTGAAGTGGCCTGCGCCGGACGGGCCAACGCGCGCCCAGCCGCGGTCTTCCGCCGGGGCCAGCGTGCGCAGCAGCGGTGCGATCTGTTCGACCACCGCAGCATCGCCACCCACCATCAGGCTGTAGCCTTCCTGCAGGCCCCACACGCCGCCGCTGGTGCCGCAGTCCACGTAGCCCAGGTCATCTTCGGCCAGCGCCTTGGCGCGACGGATCGAGTCCTGGTAGTTGGAGTTGCCACCGTCGATGACGATGTCACCTTCGGCCAGGTGCGGGCTCAACTGCCCCAGCGTCTGGTCCACGGTCTCGCCGGCCGGCACCATCAGCCACACCACGCGCGGCACCGGCAGCGCGGCCACTGCGGCGGCCAGCGAATCCACTACTTCCAGGCCGGCCTCGGCGGCGCGCTGGCGGGCGCCCTCGCCCGGATCGTAGCCAACCACGCGGTGGCCGCCGCGGTGCAGGCGCTGGGCCATGTTGGCGCCCATGCGGCCGAGGCCGATCATTGCAATATCCATTGTTTCACCTTCAGTTGTTGTCGGAAGTCAGGCTGCCTGGCCGGCCGGTCGTCGCGCAGTGGCGCAGCTGCGCCTCGCGCCAACGCCGGTAGAGCGTGGTATGCAGATTGTGCAACGCCAGGTCGATGGAAAACGGCGTGCGCGGATTGCGGTCGAGCAGGCGGATGATGTGATAGCCGACAGGACGTATACCGCGTGGGTGCACGTAGATCACGAACTGCTGGTAGAACGCATCGTCCAGCAACTGGTCCATCTGCTGCACGACGTCGCGATAGCGCGGGGCCAGCTGCGCACGCAGGGCCGGATCGCGCTCGTACAGCAGCCGCTCGAAATAGCGTTGGCCGACACGCGGAATGCCCTGCGCCAACTGCCACAGGGCACGATTGCGCTGGTCGTACCAGGCCAGGCCGCCGTGTTCTGCCAAGGCCCGCGCGGCCCCCTCGCCCACCGCCAACACGACGAAGTTCTCCGCCTGGTTGCTGAGGTCGTCCAGCGTGCCTTTGTCGAATACGTGTTCGATGAAGCCGGGCAATCCGACGAATGCCTGCCGCCCCATCGCCGACGTGCGCACGGCCTTGCCGTCGGCCAGGAACTGGCCGGCCTGTGCACCCAGCAGGATGCTGTCGGTGTCGTGCAGACCCAGGAAGGTGCCGATGGACAGCTCCCCCGGCGCGAATTCCGCATCGAAGGCCGCATCGCCATACAGCTCGCGCTGCGTGGCCAGCTGCGCGACCTGACGGCCGACACCGCACTCGGCACGCACCCGGCCGGTGTAGAACGCATCCAGTGCGCGGCTGTTGCTGGCGGCCGGCACATAGCCGCGGCCGAAGCTGCGTACCCGCTGCCATCCCTGTGCCGGAGCACCACGAGCGCCAAAGCCGATCCAGCCCAGCTGCACACCGGTGAAGCGGAAGGACTCATTGTCCTGCAGTGCCTGCGTGGCCCGTTGTACCGCCGCGCCCAGTTCGAAGGCGTAGGCACAGACCGTGGCCGGATCGTCCAGCAGCTGCTGCAACAGGGCCTGGCGGTCCGCATCGGCCAACGTCTCCGGCAAGCGCACGCGTAGATCACCGGCGGCCTGCGCTTCGGCCAGCGAGGCTCGCGTACAGACCGGCCCGCCCTGCACCTGCGGTGTGCTGATGGCTGCAGTTTCAAAGCGCCAGCCCAACCGCTGCAGCAGGCCTTGGCGGCACTCGGCCGTAGCGGCCAGCGCGCTCAAGGGCCAGCCCAGCAGCAGGGCCCACGCCATCACCCTGCCGCGCACGTTCAGCCCTGGTCCGTTGCTGCCGGCGCGGGTTCGGGCTCAGGCCCGGCAGGAGGCGGCGGCGAGGCGGCCGGTTGTGGTTGCGGTTGCGGTTCTGCTTTCGCTGCCGCCGGCAGGTACTGCTGCAGGCGCTGGAAGAAGCGCCGATAGAACTCGGCATCGGTGATCGTGCTGCTGGCCACTTTCACCAGCGAGTCGTCATTGCTGCCGAACGGCAACGACACCGAACCCAGCGCGCCCACGCCGACACTGGCCGAGGTCGGGCTCTTCTTCAGCGCATAGCGGTCCTGCACGGCGCTGACGAACACCAGCGCCTGGCTGCCACGCGGCGCACACGAGATACGCAGCACCAGTTGTTCGTGGTCATCCTCGCGCGGCTGGAAATTCTTGTTGCCTTCCACCTGCGCGTCGTCCGACCGTGCGATGGCATAGCCCTGGCTGAGCAACGTGCGCCGTGCCGCCTCGCAGGCGTCGGCCGGGCGCCCATCGACGGTGCGCGAGAAGGTGTCGCCGGAGTCGAAGGACTCCCGCAGCAGACTGCTGTCGGCGGCGCGGCCACCGCACGCGGTCAATGCCAGGGCACTGGTGGCGGCCAACAGGGAAGCGGAGAGGAGGGAGGCCCGCATGGGTACTCCTGCAAAGACGGTAGCCCCGAGGGTAGCCCCCTGCCCGTGTGCGCCGGGTCGATGCTGCTTGGCCCGGCCGCCACCGTTGCTCCCGGTTCATGCAAAAAGGGGATGGAGGGGTTTAAGTCGCTTGTGGCACCAACGACGTAAACCCCTCCGCCCCCTCCTCAGTCAATCAGTCGGCCCAGCGGCCTGCGGCGGTGGACTGCGGCAGCACCTGTGCCGACAGCGGACGGTCGGCCTCCAGCAGGTTCACCGCGTCGGCCAGGATCGAGGCCGATTCACGCAGCAGCGGGTCCGGGCGCTTCTCGGCGGCCTTCTCGCGGGCGGCATCCTTGACGATGTCGCGCTCGTTGCCGGTCAGGCCATCATCGCTGCTGTCATCGGCCAGCGGGTCCAGGGCCAGGCCCAGTTCCTTGCGCACGATCTGGCGCTGCTTGCGCTGGGTGTCCTGGCGCTCGCGCTCGGCACGACGGGTCGCTTCATTCAGCGAAACGTACTTCTTCGCCGCTTCGGTACGGAACTGCTCCACGTCCTCGTTCCACCACTGGAATTCCTTGTCGGTGGCGATGCGCGAGTCATGACGCGTTTCCAGCTTCGGCAGCAGCGGCGCGAAGTTGCCGTACTGGGTGTGCGGCACCGCGGCGATGCGGGTCCACGGCAGCGCATTGTCGTAGGTGCTTTCGCCGAATTCGGTGGCATCGACGCTGGCCGGGAACGCCAGGTCCGGCACCACGCCCTTGTGCTGGGTGCTGCTGCCGCTGATGCGGAAGAACTGGGCGATGGTCAGCTTCACCTGGCCAAAGCGCTGGGCTTCGCCACTCGGCCAACGGTCCAGGTCGACGATGTTCTGCACGGTGCCCTTGCCGAAGCTGGTTTCACCGATGACCAGGCCGCGGCCGTAGTCCTGGATGGCACCGGCGAAGATCTCCGACGCCGACGCCGAACCACGGTTGATCAGCACGGCCAGCGGGCCGTCCCATGCCACGCCCTGGTTGCGGTCGCTGTTGACGGTGACACGGCCACCGGATTCGCGCACCTGCACCACCGGACCCTGTTCGATGAACAGGCCGGTCAGCTCGATCGCTTCATCCAGCGAACCACCACCGTTGTTGCGCAGGTCCAGCACCACGCCGTCCAGCTTGTCGGTCTTGAAACCGGCCAGCAGCTTGGCCACGTCGCGGGTGGCCGACGCATAGTCGGCGGCGTTGCGACGACGGCCTTCGAAGTCCTGGTAGAAGGTCGGCAGCTTGATCACGCCGACCTTGCGCGCCGGCTCGCCATTGGCGGCCGGGATGGTCATGGTCTCGCCCTTGGCGGCCTGTTCGGCCAGGCGCACCTTCTGCCGGGTCAGCACCAGGGTGTGGTGCTTGCCGTCGACGCCGGCTTCGGCCGGAATGAATTCCAGCTTGACGTCGGTGTCCTTGGCGCCACGGATCTTGGCCACCACATCATCGATGCGCCAGCCGATCACATCTTCCACCAGCCCGGACTTGCCCTGGCCGACGCCGACGATGCGGTCGCCCGGCTTCAGCGTGCCGTCCACGGCCGCCGGACCACCGGCGATGATCTCGCGGATCACCACCACATCGTCCTGGCGCTGCAGCTGCGCGCCGATACCTTCCAGCGACAGCGACATCGCCTGGTTGAAGTTCTCGGCGGTACGCGGGGTGAAGTAATCGGTGTGCGGATCAACCGCGCTGGTGTAGGCGTTCATGAAGAACTGGAAGGTGTCTTCGCCCTTCAGCTCGTTGACCGACTTTTCCAGGGTGGCGTAACGCTTGTCCAGCGTCTTGCGGATGTCATCGGACTTCTTGCCGGCCAGCTTCAGGCGCAGCCAGTCGTTCTTCACCGACTTGCGCCACAGCTCGTCGAGCTCGGCATTGGACGCCGCCCACGGCACGTCCTTGCGGTCGTACTCGAAGCGCTCGTCGGTGGTGAAATCCGGTTCCTGCTTGAGCAGCTTGCGCGCATAGGCCACACGCTCGCCGACGCGCTGCTTGTAGACGGCGAACACCTGGAACGCCGGCTCCAGTTCGCCGCCGCGGATGGCATTGGCAATGCCGGCCTGGAACGGTGCGAAGCGGGTGATGTCGGCCTGGGTGAAGTACTGCTTGCCGCCGTCCAGCGTCTCCAGGTAGCGCTTGAACACATCCTTGGAGGTGGCTTCATCGAGCGCACGCGGGCGGTAGGCGTAGCGGCTGTCGGACAACAGGCCGTACACCAGCTTGGAGGTGGTCACCTGATCGGCGGTGGCGGCAGCCGGCAACGCCGGCGAATCGGCCTTGGCCGCGAGCGCCAGCGGCGCTACCAGCGCCAGGGCCATCAGGAATGCGGGGGCTTTGAATTTCATTGACGTGCTCGAAGGCGCCTTGCCAAGGGGGAGACTGCAGGGTGTTCAGACACCGCGACAGTGCCGAAAGTTGCCGGGTTTGTCACCCGCCCACGTTCGGTGGAAAACCAGCCTAGCGGAGCCGGTGTAGCAAATTGTGAATGCACGTAGAGCCGAGCCCATGCTCGGCTGACCGGCAGGAAGCAGCCGAGCATGGGCTCGGCTCTACGGCAGGCAGAGGTGTGGGGGCCCACGGGCCGCCCCCCCCCGCGCAGCCGCGCCCCCCCATACCCACGGGGTCAGGAAACGCCGGCGCCCTTGGCCTGCACGTCGGCGTGGTACGACGAGCGCACCATCGGGCCGGAGGCCACGTGGCTGAAGCCCAGCTCGTAACCGTAGACTTCCAGCGCCTTGTAATCGTCCGGCGTCCAGTACTTCAGCACCGGGTGGTGATGCGCGGTCGGCTGCAGGTACTGGCCGATGGTGATCATGTCCACGTTGTGCGCACGCAGGTCGCGCATGGTGGCCTTGATCTGTTCGAAGTCTTCGCCCAGGCCCAGCATGATGCCCGACTTGGTCGGCACGTCAGGGTGCTGCGCCTTGAAGTTCTTCAGCAGGTTCAACGACCACTGGTAGTCGGCGCCCGGGCGCACGTTGCGGTACAGGTCCGGGACGGTTTCGATGTTGTGGTTGAACACGTCCGGCGGGTTCTGCGCCAGGATCTCCAGCGCGCGCTCCATGCGGCCCTTGCCACGGAAGTCCGGGGTCAGCACTTCGATCCGGGTGCCGGGCGACTTCTCGCGGATGGCGGTGATGCAGTCGACGAAGTGCTGGGCACCGCCGTCGCGCAGGTCATCGCGGTCGACGCTGGTCACCACCACGTACTTCAGACCCATGTCGGCCACGGTCTGGCCGAGGCTGGCCGGCTCGTTGGCATCGGGCGGCTTCGGCCGGCCATGGGCCACGTCGCAGAACGAGCAGCGACGGGTGCAGACCTCGCCCAGGATCATGAAGGTGGCGGTGCCGTGGCCGAAGCATTCGTGGATGTTCGGGCAGCTGGCCTCTTCGCACACGGTCACCAGACGGTTCTCGCGCAGCTTGGCTTTCAGGTTCTGCACGGCATTGCCCGAAGGAATGCGCACGCGGATCCAGGAGGGCTTGCGCAGCACCGGCACGTCGGCGAACTGCACCGGCGAGCGGTTGATCTTGTCCCCACCCATCTGCTTGACCCCGGCCTGCAACGGCGCGGTGGACGGAAGCTCGGCCTGCACGATCTGCAGGGGAATGGTGCGGGCAGTGGTTTCAGTCATGGCGTTTCCGGGGGCGGTCAGGCGGCCGCAGAGAGATCAGGCAGTTCAGGCACGGGCTGCAGCAGCAGGCCGAACTGGCGGGCCAGGTGGTCCAGCAGCACCGGCTTGACGGCGTCCATCCCGGACGGACCGCCCAAGTCTAGCACCGTGGTCACCTGCAGCCCCTCGTAACCACAGGGGTTGATGCGGTGGAAAGGATCCAGGTCCATGGCCACGTTGAAGGCCAGCCCATGGAAGGTGCAGCCGCGACGCACGCGGATGCCGAGCGCGGCGATCTTGGCGCCGCCGACATAGACGCCCGGGGCGCCGTCGAGCCGTTCGGCACCTATGTTCCACTCGGCCAGGGTGTCGATGATGGCCTGCTCGATGCGGCACACGTAGTCGCGCACGCCGATGCCCAGCCGCGGCAGGCGCAGCAGTGGGTAGATCACGATCTGGCCGGGGCCGTGGTAGGTCACCTGGCCGCCGCGATCGACATGGACCACCGGGATCTCGCCCGGCGCCAGCACGTGCTCGACCTTGCCGGCCTGGCCCAGGGTGAACACCGGATCGTGCTCGACCACCCACAGCTCGTCGAGCGTGTCGTCGTCGCGCTGGTCGGTGAAACGCTGCATGGCGTGCCAGACCGGCTCGTAGGGCTGGCGCCCCAGGTCACGGACCACCGCCGGGCGCGGCGGACGCGCCTCGGGGGCCGCCGCTTCGGCAGGGCAGCTGACGGCTACACCGTCCACTTCACTTCCGGGTGGTCGCGCAGGGCCTGGTGGGCCACGTCGTACTGTTCGCGGTTCTCGGCCCGGAAGACCAGGCGCACCGAGACGTACTTGCCGTTGGACGAATGCTTCCAGCTGATGCGCTCGTTCACCACGTCGACGCCAGCAGCCAGCAGCAGGCGGGGGAGTTCATGCTCCAGGCCGCGGTTGGCCGGGCCCATCGCGCTGAGCTCGAACTGACCGGGGAACTGGAAGCCGTGTTCGGGATTGTCGGACTTGATTTCCATGCGCCCATTATCGGGCCGCAGGGCAACAAACCCAAGAGTATTCATAAAGCTCGGCGGCACCGCAGGCGGGCCGCTGCGTTGCAGCTGAACATCCATTCAGCCTCGGACCCGGCTCCTACGGCCCTGCCCCGGGCCCGACGACGCCTGTCTGCGGTAACCAATTGTGTCGATCAGACAATGTTGTTTTCGGAACAGACAAGTGATTCCAGCGCGCTCGTTCCGTCACAGCGCCGGGAGTACCGTGTCGTTGCATAAAACGACAGACAAAAGCCCCCTTCCCGATGATCATCCCATCCATGCGCTACCTCGCATCCTTTGGATTGTCCGGCCTGCTGGCCACCGCCCTCCCCCTTTCCGCCCACGCAGCCGAGCAATGCGGCCCGGACGCGATGCGCGAGCATCCGCCGCAGGTCAATTTCCGCGTCGACAACGACCTGTTCGGCGGCCGCCACCAGGACCAGGGCTATACCAACGGCGCCCAGCTGACCCTGGTCTCGCCCAACCTGGTGGACTACACCGATGACCCCTGCCTGCCGCGCCTGGCGCGCTGGGTGAACAGCCACCTGGAAGCACTGCACCCGGGCAAGTTCGAACAGCAGAACATGATCTTCAGCCTGGCCCAGGGCATCTTCACCCCCACCGATCCGACCCGCAGCGACCTGATCAAGGATGACCGGCCGTATGCCGGGGTACTGCTGGTCAGTTTCGGCTTCAACGCACGCAGCGGCGATCGCCTGCAGACCACCCAGCTGTCGCTGGGCGTGGTCGGGCCGTGGGCGCAGGGCAAGCAGGTGCAGGACGCGGTGCACAGCGTGCTGGGCGATGAGAAGTTCAAGGGCTGGGACAACCAGCTGCACAACGAACCGGTGTTCATGCTGACCCACGAACGCATGCGCCGCTGGCCGGGCGATGCCAGCCTCAATGCCGACGGCTGGGGCTGGGATGCGATCAGCCACTACGGCGGTTCGATCGGCAACCTGGAAACCAAGGCGAACCTCGGCGGCGAAGTGCGCTTCGGCTGGAAGCTGCCGGACGATTTCGGCAGCACCCCGCTGCGCCCGGCCGGCGAGAACACCGCGCCGACCCGCGGCGGCAAGCCATCCGGCTGGTCATGGCACCTGTTCGCCACCACCGATGCGGCGTGGGTGATCCGCGATATCACCCTGGACGGCAACACCTTCCGCAACAGCCACAGCGTGGACAAGCGTCATGTGGTCGCGCAGGGAGGTTATGGCATCGCGGTGATGCGTGGCCGCTGGAAGTTCGCGATGGCGCGCTACCACAGCACCCGCGAATTCGATGGCCAGCGCCAGTCGCCGGTGTTCGGCAGTTTCACCGTCAGCCGCTCGCTGTAAGCAATCGGGCTGGTAGTGCCGGCGGGATTCATGCGGAGCCGGCTCCCGAAACAGAAAAGGCCGGCATTCGCCGGCCTTTTCCGTTCACCGCAGCACGCTGCGGATCATTCCGATTCCCACCACATCCAGAAGCTGTCCCACAGGCGCTTGAAGAAGCCGGCCTGCTCGACGGCGGCCACCGCCACCAGCGGCGCTTCGGCCACCAGCTTGCCATCCAGGGTGACCTTGACGGTGCCGATCTGCTGGCCGGCGGTGAACGGTGCTTCCAGGGTCTTGGGCACGTCGATGCTCGGCTTCAGGTCGTTGTAGCGACCGCGCGGCACGCTGACCAGCATCGGCTGGGCCACGCCCAGCTGCACCTTGTCGGTGGTGCCCTTCCAGACCTTGTGCTCGGCCACGGCCTTGCCCGGCTCGTACAGGCGGTGGGTTTCGAAGAAGCGGAAGCCCCAGTTCAACAGGGCCAGGCTGTCATCGGCGCGCTGCTTTTCCGACGCGCCGCCCAGCACCACGGCGACCAGACGCTGGTCACCGCGCTGGGCCGAGCTCATCAGGCAGTAGCCGGCTTCGGAAGTGTGGCCGGTCTTGATCCCGTCCACGCTGCCATCGCGCCACAACAGCAGGTTGCGGTTGGGCTGCTTGATGGTGCCGACCTGGAATTCCTTGATCTTGTTGTACGCGTAGGTTTCCGGGTAATCGCGCACCATCGCGCGGCCCAGCAGGGCCAGGTCGTAGGCGCTGCTGTGATGGCCCGGGGCGGTCAGGCCGTGGGCGTTCACGAAGTGCGAGTTCTTCATGCCGATCTTGGCGGCGTAGCTGTTCATCAGCGAAGCGAAGGCTTCTTCGCTGCCGGCCACGTGCTCGGCCAGGGCAATCGCGGCGTCATTGCCGGACTGGATCGCCATGCCCTTTTCCATGTCTTCCAGGCGTGCCGTCTGGTTGACCGGGAAGCCGCTGTAGCTGCCATCGGTGCCAGCGCCACCTTCGCGCCAGGCGCGTTCGCTCATCATCACCTGGTCGTCCGGACGGACCTTGCCGTTCTTGACCTCGGCGGCGATCACGTAGGACGTCATCACCTTGGTGATGCTGGCCGGGGCCAGCTGTTCGTTGATGTTCTCGCCTGCCAGCACCTGGCCGGTGGCGTAGTCCATCAGCACCCAGGCCTTGGACACGCTGGGTGCGGGCGCCGGCGGCGTGGCCACGGTGGCGGGGGCAGCAGCGGCAGCGGCAGGCGTCGGCGTGGCCGGGGTCGGCAGCGGCGTCTGGGCGGAGGCCAGGCCCACCACCAGGGTGGCGGCCAGGGCAGTGGCGGCGGAACGGAAATTCATGGGACAGCAGGCTCCAGGGGACGGCCGGAAAATGAAGGATGGGACAAGGTGGCCATTGTAAGGCCGGGGTGGCAAGGGCCGGCAGCACCGGCCCGGGCGGAATCAGTCCTTGACGATCTGTGGCGAGCCAAAGCCCAGACCCGAGATGCGCCCGGCAAGTTCCGCCGCGCTGGCATGGTCGCTGGCGGGAACCCGCAGGCGCCACAGGGTACGACCCCCGGCAGCGATGTCGCTGATGGTGGCACCGACGATGCCGGCGGCGTTGAGCTGGCCCATCGCCCGGTTGGCGTTGTCGCGGTTGGAGAAGCTGGCAACCTGCAGCATCACCGCGCCCACTACCTTCTGCGACAGGCTGGGGCTGCTGGCCGGGGCTGGGCCGCGCGGCACGGCGGTAGCCACGACCGGCGCGGCGGGACGCGGCGCGGGGGCGCTGGGCGGCAGGCTGCTGACCGCCACCTCCGGCATCGTGCTGACGGCGGCCTGGGTCGTGGCCGGCTGGCCACGCGCCGGCGCCCCATCGGCAGGCAGGCGGTTGACCAGGCGATCGATGTCACTGTCGGCAACCGCGCGTGCGGCAGGTGCGGGGCGTGCGCTGGCGACGGCAGCAGTGGCCGCCGCCGCTTCAGCAGCACGGCGTTCGCGGCGCGACGGCTTCTGCGCCATCAGGTTGGTTTCACCCGGCTGCACCGCGCGCACTTCCACGTTGCCGGTACCGCGCTGGGTGATGCCCAGGCGCACGGCGGCGGCATAGCTGAGATCGACCACGCGGCCATCATGGAACGGACCACGATCATTGACGCGCACGATCACCGATTCGCCATTGTCCAGGTTGGTCACGCGGGCGAAGCTGGGCAGCGGCAAGGTCTTGTGCGCGGCGGTGAACTGGTACATGTCGTAGACCTCGCGGTTGGAGGTCAGGCGGCCGTGGAACTTGGCGCCGTAATACGAAGCGGTGCCACGTTCAACGTAGTTGCGGGTGTCGTCGAGCACCTTGTACTGCTTGCCCAGCACCACGTAGGGCGATTTGTTGCCGATCGCCGAGCGGTCTTCATTGGTGACCACCGGCTCGGGAATGCAGGCCACGTTGGGCACGTAACTGGGCGTGGTGTCTTTCACGCCGGGCTTGTACAGGCCGCCAGCGGTGTAGTTGCCACGGGTGGACAGGTCCTCGGTGGCGGCCGCATACGGCGAGCCCTCCGGACAATGCGCCGGACGCCCGCCCTTGCCCTGCACCACCGTGCCGGACGGCTTGCCACCGTGGCCGGCGGTCGCCGGCTTCTTCGGCGCGCTGCTGCAGGCGGCCAGCGCGAGGACGATCAATCCAGGGACCAGCCATCTGATGTTCATGCCGGGGGCAGCTCCTGTCCGGCAATGGCCTGCGACAACTGGAACACGGCCATCGCGTACATCTTAGAGAGGTTGTAACGGGTGATCGCGTAGTAGTTCTGGAAGCCCAGCCAGTACTGCTTGCCGGTGCTGCCTTCAAGCGTGATGGGGGTGGCGGTGGCGCCCGGCTGGACCGGTGCGCTCGGCTGGTAGCCGCGCTGGGCCAGATCGGACAGCGACCAGGTGGGCATCCACTCGGTCGGGTTGAACTCTTCGCGGCCGGCGGCGAGCGTGGCCGGCACGGCGACCTGGCCGCCGCGCACCCAACCGCCCTTCTTCACGAAGTAGTTGGCGATGGACGAGAACACGTCGTCGTAGCTGGTGAACAGGTCACGGCGGCCATCGCCGTTGCCGTCCACCGCGTAATCCAGATAGCTGGAGGGCATGAACTGGCCCATGCCCATCGCGCCGGCATAGCTGCCCTTGAGCGTGGTGATGTCCAGCTTTTCCTCGCGGCCGAGTTCGAACAGCTTGGCCAGTTCATCGCGGAAGAACAGCTCGCGGCGTACTTCGCGTTCCAGCTTGGCCGGGTCGCCACTGCGCGGGTAATAGAAGGCGAGCGTGTACAGCGCGTCGAGCACGCGATGGCTGCCGGCATTCTTGCCGTAGCTGGTTTCCACGCCGATGATCGCCACGATCACTTCAGCCGGCACACCGGTGCGCTGCTGCACACGGTCCAGTTCGGCGCGATGCTGGGCAAGAAACGCCTTGCCGCCATCGATGCGCGCCTTGCTGATGAACATCGGCCGGTATTCGTTCCACGGTTTGACCCGTTCGGCCGGCCGCGACATGGCGGCAATGATCGGCTGGCGCACCTGCGCCTGGTCGAGCACGTTGCGGATCTCATCGGGCTTCAGGCCGTAACGCTTGGCGGTATCGGCAATGAACCTGGCGCGCGCGGTTTCGAACGGCACCGGGGTGAGATCGACCGGCGCAGCCGTAGCGGCTGCCGCTTCCGGCGCGGCTTCGGCCGGGCCCTGAGGCTTGGCCGCCGGGTGGCGCGGCGTACTGCTGGCCTGGGGCGAAGTCGGAGGGGACGTCGGCTGGGTCGCACAGGCGACCAGGCCGAGAGTGAGCATGCAGGCCAGAGAACGTCGAATCATCACCGCAGGTTAGCAGGTCATGGATGAATTAAAACCCCTAAGACCATGAATCACAACGATTTGCTCGCGTTCAGCGAGAAATGTGAAGGCGTCGTGATTGACCTGCCCCATTCAGGCAGAGGTTGCCGGTTGCGTCCCCATCCCCGCAGACGCAACCGGCCGCCGGACCCGGTCGGTACCTGCGCGGCTGCCGCTCCCCAGTGGCAGTGCTCCGCGCTCCTTGTACCTGTTGGATCAGTACTGCTTTCCCATCCGACGCCCCTCGCGCTGCATCAAAGACGGCGCGCCATGCCGAACGGGCCGCCATTGTGCAGGCCGATTGCGACAAGTCCATTGATCAGGATCAACGCGGCGTCAAAATGTGAATTGGCGCCCACTTTTAATGGAACTTCGTCAGCGGCGATGCTGCTGTGCGGCGTTGTGGGAACGATTACAGAAATGCGCTTGCGCAGATTCATGCGCGCATCGGCGGCGAAGGTCGGCGAACGGCGCAGCCCCTCGTGGGTGGGGGTTGGGTTGGTCGCGTAAAGCGCTGGCTTCCGGAGGGCTGGCCGGGCGGGGTAGGACGGGCGGGGACGCCGTGAACCCATCCCTGGGGGCTTAGCCGCGCCATCCATGGCGCGGATACCCCGCCCGCCCCACCCCGCCCGGCCGCTGACAGATTTCCGCGCGGCCCACCCACGGAAAAGAAAAAAGAAGAGCAACAGCGGGTCGCTGCGCTCTGAGCCGAGCGCGGGCTCGACTCTACTGGAAGCGTGGGCAACCGGCCATGCTGCTTTTGCTTTTGCTTTTGATCTTTTTTCTTCTTGCGTGGGTGGACGCCGCAGGAAACCGTCAGAGGCCGGGCGGGTTGGGTTCGCGGGGGTGTCCGCGCCATGGATGGCGCGGCCAAGCCTCCATGGACGGATTCACGGCGTCCCCCGCGAACCCAACCCGCCCGGCCCA